>JABJBP010000095.1 GCA_018665815.1 Rhodospirillaceae bacterium
GTCCTTGAGGTTAGCCATATCTCGGCGTTCCGTTCCTTAAAGCTTCTCTGCGTCCCAGCCTTAGGCGAAGGTCTTGACGAAATCGTCGAGGAAGGCTTTGAGTTTGCCTTCGGTTTCCTCGGATAACGCTTTTTCGGTGCGAATGGTCGTCAAAATGTCGCTGCCCTTGTCGCGGATCGTATCCAGGAACTGGCGCTCGAAACGGACAACATCGCCGACCGCTACTTCATCCGTGTAACCGTTAACACCGGAATAAATCACGGCGACCTGTTCTTCGACGCTGAGCGGCGAGTACTGCGGTTGCTTCAACAGTTCCGTCAGGCGTGCACCACGGGCCAGCAAGCGCTGGGTTGAGGCGTCCAAATCCGAGGCAAACTGCGCGAAGGCGGCCATTTCACGGTACTGGGCCAATTCTAGTTTGATCGAGCCCGCAACCTGCTTCATCGCCTTGATCTGAGCGGCGGAGCCAACCCGGCTCACCGACAAACCGACGTTCACGGCGGGGCGGATGCCTCTGTAGAACAGTTCCGTCTCCAAGAAGATCTGACCGTCGGTGATCGAAATCACGTTGGTCGGGATATAGGCGGACACGTCACCGGCCTGGGTTTCAATGACCGGCAACGCGGTCAATGAGCCGAGACCGGCGTCTTCACCCATTTTGGCCGAGCGTTCCAGCAAACGTGAGTGCAAATAGAAGACGTCGCCTGGGTAGGCTTCGCGGCCTGGCGGGCGGCGCAGCAACAGGGACATCTGGCGATAGGCAACGGCCTGCTTCGACAAATCGTCATAGCAGATCACCGCGTGCATGCCATTGTCGCGGAAGTATTCACCCATGGTGCAGCCGGTATAGGGCGCCAGGAACTGCAGCGGGGCAGGTTCCGACGCCGTGGCCGCGACGACGATGGAATATTTCATCGCATCGTTGTCTTCGAGGGTTTTCACCAACTGGGCGACGGTCGAGCGTTTTTGGCCGATGGCCACGTATACGCAATAAAGTTTTTCCGACTCGTCGTCGCCTTCGTTGACGGCCTTCTGATTGAGGATGGTGTCGATGATCACCGCCGTCTTGCCGGTTTGGCGGTCACCGATGATCAACTCACGCTGGCCGCGGCCAACAGGGATCAGCGAATCAATGGCTTTGAGGCCGGTCTGCACCGGCTCATGCACCGATTTACGGGGGATAATGCCAGGCGCTTTCACTTCAACGCGCTGGCGGCTTTCCGCGTCAATCGGGCCCTTGCCATCAATGGGATTGCCTAAACCATCAACCACCCGGCCCAAAAGGCCCTTGCCGACGGGGACGTCAACGATGGACCCGGTCCGTTTGACCGTGTCGCCTTCGCGGATTGTGCGGTCGTCGCCGAAAATCACGACACCGACGTTATCGGTCTCGAGGTTCAGCGCCATACCTTTGATGCCACCCGGGAATTCGACCATTTCACCGGCCTGGACCTTATCCAACCCGTGAATACGCGCGATCCCGTCACCGACGGAAAGCACTTGTCCGACTTCCGCGACCTCGGCTTCAGAACCGAAATCAGCAATCTGTTTCTTGAGAATAGCGGAAATTTCCGCGGCACGGATTTCCATTACCCGACCCCTTTCATTGCAAGCCGAAGCTGCGACAGTTTTGTCTTTAATGATGTATCGACCATGCGCGAACCGACCTTGACGATCAGACCGCCGAGCAGGCTGTCATCGACTTTTGTATCGATGGCAACATTCGTGCCCATGGCTGTTTTAAGTGAATCCTTGATGGCGCCCAATTGGGCATCGGAAAGCGCTGTGGCGCTGAAAACCTCGGCCGTTGCTTCACCGCGCTTCGCGGCCAGCAGGGCTTGATAACCTTTGATCATGCCGGGCAATGAGAACAACCGGCGGTTTTTGGTGACAACGCCGACAAAGTTCCGGGTCAATTGCCCGACCTGAGCGGCCTCCAAAATCGCGTCCATGGCCGTCAATTGATCGTCGCGAGAAATCACCGGGGAACGGATTAAGCGTTGTAAATCAGCGCTTTCGTCGACCATAGCGCCGATCGATGCCAAATCTGTGGCAACCGCATCGAGTTGCTTTTCGTCGTCCGCCAGCTCAAACAGCGCGGTCGCATAGCGGCCTGAAACGCCGGTGGCGCCGATGACATCCGATGACACTTGGGATTTCCCCTCGTCTTTTATTGCCTGGCCGTTAAAGCCCTAGACTTCCTGGGCTTCTTTGCGGTTCATCCCGCGCGAAGCGGGCATTTCGTAACATACTAGATCAGGGCATGCAACACGACTCGGGGGTGATTTGCCGAGACGAAAATTCATGGGTTTCCGCTGGTTTTGCTTGGGGTGAATATACGTTGGAAAACCGAAAAAATACAGTCCCGTGTGTCTTACAAACGTGTATCTCTCAAAAGAAGCTATAGGGGTCTACGTCAATCTGCACCCGAACCTTCTTTGGCCAGCGTGCGCGTCCCAACCATTCTCGAACTGCCGATTGGACATTGACCCCGGGCTTGGCCTTCAACAAAAGCCTGCGCCGGTGCCGGCCTCGGAGCAGGGCGATGGGCGCCGGCGCTGGGCCCAGCACCCGGACTTCCTGGGTTTTCGGCGCTGTCCGGGCAAGGTTTCGAGCGCCATCGTCAACGGCCACTTCGTCCTTGCCCGAGACAATCAGCGCGACCAGACGGCCGAAGGGCGGCATTTCGACGTCGCGGCGCGCCGACTGTTCAGCGGCCAGGAACGCGTCACGGTCACCGGCCGAAAGCGCCTGAATGACGGGGTGGTTCGCCATATAGGTTTGTAACAGAACCCGGCCGGGCTTTTCACCACGCCCGGCCCGCCCGGCAACCTGATAGAGTAATTGGTAGGTTCGCTCGGCGGCCCTGAGATCACCGCCCTGCAGGCCAAGATCGGCGTCAATGGCGCCGACCAGGGTCAATAGGGGGAAATGATATCCCTTGGCAACGATTTGCGTGCCGATGACAAGATCGACCTCGTGTCGTTCAATTTCTCCGACCATGCGGGCGGCGGCGCTGGGGGACGCAATATTGTCGCTGGCCGCGATGATGACCCGGGCGTCGGGGAACGATCGCGCGACTTCTTCGGCCAACCGCTCAACACCGGGTCCGCAGGCAACAAGGCTTTCCTCCGCCTCGCACGACGGACAGGCATCAGGCGGGTAAGCATTAAATCCACAGTGATGGCATTGCAAACGGCCCGCCAGGCGGTGTTCAACCAGCCACGCGGTGCAACGCGGGCACTGAAACCGGTGGCCGCAACGCCGACACAGCGTCAAGGGCGCATAACCCCGCCGGTTCAAGAACAGCAAAGCCTGTTCGCCATTGGCCAATGTTTTCTCCACCGCGTCGCGCAATGGCGGTGAAATCCAATCGCCACGGGGAGGTGGGGTCTTCAGCATATCAACGACACCGATTTCGGGCAGGGCCGCGCCAGCATGGCGCAATGGCAGGTGCAGGCTGGTATAACGCCCGCTTTCGGCATTAACGATGGTTTCCAGTGATGGCGTCGCCGAGACCAATGTGATCGGCAAGTCACCCAGCTGGGCACGGACTACGGCCATGTCGCGGCCATTGTAAATGACGCCTTCTTCTTGCTTGAAGGCGCTTTCGTGTTCTTCATCGACGATGATCAGGCCAAGGTCGGCAAAGGGAAGAAACAGGGCCGAACGGGCGCCGACGATCACCGGCGTGCGGCCTTCGCTGACAGCCCGCCACGTCGCGCGGCGCTGAGCATGGGTAAGATCGGAGTGCCATTCCGCCGGCAGTGCGCCGAAACGGCGACGAAAGCGTTCCAGCCACTGTGCGCTTAAGGCAATTTCCGGTAGCAGGACCAATACCTGCTGACCTTTCTTTAAGGTCTCGGCGACGGCCTGGAAGTAAACTTCCGTCTTCCCAGCACCCGGCACGCCGTCCAATAAGGTCACACCGAAGCCGCCTGCGGCTGCATCGGCGGACAGGGTCTCGGCGGCCTCGGCCTGCTCGGTTGAAAGCTTGGGGCCGGCGTGTTCTGGATCCGGGGCGGGCGGCAATTTGAACACCGGCACGGACACCATTGTGACGGCGCCGGCGTCGGCCAATCCTTTGATGACACTGGTGCTGACACCGGCCTCGCGGGCCAGTTCGGTAAGGCCGCGTGGTGGGCCGTCGGCTGTGCACGCCAGCACCCGTTGGCGGGCCGGCGTCATGCGTATACCTCCCCCGACCGTGCCCTTGGTGTAGGCGGTCTGCGGTTTCGGCGGGTCCAGGGCATCGCTGACGCTCATCGCCATTTTCAACACCGCGCCGGGTGACGCCAGGGTATATCGGGCGACCCAATCAACGAACCGGCGGCTGGCATCGGGCAGCGCGCGGCAATCGTGAAGGCCGATAACCTCTTTTACTTTTGCCGCGTCAATGTCGCCCTTGCCCGGGCCCCAAACTACGCCGGAGGCCGTTCTGGGGCCTAAGGGAACGCGGACAAAGTCGCCGACAGCCAAGCGCATGCCGTTGGGCACGCGGTAATCGTAGGCGCTGCCCAAGGGTAGCGGCAGAAGAATGCTGACCTGGGTGCCGGCGGTAAATGTTTCAGCTGTGTCGGCGCTCATGATGGCGGGTCGGGCTTTTGGTATTTGTTAATCCGATCAAGGTCTATAATAGAGCGATTCGCGGCTCTGGCGAGAACTTGAGGAAATATCATGACGCAACCCCAAGACCGACATCAAACAGGTGGCGCCGAGGCCGGCGAAGCTGCCCCATTGAGCGACGATCAGGTGATTGATTTTTTACGCGAATCGCCAGATTTTCTGGTCCGTAATCCCGATATTTTCGATGACATGGAGGCGCCCGCGCGGTGGTCGGTGGATGGCGTTGTCGATATGCAGCACTATTTGATCAGCCGCAACCGCACGGAAATGGATGAATTGCGCGATTGCGCCCAGGATGTCATTGAGACTTCGCGTTCCAACATGTCCACGCAGACCCGGTCCCATGCCGCCGTGCTGTCATTGATGGCGGCGCGCGAATGGGGCGATATTGTGCATGTTGTCAGCCATGACTGGCCACTTTTGCTCGACGTTGATGTCGTTGCTATGGCCTTTGAGCCGCCGGATCGGCCCAGCCCGCTGTTGGCGGGCAGCGATATTGGAAAATTGGCCGCCGGGAGCGTCGATCTACTGATCGGCGACGACCAGGACGCCCGATTGCTGCGCGAAGCCCAAGACGACGGCACGCTGTTTGGATCGGGGGCTGGTTTGGTAAAATCGGCGGCATTGATGCGTATGCGCCCCGGTGCGGGTCTGCCGCCGGGCATTCTGGCCTTGGGCGCGCGCAGCGTGACCTTCCATCCTGGACAAGGCACCGAATTGCTTGGGTTCTTGTGCCGGGTTTTGGAATCATGCATCGCGCGCAGCTTCGAAGCCCCGGAGGGCAGCGCCGGTTGACCGCATTTTCCGCCGAGCCCAGTGTCATCGCCGCCATTCAGGAATGGCAAGACTGGTTGCGCCATGAACGCCGCGCTTCGGAACACACGCTCACCGGATACGCCCACGACCTCAGTGCTTTTTTGGCTTTCCTGGGCGAACACCTGGG
The DNA here is from genome assembly GCA_018665815.1 of Rhodospirillaceae bacterium. Classification (GTDB taxonomy): domain Bacteria; phylum Pseudomonadota; class Alphaproteobacteria; order Rhodospirillales; family Casp-alpha2; genus UBA3470. Next base: position 5,570 of record JABJBP010000095.1, read on the forward strand.
CTATGCGCCGGGATTAAAGGAATTGGCCGGCCTGTCGGCGATCGATTTCCGCGGCTACTTGGCGCGGCGCAACAATGACGGTCTGTCGCGCACGTCGACGGCGCGAGCCGTGTCGACCTTGAAAAGTTTTTTCCGGCTGTTGGAGCGCCGCGGCTTGGCTGAGAACGCAGCGATCTTGGCGCTTAGGCCGCCCCGCCCGCACAAATCCATTCCCAAGGCGTTGAGCGCCGAAGACGCACTCGAGGCCATTGAGACCATTGAAGAGCTGAGCGATGAGCCTTGGGTCGGCAAGCGCGATCGGGCGTTCCTGGCTTTGTTGTACGGCTGCGGGTTGCGGATCGGCGAAGCCTTGGGCTTGAACCGAGGGCAATTGCCGCCGCCGGGCGCCGGCGCTGATTCCATCCGGGTCACCGGCAAGGGCAATAAGCAGCGTCTGGTGCCGATGTTGCCGGTGGTCCTCAGTGGCCTTCACGATTATCTGGACGCATGCCCATTCGACCTGGGTCCTGATGATCCGGTATTTGTCGGCGTGCGTGGTAAACGCCTCAATCCCGGTGTCGCGCAAAAACGTGTCCGCATGGTCCGCCAATTGCTGCGCCTGCCCGAGACGGCGACGCCCCACGCCATGCGTCATAGCTTTGCGACGCATCTGATGGCCGGCGGGGGTGATCTCAGGACCATTCAGGAACTGTTGGGCCACGCGTCCTTATCCACGACCCAGCGCTACACCGATGTTGATGCGGCGCGGCTGCAATCGGTTCACGCCGCCGCACATCCACGCGCCCGGCGCTCCGGCAGTTAGATTCCGATCGGCTGGGCTTTGTCCCTCAGCACATAAAGAAACACCGGCCCCGATGCGGCGATCAACCCGATGCCCGCGAAGGCCCATCCCCAAGCGGTGACACCGGCTTCAATGGTGCCGGTGGGCGTCGCCAAATCGAGCAATAGCCCGAACACCACGGGGCCCAGAAATGAGCCGGTAAACCCGATGCACGAATGCACCGCCATGGTGGCACCTCGGTAACCTTGCGGTGCCGCTGCCATGGCGCCAGCGGTGATTGAGGCCGAATCGGAGACCTGCGCGATGCAATAAATCATCGCCAGTCCGGCGACCAATGTGTAGGACTGATCGGCGATAAACCCGATGACCAACGCCATGGCGCTGGCGGTTAACATCATAAATGTGATCGCAATGCGGCGCCCGATCCGGCGTGACAATTCATTGCCCAATACACTGCCCAGAGGCCCAAATAGAATGGCGCCGGCGATGATGGTGGCGGGCGACACGCCCCACACGGGGCCGCCGCCGGTGCCGCCGGCGAACACCAGATACGCCACCGCCCAAGACCGAAACGCGAACAGCTCAAAATTATGCACAGCATAGGCCATGACGAAGGCCATGGCGTTGCGGCATCGCAGAACCGGGCGGAAATCCAACAGGTGTGTACTCGGCGCCACGGCCGTTCTGGGATCTGGCCCGCGAACAGCGAAGTGTAATACCGTGATCGAGAACACAGGGCCCAGCGCCGTCACGACGAAAGCCCAATGCCAGCTCCAATTGTCGGCAATGACGCCGCTCAGGAAGAACGACAGGGACAGACCCAATCCGAAGCCCGACACATAAAATGCCACGCCGCGGCTGTGATCATAGTCCGGTGCGCGGACCTCCAGGTGATCGCTCAGCAGTTTCAGGCCTGGCATGTAGGTGCCGGCGACGCCGATCCCGCCCAGCAATCGAAACAACATGGCCGTCCAAAATCCGTCCGCCCAAAGGGTGAATCCCATGCCGGCGAGGATGGTTACAGTGGCGCAGAGGTAATAAATTCGGCGCGGCGGCACCCGATCGGTGAGGCTGACCAGGAACGGCACGGCGCCCAGATAGCCGACGAAGTAAATGCCGTTGATCCAACCGGCGTCGGTCTTGCTGAGCGACCAGATATCGATGAAGTCTGGTAGTAGGGCGGCGAAGGTGCCTGAGCCCAGCATGGCGCCAACCTGGGCGGCTACGCAGGCTGCGATCAAGGGCATGGTTGAGGGCTTGGCCGAGCCGGAAGGCGTCGCCGGCATGTGTTTATGTCCTAGGTGGCTTTCCAGGCGTGCATTTGCTTTGCGAGTCTAGCCCGCGTAGAGCTGGAAGAGCAAACCGGCCGCCAAGGCGCCACCAAGCGACAAGACGATGTACCAGGCGAACAGTGGTGCCCGGACTAGGGCGAATACGGCGATGGCGGCGGGGATAGAGGTCACCGCACCGGCGACTAAAAACGCCATGCCAGCGCCGGGCATGACACCCATTTCCAGCAATCCCTGGATCAACGGCAGGGCAGCAAATCCATTGAGGTAGGCGGGAACGCCGGTAATCGCCGCTAAGGGAATGGCCCAGGTGCTGCCAGCGCCGAGGAATTCGGCAATGGCGTCGGCCGGAATGAAGGCGATCATCAGGCTTTCCAGCAGGAACGCCAGCGTTAGCCACTTCAGTAAAAACAGTGTGGTCTGGATGCCTTCCTTGGTAAACGCTTGGCGCCGGGCGGGCTCGCGCCACATGGCCCACATCACCGGCTTTTCGGTGCGGACAACGCCGCCACCGCAGCCACCGTTGCCGACATCATCGCGCAGTGGGTTTGCGAAGGCACCTTGCGCCATGACCAAACGGGTCGCGAAGCCGCCCATCAGGCCGAGGCCGACCGCAGCCATGGTCAATGCAACGGCGAAATCAAAACCCAGTGTGCCGGTTGCCAAAATAAACTTTGATGGATCCATCAAGGGCGAGGCCAGCCAGAATGCCATCACGGCGGGGACGGGTACACCCATAGACAACAGCGCGGCAATCAGCGGAATGACGCCGCACGAACAGAACGGCGACAGCCCGCCGAACACAGCCGCCATGACAATCATCACCGACATCCGGCCCTGAAAAGCGCGTGCGATCAAACCATCACCCCCCGTCGCCTTGGCATAGGCAGCGATGGCGATGGCGAACAGCAGATAAGGCGCGATGCCGATCAAGGCCTCGACCGTGAACCGCGCACTGACAGGCGCTTGATCCGGCGCAAGCACCACGACGAGCGCAAATATAATCGCTGTCGCCAACCAGGCGCGGTCGATGGTGCCGATACGTTTACCGAGGTCAGTGGCCGCGAGAACCAGATTGGTCATGTGTGTCTCCTGTACATTCTATATAACTGGAAATATGGAAATGTCAAATATCGACATAAGAACTAATTGATTTCGAGATGTCGGGGCATTGATCGGGCCGATGGCGGTATCTAAGGTGCCGAACGGGGGAATTCGATGACGGAAATGAACGACGCCGACAAAACAGTTTCGGAACTGGAACAACGGTTTCTAAAGATCGCGGGTGAAGACGGCGTTATTGATGGCGACGAGTTCCGCACTGCACTGGGGCTCAAGGACGACTATCTGACCAGCCGCCTGTTCGCCATGGTCGATGACGACGCCAGCGGTGAAATTGAACTCGGCGAATTTCTGGCCTTTGTCCGCACCTTGCTCGACGGTGACGAAGAGGCGCAGCTTCGCTTCGCTTTTCGATTACATGACCCCGACGACAGTGGTGAGATCGACCAGGGCGAATTGCGCCAATTGATCGCCGGTAGTGTTGCCCAGCACGGCCTTGAGATACCTGAAGGCGCGGTGAACGGCTTGACCGAGGCCTTGTTCCGGCGCACCGATACCGACGAAAGCGGTGAAATCAGTTTCGATGAATTCCGCGACGTCCTGGATGCTTATCCCACACTGAAGGCACAGATGACATTTTCGGGGGCGCGCTGGCTGAAGCCGCCGACACCCCCTCGACCCCGCGCTGGACCTACTGTTGGCGAACGTCTCCGTGAGTTCGGAAGACTGATCGCCAACAACAAGCCGACGAGTGTTTTTTTGATCTTGTTTGCGGCGGTCAATGTGGCGCTGTTTGTGAATGCGGTGGAAACCTACGCCGCCCAAGGCGCCAACGGTTACGTGCAAATTGCGCGGGGCTGCGCTGAATTTCAACGGTGCGCTGATCCTCGTGCCCATGCTGCGCCATCTGTTGGGCATCATTCGCCAATCCACCATCGGCGGCCTGGTGCCGGTTGATGAGGCCATCGCATTCCACAAATTGGTTGGGCATGCGTTGATGGGCTTTGCAGCCGTGCACACCGTTGCTCATCTTCTGAATTACACCACCCTGCCCGAGGCCATGACGTTCTATTTGTTCCAAACCCATGCCGGGCTGACAGGAGTCTTGCTTCTCGTGGTGTTTCTCGTCATGTGGGTCTGCGCGCTGGAATTCGTCCGCCGGTCGGGGCGGTTCGAGCTTTTTTACTTCACCCATTTCGGTTTCGTCTTGTGGTTCATTCTGGCGCTCATGCATGGGCCGGTATTTTGGCAATGGGTGTTGTTGCCGGTCCTGGGCTACGTCCTCGAACGCCTGATCCGGTTCCGCCGGACCCACCGCGCTATGCCGATCAACGCGATGGCACCGTTAGCATCGGGGGTGACGCGGCTGGAACTCGAGATTCCCGAAACCCTCCGCTATCAGCCCGGAGACTATGTATTCGTCAAGTGTCCGGCGGTTTCGCGCCACGAATGGCATCCGTTCACGGTGACCACGGCACCCGAGGAGAGCGGCCGGTTGTCGGTGCACGTGCGCGGCCTCGGCAATTGGACGCGCAAGCTCAATGCCGTCGCCAAGGCGCGCGCAGCGGACCCGGCGGCGCCGGCCGGAGTGGCTTATCTCGATGGGCCCTACGGCACGCCGAGCACGCACATCTTTGCGTCAAAAGTCGCCGTGCTGATCGGCGCTGGGATTGGGGTCACGCCATTCGCTGCCATCCTGAAAAGCATCTTTCTTCGACGGGAGGCCGGCATTGAGACGCCGACTGTGGAGAAGGTGCATTTCATTTGGATGAACCGTGATCAGTTCTCCTTCGAGTGGTTTTCCGACATGCTCGGCGATTTGGAACGCCAGGACCCGGACGGGGATCTTCTCGACACTCAGGTCTACTTGACCGGCGTCAAACTCGATATGACGTCCGCCATGCTCGACGTCGCCATGGATGTCTATCAGGCCGAAACGAAGCGTGATCTATTTACGGGCTTAAGAAATAGGACCAATCTGGACCGGCCGCGGTGGCCGGAAATTTTCAAGGGCTTGGCCCGAGAACATGACGGCAAGCAGGTTGATATCTACTTTTGTGGGCCGCCGGCGCTTGCAGCACAACTCAGCCGGCTGGCCGCCCAAAACGGGTTTGGTTTCCGAAAAGAAAACTTTTAAAGAGTGCGTGGCGCGGATTGGCGATTGCCGCCCAGGGCGGCAGCCTTCGACGCTGAGAAATTCAAGGTTTACGCCGAAGGCCTCTAGATATGAATCGCTCGGCCACCGGCGGCCATTGCCGCTTCCTTGACCGCTTCGGGCAGGCCCGGATGGCCATGGCAGATCCGCGCGATATCTTCCGCCGAACCGCCGAATTCCATCACGTTGACGACCTCTTGAATCAGATCACCGGCCTGCGGGCCGATGATGTGGCATCCCAATAGACGGTCGGTTGCTTTGTCGGACAAGATTTTCACAAACCCATCGGCATCTGCGTTGCACCGCGCGCGTGAATTTGCCGAGAACGGGAACTTGCCGGAATTATACTCGATACCGGCTTCCTTCAGTTGTTCCTCGGTTTTGCCGGCGGCGGCGACTTCCGGGTGGGTATAGACGATGCCGGGAATGGAATCGTAATCGATATGCCCGGTCTCACCGGACAATATTTCAGCGCAGACGGCTCCTTCGTCTTCGGCCTTGTGAGCCAGCATGGCGCCGCCGATGACATCGCCGATGGCATAGATGCCGGGCACATTCGTCTGGAAATCTTCATCGACGGGAATGAAGCCACGTTCATCGACTGTGACGCCGGCTTTATCGAGGCCCAGCTTGTCGGTGAACGGCCGGCGTCCGATGGCGACCAGCACTACGTCGGCCTTCATGGTTTCCTTTTTCTTATCGTCGCGGCCTTGCATCGTCAGGGTGACGCCGCCCCTGGCGGGCTTCGCGCCGGTGACCATGGTCTTCATCTTGAAGTTCATGCCCTGCTTTTTAAGAATGCGCTGCATATTCTTGGAAACTTCGGCGTCCATGCCGGGCAGGGCAACGTCGAGGAATTCCACGACCGTCACATTGGCGCCCAAGCGCCGCCAGACGGAACCTAACTCGAGGCCAATCACGCCGGCGCCGATAACGACCATTTCCTTCGGCACTTTGATGAGGCTAAGCGCCCCCGTCGACGAGACAATCTGTTTTTTGTCAATCTTCACGCCCTTCAGGGGCGTTACTTCCGAGCCCGTGGCGATTATGATATTTTCGGTTTCCAGGACCTGCTTCTTTTTGCCTTTACCCGGCGAGACGGAAACCTTGCCCGCCTCGATGATTTCGCCGGCACCGACGATATAGTCGATCTTGTTCTTCTTCATCAGGAATTCGATGCCCTTTGTCAGGTCATCGACGACTTTTTCCTTGCGGCCCAGCATGGTCTTCAAGTTCAGCTTCAGGCCGGAAACGTCGACGCCGTGATGCTCAAACTCTTTATCAGCCATCTCGAAATGATGCGACGATTGCAAAAGCGCTTTCGAAGGAATGCAGCCGACGTTCAAACACGTACCGCCCAGGGTGCCGCGCATTTCCACGATGGCTGTTTTCAGGCCCAATTGGGCGGCGCGGATGGCACCGACGTAGCCGCCGGGGCCGCCGCCGATGACGACCAGATCGTACTTGTCGCTCATGATCTAAATTCCTTTTCTTAGGCCAAATCCGGGGCCAACCTTAGACGTCCAACATGATCCGCTGCGGGTCCTCGATGCATTGTTTCATGCGCACTAGGAAGGATACCGCCTCGCGGCCATCGACGATCCGATGGTCATAGCTGAGTGCCAGATACATCATCGGGCGGATGACAACCTCATTGTCCACGGCGACGGGGCGTTTTTGGATGGTGTGCATGCCCAAGATCGCCGATTGCGGGACGTTCAAGATCGGCATTGAGTTCAGCGAACCAAAAACGCCGCCGTTGGAAATGGTGAACGTGCCGCCCATCATTTCATCCATGCCAAGCTTACCGTCGCGGGCCCGATGGCCGAAATCGGAAATCGTGCCTTCGATTTCCGAAAACCGCATTTCATCGGCTTCCTTGATCACCGGCACGACCAGACCTTGCGGCGTGCCGACGGCGACGCCGATGTTGTAGTAGTTTTTGTAGATCAGTTCATCGCCGTAAACCTCGGCGTTAACCGCCGGCCATTCCTTCAAGGCGATACACGCGGCCCGAACAAAGAACGACATGAAGCCCAACCGCACGCCATGTTTCTTCTCGAAGCCGTCCTTGTATTCCGCCCGTAACGCCATGGCGGCGCCCATGTCGAGCTCGTTCCATGTGGTTAGCATAGCGGCCGTGTTTTGAGCTTCCTTGAGGCGAGTCGCAATGATCTTCCGCAACTTCGTCATGCGGACTCTTTCTTCGCGCGGATTGTCCGGGCGTGGCGGCAGTTCGCCGCTTGGGATGAATTGAGCAACAGCGCCGCCGCCTCCGCCACCACGGGTGACTTTTGCTGTGCCGGCATCAATGGCGGCCATAACGTCGGCCTTGGTCAACCGGCCGTCCTTGCCGGTGCCTCTGATCTTTGCCGGGTCGAGATCGTTGCCGTCGACCAACTTCCGGACCGCCGGCGACATCGGTAAGGATGGCGCTGCCGGAGCAGGAGCAGGGGCCGCCGCCGGAGCTGGTGCCGGCGCGGGCGCTGGCGCAGCAGCAGGTGCGGGGGCTGGAGCCGGAGCCGGAGCCGGAGCCGGAGTTGGAGCGGGGGCTGGTTCGGCCGCCGCTGGGGCCGCCGTAGCGCCAGCGGCGCCTTCGTCAATAGCGCCGAGCACCGCGCCAACGGCCACGTCTGTACCTTCGGTGACGGCAATACTGCTCAGCGCGCCGGCAGTTGTGGCATTGACTTCGATGGTGACTTTGTCCGTTTCCAGCTCGACCAATGGTTCGTCCACGGCGACGGCATCGCCGACGGCCTTGAACCATTTGGCCACGGTGGCTTCGGTTACGGATTCCCCCAATGTCGGGACGACGATATCAACGGCCATGATTTACCTCGGCTTTGTGTCGTTGGTACGATTGGCTTTGGAAGCTCATTTCTTCTTCGCCCGGCCGGCCGTCTTTTTGGCCGGCATTTTCTTTGGCGGTGCTTTGGTTGAAACCTTGCGTCTGGCCGGTGTCGCTTTTGCTTTCGGCACGGTCAGTGCTTCGTCCAATAATTTCTGTTGTTGCATGACGTGTTTGGCCATCAAGCCGGTGGCCGGCGATGCGGATGCGGGCCGGCCGACGTAGGCGGGGCGCGTCTCTTTGTGATTGATCGCCTCGAGCACCTCTTCCAGCGGATCGCGGATAAAGGCCCACGAGCCGCTATTTTTGGGCTCTTCCTGGCACCAGACCATCTCGGCGTTCGGGAACCGTTGAAGGTCATTGGTCAAGGCCACGTCCGGGAACGGATAAATTTGCTCGACCCGCATCAGGTAGACGTCCTTGATCTTACGCTTCTGGCGCTCTTCGAAGAGATCGTAATAGACCTTGCCCGAGCACAGGACGACACGCTTGATCTTGTCGTCGGCGACAAGCGAGCGCTTCGAATCATCAAACGGATCCTCATCATCCCAGAGAATGCGATGGAAGGTCGTGCCGTCGGCCATTTCTTCCAAGTTCGAGACGCAGAGTTTGTGCCGTAATAGAGATTTCGGCGTCATCAAGATCAGCGGTTTGCGAAAATCGCGATGAATTTGGCGCCGCAGAACATGGAAATAGTTCGACGGCGTCGTGCAATTGCAAACCTGAATGTTATCTTCAGCGCAAAGCTGAAGGTAACGTTCCAGGCGTGCCGATGAGTGTTCCGAGCCCTGGCCTTCGTAGCCGTGCGGCAACAACATCACCAAACCGCACATGCGCAGCCACTTGACCTCGCCGGCGGCGATAAATTGATCAATAATGACTTGGGCGCCGTTGGCGAAATCACCGAATTGGGCTTCCCAAAGAACCAGCATCTGGGGCTCGGCAAGACTGTAGCCGTATTCGAAGCCAAGCACACCGGCTTCCGAAAGCGGGCTGTTGATCACCTCATAAGGGGCTTGGCCGAACCGGATATTGTTCAGCGGCGTGAATTTTTCATCGTTTTCTTGATCGGTGAGGACGGAATGGCGTTGTGAGAATGTGCCACGTTCCGAATCCTGACCGGAAAGGCGAACCGCATTGCCTTCCAACAGAAGCGTGCCATAGGCCAAGGCTTCGGCTGTCGCCCAGTCGATGCCTTCACCGGTTTCGAACATCTTTTCTTTGGCTTCCAACTGACGCGCAATACGGCGATGGATATGGAAGTTATCGGGATAGCTGGTCAGGCCCCTGCCGACTTCTTTCAAGCGTTCAATCGGTGAGCCCGTATTGCCGCGCCGGGCATCGCCCGATGCGACCGACATGCCGGTCCAAGCGCCGTCAAACCAATCGGCCTTGTTGGCCTTGTAGCTCGTCGCAGCTTCGAAGGCGTCGTCCAGGTGTTTGGCGAAATCGGCAAACTGCTGATCGACCTGTTCTTGGGTCATGACATTTTCGCGTACCAGTCTCTCTGCATAGATTTGCAAGGTTGTCGGGTGTTCGGCGATCTTTTTATACATCAACGGCTGGGTGAACATGGGCTCGTCGCCCTCGTTGTGCCCGTGCCGGCGATAGCAGATCATGTCGATGACCGTGTCTTTCTTGAACCGCTGGCGGTACTCGATGGCAATGCGTGCGCAGTGCACGACGGCTTCGACGTCATCGGCGTTGACGTGGAAAATCGGCGCATCGACGGCTTTCGCGATATCCGACGAATAGTGTGAGGTGCGCGAATTGCGCGGCGCCGTGGTAAAGCCAATTTGGTTATTGATGATGATGTGGATGGTGCCGCCGGTCTTGTAGCCGATCAAATTCGACAGATCCAAGGTCTCCGGCACCAACCCCTGGCCGGCGAACGCCGCGTCGCCGTGCAACAGCATGCACATGACTTTTTCGCGTTCCGGATCATTGAGCTGCTTCTGCTTGGCCCGCACTTTGCCCAGGCAAACCGTGTTGGCGGCTTCCAGATGCGACGGGTTGGCGGTCAATGACAGATGCACGGACTTGCCGTCGAATACGCGGTCCGATGATGAACCTAAATGGTATTTTACGTCGCCCGAGCCGCCAATTTCCTCCGGCCGGGACGAGCCGCCCTGGAATTCATGGAAGATGGCCTGAAACGGCTTGCCCATGACATTGGCAAGCACATTCAGGCGGCCGCGGTGCGCCATGCCCAAGACGATTTCTTGAATGCCTAATTGACTGCCACGCTTGAATATTTGCTCCATGGCCGGAACAAGGCTTTCGCCGCCGTCGAGGCCGAAGCGCTTGGTGCCGGTGAATTTCTTATCCAGGTATTTCTCAAAACCCTCGGTTTCCACCAAGCGATTGAGGATCGCCTGTTTGCCCCGGTCGGTGAAGTCCGGTTGATTTCGGATGCGTTCAATACGCTCTTGAATCCAGGCTTTCTCGTCGGGGGCCTGAATGTGGGTGTACTCGATACCGATGGAGGCGCAATAGGTCTCTTTCAGGACTGAAAGAATTTCTCGAACCGTCGCCGATTCGAGGCCAAGGACGTAATTGATGAAAATCTCGCGATCCATGTCCTTGTCACCGAACCCATAGGTCTTCGGATCAAGCTCAGGATGTTCTTCGGGGATTTCCAGCCCGAGAGGATCCAAATCCGCATGCAGATGGCCACGGACCCGGTAGGCGCGGATCATCATCAGGGCGCGAATTGAATCGAGCGTCGCCTCGCGAACTTTCAAGGCGCTGGTGTGTTGAACCGAGGCCTGGATGTGCGGCATCGGTGTGTCGGCCTCGTGGCCGCGTGTCATTTGTTCGGACAAGGTTGCCAGATCGCCTTGGCCAATGACCCCGGCGTCTGCCGGTGCCCATGAAGCACCCCGGCGCTCCTGGGTCAGATCCTTGGCTTCGTCCTCGAGATCAGAAAAAAACTCATGCCATCGATGATCCACGGAATGTGGGTCATCCAAGAACCGCTCATACATCTCGGCGATATAGACTTGGTTTCCCGTGAACAGGAATGCAGTGGGATCAACTTCCGTCATCGCAGTGCCGCGCGCCCTTGGCACGCCCTCCCTAAGTCAATGATCCGGCCGGAAACGTCGCTATCTCTTCAACGCCTCCAGCATGGTTTCTCCCAGCATGGCTGGGCTTGCCGACACGTGAACGCCAGCCGATTGCATGGCTTCGATCTTGGCTTCCGCCGTACCTTTGCCGCCTGAAATGATGGCGCCGGCATGGCCCATGCGCTTGCCCGGCGGTGCGGTGACGCCGGCAATAAAGCCGACGACCGGTTTTTTAGTGCCCGAATCCTTGATCAACTGAGCGCCGTCTTCTTCCGCCGACCCGCCGATCTCACCGATCATGACGATACTTTCGGTCTCGTCATCAGCGATGAACATCTCCAGGCAATCGACGAAATTGGTGCCGTTGACCGGATCGCCGCCGATGCCGATGCAGGTGGTCTGGCCAAGGCCCGCCGCCGTGGTCTGATGCACGGCTTCGTAGGTGAGCGTACCCGACCGCGAGACAATGCCGACGCTTCCGCGTTGGTGAATATGACCCGGCATGATGCCGATCTTACATTCGTCAGGGGTAATGACGCCTGGGCAGTTGGGGCCGATGAGCCGCGTTCCCGACCCTTCCAGCGCGCGCTTCACGGTGACCATATCCATCACCGGAATGCCTTCGGTGATGCAAACCACCAGCGGAATTCCCGCGTCGATGGCTTCCAAGATCGCGTCCGCGGCAAATGGTGGCGGTACGTAAATGACACTGGCGTTGGCGCCTGTGGTGTCGACGGCTTCCTGCACGGTATCGAACACCGGCAGATCAAGATGCATGGTGCCGCCCTTACCCGGCGTCACGCCGCCGACCATCTGGGTGCCGTAGGCAATGGCTTGTTCCGAATGGAATGTGCCTTGCGCGCCTGTGTAGCCCTGGCAAATGACCTTGGTGTTTTTATCAACGAGTACGGCCATGATCAGGCTCCCTTCACCGCGGCGACGACCTTGCGGGCAGCGTCGCCCAGGTCATCGGCGGATGTGATCGGCAGCCCTGAGCCCGCCATGATTTGTTTGCCTTTCTCGACATTGGTGCCTTCCAGCCGGACCACCAAGGGAACGTCCAAACTGACTTCCTTGGCCGCCGCGACGACACCTTCGGCGATCACATCACAACGCATGATGCCGCCGAAGATATTGACCAAAATCCCTTTCACGTTGGGATCGGAAAGAATGATTTTAAAGGCCGCCGTGACCCGTTCCGCCGTGGCGCCGCCACCGACGTCAAGGAAGTTGGCGGGCTCGGAGCCTTCCAGCTTGATGATATCCATGGTTGCCATGGCGAGGCCCGCGCCGTTGACCATGCAACCGATTTCACCGTCCAATTTGACGTAATTCAGCTCCCACTTGCTGGCTTCCAGCTCCGCCGCTTCCTCTTCTTCCTCATCGCGCATTTCCTCCACATCTTTGTGGCGGAACAGCGCGTTGTCATCGAAGCCGACTTTTGCGTCTAGGGCCATGACATCACCAGCACCGGTGACGACCAGCGGATTAATCTCAACCATCGAGCAGTCGAGATCCTTAAAAGCACCGAACAGCGACATGATCAGTTTAACGCCGGATTTCACCTGCGCACCTTCAAGGCCCAGGCCGAAGGCCAACTGGCGGGCATGAAAGGCTTGAATGCCGGTCGCCGGATCAACGGTGATCTTGAGAATTTTCTCGGGCGTTTTCTCAGCGACTTCTTCGATCTCCATGCCGCCTTCCGTCGACGCCATGATGATCAGGCGCGAAGATTCGCGATCCAGCAGCATGCCCATATACAGTTCGCGGGCAATGTCGCAGCCTTCTTCTATATAGAGGCGCTTAACTTCTTTGCCGTCCGGCCCCGTCTGTTTGGTGACCAGGGTGTGGTTCAGCATTTCGGATGCGCTTTCGCGAACCTCATCGACGGATTTGACGACGCGGACGCCGCCCTTGCCATCGGGGTTGTCTTTGAAGCGTCCAGCGCCGCGGCCGCCGGCGTGAATTTGTGATTTGACGACAAACACCGGGCCGCCCAAATCCTCGGCGGCCTTGACGGCTTCATCGACGGTGAAGGCGACATGGCCCCGGGGGACGGCGACGCCGTATTTGGCCAGCACTTGCTTGCCTTGATATTCATGAATGTTCATGGGACCCCCTCGGTTCCAATGTTACGGCGGCATTAAGCGCCACCTTTATCCGTTAGCCCTGGCTTTATTTACGGCCCTTGGCTGATTTCTTCCTGACGGCTTTTTTCTTTGCCGGTGCTTTTTTACGGCATCCTTTTCACGGGCGCCTTTTTCGTTGCAACTTTCTTGGGCGCCGCTTTTTTGGCCACTGCCCTTTTAGCTACGGCTTTTTTAGCAGGAGCTTTCTTAGCCGCGACTTTCTTTTTGGCCGGCGCTTTTTTCTTTACCGGTGCCTTTTTCGCTGCGGCGGCTTTCGCCTTGGCCGTTTTGTCCTGTAGCTTCTTGGTAAGCCTGACTAGGCCCTTCACGGCGTTGACGGATTTGCGGAACATCGCACGTTCGGTCGCATCCAGTTGGATCTCAACAATCCGCTCGACGCCCTTGGCGCCGATCACCACCGGCACACCGACGTAGATACCCTTGACGCCATATTCGCCCTTCAAGTAGGCGGCGCACGGCAGCACGCGCTTTTTATCTTTCAAATAACTGTCGGCCATGGCGATGGCGGATGAGGCCGGCGCGTAGAAGGCGGAACCGGTTTTCAGCAAACCGACAATCTCGCCGCCGCCCATGCGCGTACGCTGGACAATTTCTTCAATGCGTTTGGCCGTCGTCCATTTCATTTTCACCAGATCGGGCAGCGGAATACCGGCAACTGTTGAATAACGGATTGACGGCACCATGGTGTCGCCGTGACCACCCAGGACAAAGGCGGTGACGTCTTCCACGGAAACCTTGAACTCTTCCGCCAGGAAATATTGAAAGCGTGCGGAATCCAAAACGCCCGCCATGCCGACCACCCGGCTGTGGGGCAGGCCGCAGGCGTCGCGCAGGACTTGGACCATGGCGTCCAGGGGATTGGTGATACAGATCACAAATGCACCCGGCGCATATTGCTTGATGCCGGCACCGACCTGTTCCATCACGGAAGTGTTGATACCAATCAAGTCATCGCGGCTCATGCCCGGCTTGCGGGCGACGCCGGCGGTCACAATTATGACGTCGGCGCCACGGATCGCCGCATAGGACTTAGCGCCCGACATCCGGCTGTCAAAACCTTCGACCGGCGATGATTCAGCGATATCCAAAGCCTTGCCCTGCGGAATGCCGTCGACCACGTCAAACAAGACGACGTCGCCCAATTCTTTCAATCCGGCGAGGTGCGCCAAGGTGCCGCCGATATTGCCGGCGCCGATTAATGCGATTTTATTGCGTGCCATGAATATTCCCAAGTAAACCTGATAATTGATAAAAAAATGACGAGGCTCAATTGTTTGCTGCCATATCCTCTATTTGTCGTACCTTGATTTTCAGAACGGCGCAAGAAAATCACCGTGATTTTTCAGCAATTTCGGACTGATCAGTCCATATAAAGATTGGAATTTATCGAATATCGAACAAGCCGTCTCGGGATGTGGAATTGAGCGGCCGTACTGGCAGTCCTTTGGCCAGGATCGTCGAATTGCCTAAGTTTCGAGATCAAGCCCGATATCAACCGGCGTCAGATACTGCGTGATAGCGCCGACCGAGGCGAAGTCGACGCCGGTTTCGGCGATGGCGCGGATGGTGTCTAGGCGGACCCCGCCCGAGGCTTCCAAGGGAACACGTCCAGCCGTGATATCGACGGCCCGGCGCAGCGTGTCTGTGTCCATATTATCGAGCAACAAGCTGTCGGCGCCGGCCGCGATGGCGTCACGAACCTGATCCAAGGTGTCGCACTCGGCTTGTACCTTGAGGCCCGTATCGGCGGCTATTGCTTGGGTAATGGCCTGGCTGATGCCGCCGGCGACGGCGATGTGGTTGTCCTTGATCAAGATGGCGTCATCAAGGCGCATGCGGTGATTGGTGCCGCCGCCGCAGCGCACGGCGTATTTGCTGAGCGCGCGCAGTCCAGGGATGGTCTTGCGTGTATCCAACAACGTGCACCCCGTGCCGGCAATGGCGTCCACGTAGCGGCGTGTCTCGGTGGCGATGGCGGAAAGCATGTGCAGGATATTCAACGCCGTGCGTTCCCCGGTGAGGACACTTTCCGCCGGTCCCGCAACCTCTGCGATGATTTGCCCCGGATTAATCCGGTCGCCATCCGCGACTTGGGGGGTGAATTCAATGAGAGGGTCGACCCGCGCAAACACCGCCGTCGCGACGGGTAGGCCGGCCACGACCATGGGGCTCCGGGCGCTCAGCACGCCGGCCAGGGGGCGCCCGGCCGGTATTGTCGCACGGGTCGTTACATCGCCCGCGCCGACATCCTCGGCCAGGGCAGCGTCGATAACGGAGTCATAATCAGCGGGCGACAGTTTGATTTCCGGCATGAGGGCCTCAGGTGGCGATGTTGTGCGGCAAGGCCATATAGTCCGGTGACTGCATTTCAATCAACCGCGAAACGGTGCGCTCAAACTCAAATGCGCCGTCACCTTCCGTGTAAAGTTCCGTCGCCTCTGCAGCGGCGGAACAAATCAATTTAACCTTCGCCTCATATAGCGCATCGATCAAGGTGACGAAACGTTTGGCTTCGTTGCGGTTTGCCGGGCTCATCCGAGGCACGTCTTTGATGACCACCGTGTGAAAGGTTTCCGCGAATGCTAGGTAATCACCGGGGCCGAGCGGTTTCTCGCAAAGCTCGGTAAACGTCGCAAATGCGACACCTTCCGCTGTCTTCGGCATTTCGACATCACGGCCGTTGACCGTGAAGGTGCGCGGCTTCGCTTCGGCGCCGATCGAAAGTTCCTGGAACGCCTTGTCCAACTTGCCGTCGGCTTCCGGCCCGGAAGGCGTGATGAAAATATCCAAAGCTCGCAACCGCTCTAAGCGGTAGTCGGTGCCGTTGTCTAATTCAAAGACTTGGAGTTTTTCTTCCAACATGCCGATGAACGGCAGGAACAATTCGCGTTGCAGGCCGTCCTTGTAGAGATCCTTCGGATGCCGGTTTGACGTGGTGACGACGACGATGCCGTGCTGAAACAAGGCTTTAAACAGGCGGCCCAGGATCATCGCGTCGGCGATGTCAGTGACATGAAATTCATCGAAGCAAAGTAGCCAGGCCCGTTCGGCGATAACTTTCGCCAAGGCCGCAACGCCATCCGAGCTTTTGTCGACCTTGCCGGCCTTCTGGGCTTCGCGAAAGGCGTGCAGGCGGCGATGAACTTCTTGCATGAAGGCATGGAAATGGACGTGCTGTTTTTTATCGTCGTTGACGGCGCAGTTGTCGTAAAATAAATCCATCAGCATGGTTTTGCCGCGCCCGACACCGCCGTAAAAATACAGCCCCTGCAGTGGCGACATGCGCCGACCGGTAAGTGACAATCTGGCCCGCCAGCCGGTCTTGCCCATCTGTTCGCCATAACTGGGCAGAATGTCATTCAGGGCCTGCAGGCTTTGCATGGCCTGTTCCTGGATAGGGTCGGGATTGATCGCGCCTGTTGAGATCAGGTTCCGGTAGGCATCCATGGGGGTGGCGGGTGCGGACACGCGGGCGCTCCTAATGCCGGGCCGGGCTGGAAAACTCGGCTTCCATTTCCCGCCGCACACCATAGGAAACGGATCCAGTCAGTTTATCCGTCAAATTCAAATCGTTCCAGGTGATGACTTGGCCTTCCTTGACGGGCTTTTTCAAGCTCGCGCCGTGCGCCAGTCCAATGGGGACTGCGCCAAGACTAAGCGAATCGCCGGCCACTATCAGCCGCCCCCAAACCGTATAGCCGCCTTCGCCGTCCAGTTCTTCGCCGGCCTTCAAGTCGCGCTTCGCGGTTGCCGCCACGTCGGCCCGAAAGCCGTCCGGTGCGCCGGTCGGCAATCCCAGCAGTGCGGCGGAGGCGACAGAGGAGCCCAATTCCAGACCGATCAAATGATAAGGCCGCCAGAGCGCCGAGTAACGGCCGCTGGCATCGGTGATGAGGCCATAATCAGCGAAACACCGCTCGACGTAATCCGTCGGCGCTTCGAAGGTCACGTATACGCCCCACCGAAGATCGTTTTGGATATCAACGCCGTCGCGTCCGCGGCTGGAAATGACCTCAACTTGACCTTTGTGATGCAACACCCCGCCATCGGTTTCGGGGATCAAAGAACCAGCTAGGTCCTCGGCGGCGCAGGCCGGAAAAGACAATCCCGCCGGCGCGGGCGTGAGCCCCGTTGCATTCGCGACTGCTGCCATTTCGATGCCTGACTTTGTGCCATCCAGAAACGAATTGAACATCTTGGCGTTCATGCCGCTCTCTTTGGCACGTGCCGCGTCGAGGCCGTAATGGTCCCAAATCGTGTCCGGTGTCGAGGCATGGAAGGCCGGCATATAAAGCGTGCCTTTGCCGGCGGCAACGACGTCCAGGCCCGATGTTCTAGCCCAGTCGACCATTTCGCAAATCAACGCCGGTTGATCTCCGTAAGCCAGTGAATACACCACATTGGCGGCTTTGGCGCGCGCTGCCAAAAGAGGCCCCGCCAGGACATCGGCCTCAACATTGACCATGACGATGTGGCGGCCCCGTTCAATGGCCGCCAAGGCATGGCGGGTTCCGACATCGGGATCGCCGGTCGCCTCAATCACCACGTCCATGCCGCCGGCATTGATGATAGCGTCGGCATCGTCGGTGACCCAGGTTGTGCCTTCGGCCAGAGCTTTTGCCGCCGACGTCGCTTCATAACGGTGTCTCGGCCAATGCAAGGTGGCGAGGTTTTCTTTCGCGCGATCGACGTCAAGATCGGCGATGGCTAGGACATGCATGCCCGTCGTCCGCAATGCTTGGGACAGAAACATGGAACCGAACTTACCGGCACCGATGAGACCGACACGCACGGGCCGCTCGGCCTCGGCGCGGGCCTGCAATAGGCGATGGAGGTTCATGGGGCGAGAGTCCCCTCTGTGACATTGTTCATGACGCCGAAACCTGCAATTCGATACAGGCAAGCGATATTCATATATACAGGAAGTCTCCGGACGGTCGATACATTAACACCGGCCGGCGACGAACGGTTGGTTGGGTGGCGGACGATCACGATGGAATTCCTTCTCGAACACGAACCGCAAATCCGACTCGGGGCCTTCTTGGGCACGCTTAGCGTCATGGTCTTATGGGAATTTCTAGGGCCACGTCTGACCATACCGCGCCGCCGCCGCTGGCCGGCGAATATTTCCATCGTCGTGGTAAATACTGTGCTGGTCAGGCTAATTTTTCCGATATTGCCAATCGGTGCCGCTGTCCATGCCCACACCCAAGGATGGGGCGTGCTCAATCAAATTGATCTGCCCGGTGTTGCGGCGGTCATCATCGCGGTGGCGGCGCTCGATTTAGCCATTTACGGCCAACATATTCTGTTTCACAAAATCCCCATTCTTTGGCGCTTGCACCGAATGCATCATGCTGACACCGGGTTCGATGCGACCACCGGCGTGCGCTTTCATCCCATAGAAATCGTGCTCTCGATTGCCATCAAGATGGGGTTTGTCATTGTCATTGGCGCGCCGGCGGCGGCCGTGATGATCTTTGAAGTGCTGCTCAGCGCGGCCTCGGTGTTTAATCACGCCAACGTTAATCTTACCGGCGCCGCCGACCGCACACTGCGCTTGATTGTCGTGACCCCCGACATGCACCGGGTCCATCATTCATCGGCGCGCACCGAAACCGACAGCAATTTCGGCTTCAATGTGCCGTGGTGGGATCATGTGTTCGGGACCTATCGTGATCAACCGGATTTAGGCCACGACGGCATGCAAATCGGCCTGCCGGAATTTCGTGATGCCGATGAGCAGCGCCTCGACAAGTTGATGACGCAGCCGTTCCGATAAGACGTTGCCTGGTCGCTTACTCCGCCTTCACGCGCGCTTCCATTTCAGCGGCAACCATCTCGGCTTCGCCACCACCCAGCGCACGCACACCGTTGGCGGCCCCCCGGGCGTCTTCGGCGGGGCGGTTTTGGCTCATTTTGAATTTACCCTCCAGGCGATCAATGGTCATCTCAAACGCGACGATGCCCTTGATCTGGGCGGCGATCGCATCCTTTGACAATCGGTCCATGGACCAGTTGCCTGTGGCGTCGCTTTCATTGGCGCTGACCAGACGCCAAAGAATATCAGTGGTCTCGCCGGCGTCTTCGATGAAGCGGGGGCGCCCGTAAGCGTGGACGGTGGCGTAATTCCATGTCGGTACCAGGCCGTCGTTGGCATACCAGTTGGGCGAGATATAGGCGTGCGGCCCTTGGAAAACGGCCATGGCCTCGGTTTCGCCGTCGAACTGGCGCCAGTGGTCATTGGCCCGTGCCACGTGGCCCAGCAGGCGGCCATTGGCGCCGTCGGATTCTACGTGGAGCGGAATATGTGTGCCCACGGGCGCGCCGTCGCGCGCCGTGACCAGCAGGGCGAAACTGAAGTTTCGCATCAGGCCCTGGAGGATTTCCGGATCGTCCTCATTGAAATGCTTCGGTGTATACATGGCGGTAGTCTCCGTCGGCGTCTGGCGTTGCGGTGTAATCGTTGCCGGGTGAGGGTGGCACCCCTATATATGTGGCCGAAACCTAATCGCCAATCGGCCCTATGAGAAGAGCCGATTGGAATTATATCAGGAGGCCATTTTGGACGAAGACGTATTCAACATGCAGATACGGAAATTCTTGAAGAATGTCGGCGTTACCTCACAGCGCGAAATCGAAGGCGCTATCCGCGCCGCTATCGACGACGGCCGGTTGAGCGGCGACGGCTCGGTCAAGGCGAAGGTGACCTTACAGATTGAAGAGCTGGGGCTGAGTACCGATATCAACGGCGAGATTGATCTCGCCTAATAAAAAGGCCGCCATTTTTGGCGGCCTTTTTAATTCTCATGCGTCCTGAAAATTACATCCGCTGAAAAATTGATTCCTTGATCTTGCCGATGGCTTGACCGGGATTGAGATTTTTCGGACACGTATTGGTGCAATTCATGATCGTGTGACAGCGGAACAGGCGGAAACCGTCATTTAGGCTGTCGAGGCGCTTGCCGGTGGCCTCGTCGCGTGAATCGGCGATCCAGCGGTAGGCCTGCAGCAACACCGCCGGTCCCATATACCGGTCACCATTCCACCAGTAGCTCGGGCAGCTGGTCTGGCAACAAAAGCACAAAATGCATTCCCACAAGCCATCAAGCTTGGCGCGCTCTTCCTTGCTTTGCAGGCGCTCGCGGTTGGGCGCCGGAGTATCGGCTTGCAGCCAGGGCTCAATGCTCCGGTATTGTGAATAGGGCCCGTTCAGGTCCGGCACCAAATCCTTGATCACCGGCATATGCGGCAGCGGATAGACTTTTACGTCACCGCTGATCTCGGTGATCGGCTTGGTACAGGCCAGCGTGTTGGTGCCGTCGATGTTAAACGCGCAAGATCCGCAAACCCCTTCGCGGCAGGACCGCCGAAAGGTCAGGGTCGAATCGATCTCATTCTTGATCTTGATCAACGCATCCAGAATCATTGGGCCGCATTTATCAAGATCGACCGAGAACGTATCGATGCGCGGATTGTCACCCGAGTCCGGATCATATCGGTAGACGTGGAATTTCTTGACGTTGACCGCACCGGCGTCGGCCGGAAATGTTTTGCCGGTGGTCGGTTTTGAATTCGCGGGAAGTGTCAGTTCTACCATTTTAATACACCCGTTCCTTGGGCTCGATGTAATCGACTTCGTCGGTCAGCGTGTAGGCGTGGACCGGGCGGTAATCGAGGGTCACCTTGCCGTCATCGTCGATCCAGGCCAGCGTGTGCTTCATCCAGTTCTCATCGTCGCGGTCCGGATAATCTTCGTGGGCATGCGCACCACGGCTTTCGTGGCGGGCCTCGGCGGAATGCAGGGTGGTCACGGCGTTGATCATCAGGTTTTCAAGTTCCAATGTTTCCACCAGATCCGAGTTCCAGATCATCGACGTATCCGTAACCTGAACGTCGGACAGGCCGCCCCACACTTCGTCGATTAATTTGACGCCTTCGGACAGCACTTCTGAGGTCCGGAACACGGCCGCGTTATTCTGCATAATCCGCTGCATCTGCAGGCGCAATTCGCTGGTCTTGGTGCCACCCTTGGCGTGGCGCAATCGGTCGAACCGGTCCAAGGCCTTATCGGCGCAGCCTTCGCGGTAAGGCCTGAGCGGTGTGCCCGGTTTGACGAGTTCTTGCGCGCGAATGCCGGCAGCACGGCCGAAGACAACCAGATCAAGCAATGAATTGGTGCCCAGCCGGTTGGCGCCGTGAACGGAAGCACACGCACATTCACCGACGGCCATCAGGCCTGACGCAACGGCGTCGGGATTATCCGATGTCGGGTTCAGCACTTCGGTCGTATGGTTGGTCGGGATGCCGCCCATGTTGTAGTGCACGGTCGGCAACACCGGGATCGGTTCTTGGGTGGCGTCGACGCCGGCGAAAATACGTGCTGATTCGGTAATTCCTGGCAGCCGTTCATGCAGCAACGCCGCATCCAGATGCTCAAGATGCAGGTTGATGTGATCGCCTTCCGCGCCGATGCCGCGCTTTTCACGGATTTCCACGGTCATCGATCGGCTGACCACATCGCGGCTGGCCAAATCTTTTGCTGTCGGCGCATAGCGTTCCATGAAACGTTCGCCTTCGGAATTCGTCAAATACCCTCCTTCGCCGCGGGCACCTTCGGTAATCAAACAGCCCGAGCCGTAAATGCCGGTTGGGTGGAATTGCACGAATTCCTGATCCTGCAACGGCAAGCCGGCGCGCGCGATCATGCCGTGGCCGTCGCCGGTGCAAGTATGCGCCGACGTAGCGGAAAAATACGACCGTCCATAGCCACCCGACGCAAAGACAATCTGATGGCCGCGGAAGGCATGAATGGTGCCGTCGTCCAGGTTCCAGGCAAGGACCCCTTCGCAGGTGCCGTCGTCGCCCATGATCAGGTCAATGGCGAAATATTCGACGTAAAATTCGGCCTCATGCTTCAAGGACTGCTGATAAAGTGTGTGCAGCATAGCGTGACCGGTACGGTCGGCGGCAGCGCAGGCGCGTTGCACCGGGGCTTCGCCGAAATTCCGCATATGGCCGCCGAAGGGGCGCTGGTAAATTTTGCCTTCGTCATTGCGCGAAAACGGCATGCCGAAATGTTCAAGTTCTATGATCGATGGCACCGCTTCACGGCACATATATTCAATGGCGTCTTGGTCACCCAACCAGTCGGCGCCCTTGACGGTGTCGTACATATGCCATTCCCAATGATCCTCGGCCATGTTGCCAAGTGACGCACTGATACCGCCCTGGGCCGCGACCGTGTGCGATCGCGTCGGGAATACCTTGGTGATACATGCCGTCTTCAGGCCGGCCGCGGCCATGCCTAGTGTGGCCCGCAGGCCCGCGCCGCCGGCGCCGACAACGACGACCTCGTATTTATGGTCGATAACTTCATATGCCTTGGACATGCGGGTCAGCCTTCGAAAGTTAGTCTGAGGACGGCGAAGGCCGAACAGGCGCCAAGCAGCAGTGCGCCGCCTTTGACGAGAAGCAGAGACGTCACCTTGACGCTTTCCTTATGGATGTAATCCTCAATCACCACCTGCAGGCCGAGCTGGCCATGATGAAACATGCAGATGATCAGCAAAATCAGCAGCACTGGATTGTAATGTGCGCCGACCCAGGCTTTGACGGTCGCCAGATCGGCGCTGGCCAGGGCGACGGCGTAGAAGACGAACCACAAGACCAGCGGGATCAGTGCAATGCCGGTCAGCCGTTGGACCCACCAATGATGAATGCCGTCGTTCGACGAGCCGAGCCCGCGGACCCGGGCTAAGGGAGAGCGCATTTCCATCAGTTGCCTCCCGCCGCAGCGTAGGCGACAACCAAGGTGAGAACCGTCATGGAGATGGCGAATACCATGGTCAGCCAACCGCTGGTGCGGAGCTTGTCGAGCTCATATCCCCAACCGATATCCCAGCCTAGATGCCGGACACCGTTGCCGAGGTGAAAGAACAATGAAAACGTCATGCCCCAGAGTACCAATTGTCCGAACCATGACCCAAGCAACCCCTGTGCGGGCGCAAAGGCATCGGGGCCGTAAGTTGCGGCCATGATCCAATAGGAAAAAAGCACGGCACCTGCGGTCAAGGCGACACCTGTCGCGCGGTGGGTGATCGACAATATGGATGTGATCTGCGGCCGGTAAACCTGCAGGTGCGGCGAGAGGGGCCGGTTCGATTGCGCCATGGCCATGCCTCTTAATAGTGAAGAACCCCAGGCCGCCTCATCGGACAGCCTTAAAAGCATACGTTAACGCAGGTTTCCGCCAAGTCAACGATGGTTCAGGCCAAAGTAAAAGTGCGCCAGTTGGAATATTGTATACCACCAATCGCAATATTTATTATTCGAATTACCGTGTTGTGTATCTTGCGATGTTTGTCGGATTTTCGCATACGTCCGCAATGGCTTTGAGATTTCGCTCGGCCAGCGCGGTTGGCGCGAGTGATTTGAAATTACAGGGCTTTTTTAAATCAATCATAAACCCTGTGCGAAACCTGTGGATAGGTTGTGAAAACTCTGGGTGGTTATACACAGAATTCGCACGTTACCCCCAGGTTTCCGCGTTGATTCAAAATGGTGTTCCGCACCATTGTTACAGCGCACGCGAAAGCGTCGATGTGGTTCCATACGGGAATGCGGGCGGCTTGCCGTCATGCGGGAATGTGGGAATTGCCCTGAGGGCCGGTGATTGCTTCGGTAATGACAGGTCCGACGGTAGGTGACGGGCAGGACGTTGGGGGCTTCGGTCTCAAACTTCATGTCCTGATCCAGCGAAGGTCTCGTTAACCACGAGGCGGATTTTCGTGCCGGTGCAAGCCGGTGAGGATACGGCGCCAATGGTTGCTGGATTGGACCCGTTCCGGGTCCGAAAAGGTAGCCGGGAGAACTCCAGTTCTTCTATGGGGCCGGTTGGGCTGCCGGTTTCGGCTGTCAGACCGACAAATCCGAAGGTTCGTAAGGTTAGGGGCTTTTTGCTGCGACGGTGCGTATTGAGGCCGGTTGGCAACAATCGGAATTAATGCGGACCACACCTCTACTCTGCGGGATAATCTCTGCCCAGGGTGCGTCCACGGAGAAAAGGTGAAGCGAGGAGCCGCTTTCAAGTGCACGGAGCCTGGCCGGCTCCAAGAGGCGTCAGGGTGTTGTCTCGGCAGCACATTCGTAGGTTTCCCAGGACCTGCGTCCCTGACGCCTCTTTTATTACAAAACTCGGAATCAGCTGCAACTATATTTTGTGAATACGAAGCGAGTCCTTCAATACATGCTGTATTGTGAAGGACTCATCGAATCTATAGTGAGTCTTATCAGGGACTTATCGACAGGCGCGTCGGTAAAATTATTTTAAGAGTTTTGCGCCGTCGCCGACCCAATGGCTCAGCTGCGGCGCGCCATTAGCACAGAATAATCAAAATCAAGCACAACCGATTCGGTGGCGCGGCCATCTTCACCCTTGTCCGGGAACATCTCGGCCGATTGATCCTTGCAGGCGACGGTCCGCAGACGCAGCGCGCCGATGTCGGTCCGCCCCGGCACCTCGAATTTGTCCAACACCTCGGACCAGGCGTAAATGGTGTCACCGGCGAAGGTCGGGTTGGTGTGGGCGCCGGCGTTGATGGCGGCAATCCGAAACGCGTTGGCAAGGCCGTTGAAGCTCAATGCCCTGGCCAGGCTGATGATGTGCCCACCGTAAATGAGCCGGCGCTCGAAGCGACCGGCATTGGCAGAAAACTGATCGAAATGGACCTTCGCCGTGTTTTGATAAAGCCGTGTCGCCATCATGTGCTCGGCTTCCTCAATGGTCATGCCGTCGACATGATCAATTTTCTCACCTACCTCATAGTCATCCCAAAGATGCGCGCTGCCGGCCTGAACTGTGTCATAAGCGGAAAGATCAAGCTCCGCCGGTATCACCAGATCGGCGGCGCCAACCGCGTCGCTCAAGGCCGGGATGACGGCCTCTGGCGTCGGCGCGTCAACGTTGCCTTTGCGGACCATGACCCAGCGGACGTAATCAAGCACCATCTCGCCGGTTTGATTGCGGCCCACCGAGCGCACGTAGACGACGCCGGTTTTGCCGTTTGAATTTTCCTTCAGGCCGATGACTTCCGATGTCGTCGATAACGTGTCGCCCGGATAGACCGGCGCGCCGAAGACGCCGTTCGCATAGCCCAGGTTGGCCACCGCGTTCAACGAAATATCCGGCACCGTTTTCCCAAAGACGATATGAAATACCAAGAAATCATCAATGGGCGCGCCGGGCAGGCCAAGATCGCCGGCCAAGGCATCTGAGGATTGCACCGCGAAGCGCATGCCGTACAGCGCCGTATACAGTGACACATCACCTTCGGTGACAGTCCGTGGTGTCGCGTGAATGATCTCCTGGCCGATCTGGAAATCTTCGAAGAAGTTACCGGTGTTGGTCTTGCTCGACATGGCGATCCTCTTATTTGAACCTAGGCGGCCTGAGACGCATCGCCGGCCATATCGGCAATGACGTCCGCCAACGCGACCAGCCGTTTTGCCGCATCGACATGCAGATTTTCAACCAGCTTGCCATCGACCAGCAGCACCCCTTGGCCTTCCGCCTCGGCTTCCGCGCGGGCGTCGATGATACGCCGTGACCAGGCGATCTCATCGGCACCGGGCGCGAAGACATCGTTGGCGGCGGCGATGGTTTTCGGATGGATTAGGGTTTTGCCGTCCATGCCCAGTGCGCGGCCTTGTTCGCACGACGCGCGGAAACCGTCATCATCGTTTAAGTCCAAGTGCACGCCATCAAGGACGGCGATCCCGGCCGCCCGGGCCGCCAGAATGCATAATTCCAGCGACGCCATGAACGGCATCCGATCAGGGGTATGGAGTGCGTGAAGATCCTTGGCCAAATCCGATGTCCCCAGCACCAGACAGCCAACGCGTTCATGGGCAAATGCGATATCCTTGGCGTTCAGCATGCCAAGCGGCGTTTCCATCATGCACCAAAGCGTCAGGTTGGTGGGCCCGCCGGCGTCATCCAGGACGGCAATGGCGTCTTCGATCATCTGCCTGGTTTCGACTTTTGGCAGCAAAATGGCGTCCGCACCGACGTGTGCCATGGCCCTCAAATCATCTTCGCCCCAAGACGAATCCAAGCCGTTGACCCGAACCACCAATTCGCGATGACCGTATCCGCCTTCCGTCAACGCGCTTGCAATCTGTTCGCGCCCCATGGCCTTCGCATCGGGTGCGACGGCGTCCTCCAAATCAAGGATCAAGGCATCGGCAGCCAGGCTGCGACCTTTTTCCAGGGCCCTGGCATTGGAGCCGGGCATATAAAGAACCGACCGGCGAGGTCGTGCGGCCTGGAATTTTAGATCGGACATATATTGACCTCCGGGGCGGTGAGGTAAGGACAAGTGACAAACTGTAAAATCGCGCCGAACTATAATCCCTGGCTCCGATGTGGCAAGCTTGCGCGCATGGGTATCTTGTCGATCCAATCGAATGTGGCGTCGGGGCACGTCGGCAACGCGGCGGCGGTCTATCCGCTGCAGTGCTTGGGCCACGATGTCTGGCCGGTTCATACGGTGATGCTGAGCCAGCATCCGGGGCACAGTGATTGGCGCGGGCATCGCGTGCCGGCGTCGGATTTGGCCGCTGTGCTCAAGGGCCTCGACGATCATGGCGTCTTCAAAGATTGTTCGGCGGTCCTGACGGGATATCTCGGTGCGGCGGATGTCGGCGATGTGGTTGTTGAGGCATGGGCGAACGTGCGCCACGCCAATCCGGGCGCCTTGATTTGCTGTGACCCGGTGATGGGAGATAGTGGGGAAGGCCTGTATGTCCCTGACGATCTGGTGGCATTTTATCGTCATGCCTTGGTACCGGCGGCCGATGTGATCATGCCGAACGTCTTTGAACTGGAGACACTTCACGGCGGCCCGATGGAGACTATTGAGGCCGTGATCGCAGCGGCGCAGTATCTGATTTCTAAGGGCCCCAAAACCGTCATCGTGACATCGGTTCCCGATGGCGGCGATGCGCTCGGCAATATTCTGGTCACGCCGACCGAGAGCTGGATCATTTCCACGCCCCGCCTAGCGCTGCGGGCCAAAGGGTCGGGCGATGTGCTGAGCGCGCTATGGCTTGGTCACTATCTTCGGGGCGGTCAAGCCGTCGCGGCCCTCGAGATCGCGGTCGCCACGGTCTTCGCCATCGTTGAGATGGCCGTCAAAGACCAGTTGCTTGAATTGCCAATTGTCGCCGCCGGGTCTGCCGGGCCCGCCGGTTTCAATGCACCCCGACGGTTCAAAGCCTGGCGGGTCGATTGATATTGGAGATTGTATAAAATGATATTGGAGATTGTATAAAAAGAATTTTTTGTGCTTGTAGATTTAGTGTTGCGAATAGGCTTATCATGGCCGACGTGACAGGAGGGGGTATCGTGTTGCAGGGCGCGATAAACCGGATTTGACCAAAGAGCCAATCTACAAAACACGATGGCCAACACGTACGTAGAGAACGTCATCGTTCTCATTGTCGATGATCAAGAATTTATCCGCAATCTCGTGCGCGAGATGTTGCGCGTTCTCGGCTGTGCCCAGATTTATGACGTATCGAATGGCGAAGATGCATGGGAATTTGTCAAAAAGCGCCCGGTCGATCTGGCCATTGTCGATTGGTATATGAAGCCCACCGACGGCATTGAATTGACCCGGCGTATTCGCCATGAGAAAGATTGCCCGAACCCCTACCTGCCGATCATCATGATGTCCGGGGTTGCGGAACAGGCACGGATATTCGGGGCGCGGGATTCCGGTATCAACGAATTTATCGTCAAACCGCTGTCGGCGAAGGCCTTGTTCAGCCGCATTCAAAACGTCATTGAGCACCCACGCCAGTTTGTCCGAACGGCGACGATTTTCGGCGCCGACCGGCGTCGCAAGGCCCAAGACGTCAAAGACGACCGCCGCGGCAAAGCCCCGCCCGAGGAAGCGCCGGACAAGGATATGGATCAAGACGACGTCGACGCATTCCTCAATCCGGAA
>JABJBP010000096.1 GCA_018665815.1 Rhodospirillaceae bacterium
ACATCGTTGATCACTAATCCCGTTGATGTCGGTGTCCGTCCGGTGATTAACGAGCCCCGGTAGGGCGTGCAGACCGGCAACATGGAAATTGCATTCGTGTAGACCGTACCGCTTTTCGCAAAGGCATCGATATTCGGCGTGCTGACAGCTTCCTGGCCGGCGTAGCCGACCGAACAGCCGCGCAATTGGTCGGCCAGGACGAATAGCAGATTGGGTTTGTCGCGTTTCATTTCGATTCCTTCGTTGTTTCCGTCATGCCCAGTATCATTCGCAACAAGCCGTCCCAGTTGTTCTCGATGCAGATGTCGGCAGCCTCGGAGAAACTCATTGTGGAAAGTAGGCTTTTGGCGATGCCACGGTGATATTCGTGGTTATCCGCTTCATATGTGGCGTCGTGGATATCCATTGTTGCTTCCTTGTCGCCGCATGGGGCGTTATGTCGTCTCAAGGTAGATGGGGCTCGACCAGGCGCGGTGGAAGTCGGTTTGTACAATGCGCACCCAATAGGCCTGTTCACCGGCACCGCAGGCGTTGTCGGTGTGCTCAAATGTTGCGTCCATGGTGTTGCCGTCCGTGTGCAACGTGCTTGCCGTGACGTATTGCTCAAGCCCGCCGAGGTCCCAGCGCTTGTCCGCGGCTCGTGCCTCGCCGACGGTGAAGCTGAGATCGGCAGGCCCGGCCTTGAAGGTGATGACGGCATCGTCGGGCGCATTGACGTCCAATAGCACGCCTTCTTCCTGACCCGAGGTGACTGAGCGCCAGCGTGCGCTTGTCTCGGTCCATTCGTCGATCCCGTACTTCGCCGTATAAATATTGAGCGGTTCCGCACCGTTGATTTTTCCGCCACTGATCTCCAACCCACCGTCCCAGCTCATGAACCGGCCCCGATCCTGATGTGTGGCGCCCGACCAGATGATCTTCACGCGGTTCGGATCGCGAGTTTTCGCGTTGGGCTCGAAGCGCTTTATTTCCTCGCTGCGGTTAAACAACGCAATGTATTCGATCGGCGCAGTGCCGTTGACAGTGCCGCTGATGGCGACCGGCCCCTGGGTTTGGGTGATGTCCCCCATGCGGTGGCCGTTGGCGGTGACATCAAGAACCATCCGGGCGCCGGTGGTCCCGTAGCAGTGCCGCGCCATCATCCCGTCATAGATGCCTTGGCGGCTGTGTTCCGATGTGTAGATCGCCCCCAACCCGCCCAGCACGGTCATTTCCGGTGTTGACGGATAAGCGAGGCCCGGCCGACAGGTGTGATCGTCGCTGGCCCCGACGACGCCGAGTTTGACGCCAGCGGCCAAAAACTCATGCAGCCGCCATTCGAACACCCCGTGGTTCGAGCAAATTTCGAACACCGGTTCGAGTTCCGGGTCCTGGGCTTCGAAGTCGGAACGCCGCCCGCCGATGTGCGGCACCATAATGACTTTCCGCCCTGTTTCTTTGATGTACTCGCGCATCCTGGCTTGCAGGTCACGGGCATGGACGGCTTCGGTGGCCGGGGCGCCATCTGCGACCTCTTCGTCCCAAAGCTGCCAGTGGCTGCTCCGGTAAATGGGGCCCTCATCATCCAAGAACAGAACGTTGCGGTCGCCGCCGGTGCCTGTCGGCCCCGACCATTCCCAACCGAAAAATGCGGCGAAGCGACCGGGCTCGTTATGTTTCAAAGCCGCCTGGCGGACTTCTTCCAGATCATCGTCGGACAAAATAAAATCGTTGCCCTGATGGGTGGTGAAATCGATGGCGGCGCAGTCGCGCGCGTAGGCGAAGTATTCATCCGGCGTGCCGACACCGACGGTCGATGCGGTCTGCGCCTGGGTGTCGCCCCAGCAAATTATTTCTTTCGCACTGTCGCTGACAGCGATGGGATTGGTCGTGGTGAGGACAGTGTCGCCGTCTTTCAGTTCCAATCGCCTGACCTCGTTGCCCTCAAGCGTAACGCCATCAATCCACGTGGCGCGGCCGTTTGTTTCGGAAAGATTGATCTCGACGGCGGGATCGGCATTCAAGGTGAGGCCGGATGCAGTGACCGGTGTCGGATTGCCGAATTTGTCATTGCCGCGGACCTGCACACGGAACGGCTGGCCAGCCTGAACCAACGTCGGCGCGACGACGGTGAAGTATTCCGAAGGGCCGGTGAGGATGCGGAAATTTGGCGTCTCACAGTAGACGCGTTTGTATTCGCCGGAACTAATGGGATCCATGAAGACCGCAAAATCGCTGGCGCTTTCGGGGAATGTTTGCACGGCAAGGCCCCGCGATCCGCCGGATGTGTCGCCCAGCACGACGGTAATGGTATCGCCAGGATAAAGCGGCGCGGCGGCCAGGCGCACAATGACAACGCCATTGAAAGGCCGCTTGTGGCCACGGTGATCGAAAGAAGTCTCGAACCGAGCACCGTCACGCGAACAGCTAACGGTGGCATAGTTGTCGGCGGCAGGATCATCGAATTGCGGCTGGCCGAAGTCCGCTTGGCGCCGGGTACCGATCTTCAAGCCGCCGCCGACATCCATGGCGTAGTCGCCGACCGTGAAGGTCAATGTCCAGGTCGAGAAGCTGCCAACAAACACGTCATCGGTCGGGGAAATGTTCACTTTCCCCCAAGACCCGGCGGTGGATGCATCGGTGTTTCGTTCGGTGATCTTGCCCATGGCATTCGGTTCCGCTTTGGTTAATTAGACGGTGCAGGCAACAGTCCCCGCCTGCCACCCAGCCGATCCGCGAGGCGGCTGGGTGGCTTTGGGAGATGGGCGGACGCGAAGCGTACGCCCGTCAGAGGTTTCGGATCGCTATTTGACGAGGATGCCTAAATCCGTTGCCATTTGGCGGTAGCGTTTGAAGTCACTGTCGATGTGTTTGGTAAACTCTTCCGGGCCCATGAACCGCGGCACGTCACCGACGGCTTTGACCATTTTCTTCCAGCCTTTGCGTTTCATGGTGTCCTGGACGGCCTTCGCCCACTTATCGACGATGGCTTTCGGCAAACCTTTCGGTCCGATGACACCTCGCCAGCCGAAGATGTCGACGCCCGGATACCCAAGCTCGGTATAGGTCGGCACGTCGGGGAAGTTCTTCAGGCGTTTCTTGGTGGTCACCGCAAGCGCGCGGACCTTGCCGGCCTCAATGAAGCCAATGGCCGATACTAGATTGGTCTGATGGAACTGAGCTTCGCCGCGCAATAGCCCGGCCATGGATTTCTTGCCGCCCTTATAGGGGATCGATACGGCGGAATCCTTGCCCAGACCGGCCGTCTTCAACAGCAGATGAATGCCGAAGAAATGGATCGAACCGGCACCGGCGTGCGAGAACTTCAGTTTCCCGGGGTTCGCCTTGATGGCGTCCAGCAAATCCTTAAGTGTCTTGTAGGGCGAGTCGGCCTTAACCACCAAAACGTTGGGGTTCATTTGGGTCATTGCGATGGGCGCGTAATCGGCCGGGGTGTAACCGGTCGATGTGTTCATGGCCGGGTGCAATACGTGGCCGCCGATCATGCCTTCCATCAACAGATACCCGTCGGGTTTGGCCTTCAAGGCGTAGTTAATGCCGATGCCGCCCGATGCCCCCTTTTTATTGACGACGATAATCGGCTGACCGATATGATCTTGGATATTGATGGCCATGATCCGAGCCGCCGTGTCGGTCGAGCCGCCGGCACCGGATGCGACCACCAACTTAATCGGTTTGTCGGGGTATTCGCCGGCCATGACCGGCGCCGTGGTAATCGCCGCCGCGGCCACGATGGCCGTGCTCAGCAAACCTAATTTTTCTATATGTCTCATGGTTTCCTCCGTTTTCTCCGTTTTAGTCTGGTTGCAAAATTGCAGCGGTGTTGTGCCCCGCCTTAATCGGAAATGATCTTCGCCGCCTTCGTGCCCTTTAATTTCCAGTGCAAATAGACGGTCGCACCGGCGCTCAAAACCGCGAGGGCCAGGAAGCTGATGGAAATTTTGCTGCTGAAGAAAATATCCAGCGATCCGCCGGAAATAATCAACGCCTTGCGCAATTCATTTTCGAACAGCGGGCCTAAGATAAATGCGATGGCAAAGGGCGCGGCCGGAATTTTCTGGACACGCAGCAGAAAGCCTAAGAACCCAACGGCGTACATGGACATGACATCGACCATGGTGCCGCGCACCGCGTAGGTGCCGTAAGTGGCCAGGATGAGGACCACCGGAAACAGGATTTGCGTCGGCATGCGGACGACCCATTTCGCCATGCGGATGACGCCAGTGCCGACGAACAGCAGGAAAACCAGGGCGACGAATAACAAAAGGAATACGCTGTAAATAAAGTCCGGTGCCGTCTCAAACAGCATCGGACCCGGGTTCAACCCGTGGATCACCAAGGCGCCCATCAGCACCGCCGTGGTC
>JABJBP010000097.1 GCA_018665815.1 Rhodospirillaceae bacterium
TCACTGGAATATGGCAGGCGGATGATGATGGTGTGCTCAACCCGGCCAGTATCAAACTGGCGCCCGGTACAATAATTCCAAAGGCTGTCGGCTCGGCCGGGCTAACGCCACTCAATTCGCCGGGCCGTTTTGATATTTCAGAATTGGTCCTCAATGACTTGCGCAGCCAGATTCGTCAAGCCTTGTTGGTTGGCAGGTTGGGGCAACCGGACTCACCACAAATGACTGCAACGGAAGTCCTCAAGCGCTCATCAGAGATGGCACAACTACTGGGCGCCACATATGGCCGGCTGCAATCCGAACTCTTAACGCCGCTTGTGACGCGCGCGCTAAGTATCCTCAGCCGCCGGGGCGTGATCCCCGAAATTACTATCGACGGCCGCCTGGTGGACCTGGAGTACAAATCCCCTTTGGCACGCGAACAAATCCGCCAAGATGCACAAAACACGCTCTTATGGCTCGATACTATAAAAGGCATGGGGCCAGAGGCGGAAAGTGTCATCGACAAGGAAAAACTTGTGAGATGGCTGGCTCGAACATTCGGCGTGCCGGCGGAAATTATCCGGACGCACTCTCAATTGGCACCAAGCGATGCACTTCAACTCGATGGTTCTGAGCAAGAACTCGGCCTTGAAGGTGGAACGGAACTGGCAAAATCTTCAATTGAGGACCTGAGCGGCGGGGGCATTGAAGAGACCTTGGCGCAATTCTCGAGCGGTGTTCTGCCGGTGGAGGAGCAAAATGCCTGAGCAACAAATTGACTGGCATGTGTTCGACGATACCGAAAACCTATCAGCTAAACCTTCTCGCGAATTGGAACGTATGGCCGCACGATGTTTTCAGGGAACTGACGGAGAGAACCTACTTGCTCATTTTCGAGCAATTACCCTGGGGCGAGCGCTCGGACCGGGGGCCAGTGACGCGGTGTTGCGGCATATCGAAGGGCAACGTCAACTGGTTGCCTACTTGAGCGCGCTTGTCGAAAGAGGCCGCGTGAGCGGTTCTTAAAGTCTGAAACATCAATCAGGAGAGTTAAATGATTGAACATACATTTGAAGAACACGCTGAACCAGCGGCCAAGGTTGACGACACAATCGGCGCAATGACCAACGATGATTTCGAGGATGGCGCGGGCACCGGAGAAACCACGGATGAAACCCTTCCGGATGGATTGCCGGAAAAATTTTGGGATTCCGAGCGTCAGCAAATTCCGACAGATGAACTGGCTAAGTCTTATCGCGCGCTAGAGCAGAAACTAGGCAGTTATGATGGTTTGAATATTCCTGAATCCCCCGACGATTATGATATCGATATCAACGACCAGGGCATTCAGATAGATCCCGGCGTCAACGCCAAATTGCACGAGGCCGGGTTTTCTCAGGACCAGGTACAATTGGTTTACGACCTGGCTGGCGAAGTTTTAAGCCCGATGATGGGCAAACTTGCATCAGATTTGGCCATTGAAAATGACAAAAAACGTCTAATTGAGCATTTTGGCGGTGAGCAAAAGTGGGGTGAGATTTCCCAGCAGATTAAAGCTTGGGGCTAGGAAAAACTCGGATCCTCATCGTTTGATTCCCTGGCATCTTCATATGATGGTGTCGTCGCCCTCCATAAAATGATGGGCGGTAGGGAGCCGGGCCTGATCTCGGACGGTCATGCGTCAAATGGAGGTTTGAGCGAACAGGGTCTGAAAGATCTTATGCGCGACCCCAGATATTGCCGCGATCATGAGCCGGCGTTTGTGAACCGAGTAAAGGACGGTTTCGTTCACCTATTTCCGGAAAAAGAGTGAGCACGGCGAAAACGCGGTGGCTCCTCTGGCGGGCGGGGGCGCCGGCGCCTCCGCCCGCATCCAATTGCAGCAAGTCAATTGCCATCGAAAAGGAACGTTGAGCGCCTTGCTAACCGTCTTCGTTGATCTTCTGAATAAGCGCCTGTTTGACGGTTTCGGCCATGATGGGGTCGGCTTGGCAAGTACCTGCGGCCCCGTGGCCACCACCGCCGTACTGAAGCATCAGTTCGCCGACATTGGTTTTTGAAGATCGGTCGAAGATAGATTTGCCGACAGCGTAAACCGCATTTTGTTTGTCGCGGCCCCACATTTGATGCATCGAAATATTACACTGAGGGAACATGGCATAAACCATGAAGCGGTTGCCCACGTAAATCGTTTCTTCATCGAGGAAATTCAGCACGACTAAATTTCCATGAACCTCGGCGCAACGTTCAATCTGTTCTTTAAATTTGGGTTCATGGTCACGATACAGATCAACTCGCTCCTTGACGTCCTCAAGTTCCAGGATTTCTTCCACGGTGTGGTCCTGGCACCACTCAATGAGGCTCATCATCAACTCATAGTTGGGAATTCGGAAGCCCCGGAAACGGCCGAGGCCGGTCCGTGAATCCATGATGAAATTCACCAACGGCCAGCCGTCGGCGTTGAGAACTTCTTCCATGGAGAACTGCGCGGAATCGCCTTTATCGACGGCGTCCATCAAATCGACGGAGACATTCGGAAAACCTTCGGCGGCACCGTAGTATTCGTAAACAACGCGCGCCGCGGACGGCGCGTTGGGATTGATGATGTGGTTTTCGTATTTTTGACCAAGGCGTTTGATCTCGCTGAGATGATGGTCGAAGGCTAGGTAGCATCCGTGGACGTACGGAACGTTTGTCGTAATGTCCCGGTCGGTAATTTCGACACGACCTTCCTGCATGTCGTTCGGGTGAACGAACAAAATGTCATCGATCATATCCAATTGTTCAAGAAGCACGGCGCATACCAAGCCATCGAAATCACTTCGCGTGACCAGACGGTATTCGGAGCCAGGTTCGGGCGTGCCTTTGGGCTCTTCCCATTCATCTTTAGGCGCGCCCAAGAGTTCGGCGAATAAATCATCGACTTCCGCAGCCTTTTCTTCGGCCCGAACTTCGGTGCCCATTTCCTCATCCATCCGCGCTTGAAGATCGTCGATCTCACTAAGGATATCGGGACTAGCTTCGGTTTCGGTTTCGGTTTCTGCTTTCGGGGCTCGGAGCCCGGAACCCAATTCGAGGCCCGAGAACCAATCCAGGAAACGTTCGACATTGTCGCCTTTAAAGACCATGCCGTGCTGTGGTACCAGGGCTTCGATATTCAATCGGACAATCTGTGAAAGCCAGGCATCGCGGGCGGCATTCGTGGGCATCCAGCGTTCGTGAAACTCGAACATGTAATCCATGTGGCGGTCGAAATCTTGGACGACATATCCGTTCCAATCGGTGGGCGGGATTACGGCTGTGCCCACTTCGCCGGAAAACAACATATTGGAAACCGGGTCATAGATATGAAAATTTCCCGGCGAGTGCAGATAATGGGCAGGGATAGCACGGAGTATCAAGGCATCGCCGAGCGCAAATTCCATGCCCGTGTCGGGGATGGGATTGATTTGCGCGTTGGCATCCAGATGCGTGATCGTTTGTGCCCAAAGTTCCGATATGGAGACGTCGATGCCATCGCGGCAGACCCGCAACCACAAAGGCAATGACGAGGCGACATCAGGATCTTGATGGGACAGGAAAATTCGTTCGATTTTATCGACGGAAATTTTCTCAGTCAGTGCCGCTAGCATTGAAGGGAACGTCTCGATCCCACCTGGGTCAATCAGGACGGCGCTATCACCGTTGATGATAACGACTTGGTTGGTATCGACCAAATTATCGGGCTTCTCCGGGTCCTGCCCGAAGATCAACCACTCATGGTCGCCCTTCTTGAAGATTGTCTGACAGATCATCTTGAAATTCCGACCCCGATCACGCCGCCACTCAACCAAATGTCGCCGCTTCAAATGTCGCGGCTGATTGCCAATAACATAGAGCTTTTGTTTGCGGCTGAAAACCTCACAACCATCTAATTTTATCGCCAAATCAAATTACCGGATCGGATAACCCGCATGCGTTCGATACCTCAACGAACGAATGCGGGCCCGGCCCAGCCCGGCGCCGCCATCTGCGGCGGCCGATGTGCGTATCTACACGCCTTGGCCACAACCCCACGAGGCATAAGCGCCAACGCAACCCAAACCGATGGAAAGGACAACGGCCACGCTGGTAGAAACCATTGACCAAGGCAGTGGTCGCAAGACATTCGCCGCCACGGTGGACGTATCCGGCCAACCTTCCGGCACGTCGGTTAAATGGCGGTTCAAGACATTCAACAATGTAGGCCAAAAGCTGCACAAGATCGGCATCCAGGCCGACGTGCAGTTGACGGTATAGGAGGACTGAAAGATGGCGAGATTTATACCGGAAGCTAATCGAGGCGTGTCCCGATTGGAAAAGGTGCAAGCCCAGGTCGACATATTATTGCTGCAACAAAAACATGAAAATATGTCTAGCGGCAAAAACCTCATCAGTGACTTAGACAGAGAAGTTGTTGGCGCTGTCAGGCGGCAAGCTGCGAGGAACGTGCAAGCGCAGCCTGAATAAGGTTGAGTATTCGAAAAATATTGAACTTCTAACGGGAGCCCCATTGGCTTGGCGCCAATGCGGCTCCCTGCGCCCTTTTTGTTTTTGCGACTTGGCGTTTCGTTATTCGGCGGCGAGTAGCCGGTTGCGGATGATATCCATGATTTCCGCCGCAGCCGTGGGGATATTGGTACCTGGGCCGTAGACCGCACAAACGCCCTGCTCAAACAGGAAGTCATAATCCGGCGGTGGGATGACGCCGCCACAAACGACCAGGATATCGCCGGCACCGTTGTCGCGGAGGTCTTTAATCAGGGCTGGAACCAGTGTCTTGTGCCCGGCCGCTTGGCTGGAAACGCCGATGATATGAACGTCGTTCTCGATAGCTTCGCGGGCGGCTTCGTCAGGGGTTTGGAACAACGGGCCAATATCGACGTCAAAGCCGATATCCGCGAATGCCGTGGCAATGACCTTCGCGCCCCGATCATGTCCATCTTGGCCCATCTTAACGACCAACATGCGCGGCCTGCGGCCCTCCAATTCGGCAAAGTCGGCGACATCTCTACGAATTTTTTCGAAGCCTTCATCGCCTTCGTAGGCGGAGCCATACACGCCGGAGATCGATCTGATTTGTGCGCGGTAGCGGGTGTAAGTTTTCTCCAGGGCGTCGGATATTTCGCCGACCGTGGCGCGCGCGCGGCTGGCTTCAATCGACAGGGCCAGCAAATTGCCGCTTCCGGTTTCTGCGGAGTTGGTCAGGGCGTCGAGGGCGGCGGCGCAAACGCTTGAATCACGGCGGGCACGGATTTCTTCAAGACGTTTAACTTGGCTTTCACGGACCTCACGATTATCAATTTCCAGGAAGTCGATATTTTCTTCATTCTCCACTCGGAATTTGTTGACACCGACCACGACTTCTTCACCCCGGTCAATTCGTGCCTGCTTTTTGGCGGCTGACTCTTCAATCCGTTGTTTCGGCATGCCGGCGACGACGGCCTTGGTCATGCCGCCCATTTCCTCAACCTCGCCGATCAACTGACGCGCCTCACTGACCAGGGAATGGGTCAGGGCTTCCAGATAATAACTCCCCCCCATGGGGTCAATGACATGGGGGATGCCAGTTTCTTCGGCAACAATTAGTTGGGTGTTGCGGGCAATCCGTGCCGAAAACGGCGTCGGCAAAGCGATGGCTTCGTCGAAGGCATTTGTATGCAAGCTTTGCGTACCGCCAAGCACGGCCGCCATGCATTCAATGGTCGTGCGAACGACATTGTTGTAAGGATCATCCGCCGTCAGCGACACGCCGGAGGTTTGGCAATGTGTCCTCAACATCAATGAGCGTTGGTCTTTGGGCTCGAACTGCTGCATCAATTCGCACCATAATAGCCGCGCGGCGCGGAGCTTCGCGACTTCCATGAAGAAGTTCATGCCGATGGCGAAGAAAAAGCTCAATCTTGGTGCGAAGGCATCCACGTTCAGTTCTTTGCCTTGCGCGGCCCGCACGTACTCGAGGCCATCAGCAAGGGTGAAAGCCAGTTCTTGCACGGCGGTCGCACCAGCTTCCTGCATGTGATAGCCAGAAATTGAGATTGAATTGAAACGCGGCATGTTGTGGGACGTGTGCTCAATGATGTCGGCGACGATCCGCATACTTGGATCCGGCGGATAAATATAGGTATTGCGAACCATGAATTCCTTGAGAATGTCGTTTTGGATTGTGCCGGAAAGTTGTTCTTGGCTGACACCTTGTTCCTCGGCGGCAACGATATAACCCGCCAATACCGGCAACACGGCGCCGTTCATGGTCATCGACACGCTCATCTCGTCAAGTGGGATGCCGTCGAACAGCGTTTTCATATCCTCAACTGAATCGATAGCCACGCCGGCTTTGCCGACGTCACCGATGACCCGGGGATGATCACTGTCATAGCCGCGGTGCGTGGCCAAATCGAAAGCAACCGAGAGTCCCTTTTGGCCCGCCGCCAAGTTATCGCGATAAAATTTATTTGAAGCTTCCGCCGTCGAAAAGCCGGCATATTGGCGAATAGTCCACGGCCGATTGGCGTACATTGATGCCCGCGGCCCGCGCATATAAGGCTCAAATCCGGGCAACGTGTTGACCCGTTCTAGGCCTTCCAAGTCTTCAGCAGTGTAAAGCGGCTTTACGTCGATGCCTTCCGGCGTCTGCCAGATGAAGTCTTCCATTGATCGGCCTTTGAGCTCCTTCTCGACCTTCGCCCGCCAGGATTTCAGGTCTGCGTTGCCGTCACTCGTCATATGTCCGCACTCCGTGTTCCGCGCGCAGTCTAAATTTATGCTGCAGTGCAAAATATCAATTTTGCAGCCACTTGTCACAAAAAATACAAATTCATCCCCAGATTTTCCGATTCAACATGTTGATGTTAGCCCAATATATTGTATATTTGGTGCCGTTCTATGGCACATGTTGTCGTGAAATGTTTAAATTGATCACGAGCGCACCACAAAAACAGTAGGAGGACCGGTTCGCATCACGTTGGCTGTATCTGGGAATGTCCACCGTATCGCGCGAATAATATAAAAAATGAGTGAAGAATGGACGCCAAAGCGCGTAAGCGCACTGATCGCTCTCTGGAACGAAGGCCTTTCGACCAGTGAGATCGGGAACCGCCTCAACGTCACCAAGAATGCCGTT
Source organism: Rhodospirillaceae bacterium (assembly GCA_018665815.1). Lineage (GTDB taxonomy): Bacteria > Pseudomonadota > Alphaproteobacteria > Rhodospirillales > Casp-alpha2 > UBA3470. The sequence goes on from JABJBP010000097.1 coordinate 7,124, forward strand.
GTTGGCAAAGTTCATCGGCTTGGTCTCCCGAAACGGGGCTCACCGATCAAACAGAAACCAAAACCGGCGGAAATTATCGGTTTGTCGGCGCTAAGACCGGGCATGTGTTCATGGCCCGAAGGAGAGCCCGGCACCGAGGAGTTCAATTTCTGCGGTGCGGATATTGTGGCGGGCAAACCCTATTGTGAACATCATTGCAAACGGGCCTATGTCAAAAACCCGAAGGACGGAAGACGTTCGACAAGGGCCGCGTAACGCCATCAAGAAGTCTGAGTTTTTGAAAGGCCGTTCGGGTTAAAGATCCGTGCGGCCTTTTGATCTTACGTCGTCTGCTACTCTGTTTAAGCGCTCGAAGGCGCTTGCAATTTGCGACTTGGGCACGGCTTCTTTGAACCGAAAATCCCGATCCTCAACGAAAATCTTACGCGAAACATCGCTCATGTTCTTATACAATTTTTCTTCCACAGCGGAATCGGTTTCCGCCGCCTTTAGCAACACGACCACGTCATCATGATCGGCGGCTTGAATGAAAAGTTAAACATCAACATCGCTGGCTTCTTTGACGCGACCAAGAAACCGTTGATTGCGAGCGTCAGCTTCTCTGGCAATAGCCGGGTCCGGAGCCAGAAGTTGCGTGATCTGCACCAGCAGAGTTTTGAGGTCTTGCGCACTTAGCGGGATTTCTTCGCCGTCAAAGAACAGGCCGAATGTGCCGTCACCTTTTTCGGTAATATTAATCTTCATTGGCGACTGAACTTACGTCTCATCGGAATAGCCCAATATTTCGCGCGGGGACCATTATTCCACACCCGGTGGATCGACTGTGCAATAAGAGATTGAAACAAATTTCCACGGCTAACTTGCCAATCAGTGGCCGTCGAGAGTAGGATGCCGCCGTTATGAATGCATCCAAGATGATACGGCTCGTCGGCCTTAGCCGACTTATTATCCCGGCCTCTGTTTAGAGGCCAGGCGTTACGCCGTTACGTCGATTTTCTCTCAGTTCAGGATGCATACCAATGTCACAGACAGATTCTCATACCCGCATGCCGTCTTCCACGCCTGATTGTCATCCGCGCGAGGCATCAATCCCGTGTTTTTCCGTTACCGCACACGCCGATCCTTCGGTCATGCCGCGGATCATGGAAGTTTTCGCTAAACGCGGTCTCGTGCCGTCTCATTGGCATTCGCGCATTGTTGGGTCAGACGGCCATGACCTCCAGGTCGATCTGCAGATGGCGGGCATGGAGGCCTCCGTGGCGGAACAAATTGCCCAAGTCATTCGGCAAATCATCTATGTTGAACGGGTGCTGACATCTTTCAAGCAATCCAACCCAAGCAGCTAAGTGGACGGACCGTCGATGGCATACATTGACCGCATTCGCGAATGCTCAGTTTATGACCCATCCAAGTATGTGCCATTCATGGTCGGTGATGTTTGCGTCGGGCAGATCGAAACTGAAACCGTGGCGTATCTTCGCGAGCACACTGATGTGTTCTGGGTTTCAGATGCGGCTGTTCATCTTCAGCCTGATTTGGATGGTTTCGATGACCGAACGGCTGCGTTCGCCCACGTGACAGCAACTTTGCGCGATGACGGCTTGATCCCGGGATGGCGCGATGAGCCATACCCGGTGGGCGGGGCGTTCAATTTGCCACCATTGTTTGAGATGGAGCGTGCGTCCGTGCCTCTGTTTGGAGTGCGTGGATACGGTGTCCACATGAATGGCTGGCTGTCGCGCGGCGCAGACACATTGATGTGGGTGGGGCGCCGCAGCTTGAGCAAACCGACCGGCCCGGGAAAGCTGGATCAAATGGTCGCCGGCGGTCAGCCGGCAGGCCTTTCCTTGTTCGAAAACCTCATCAAGGAATGTGACGAAGAGGCCGGTATCCCAGAAGACTTGGCAGCTCAGGCGAAGCCGGTTGGCACGATTTCGTATATGACTGGGCGCGCCGAGGGATTACGCAATGATGTGTTATTCAATTTTGACCTTGAGGTGCCGGACGGGTTTACCCCGGTCAATCAAGATGGCGAGGTCGCGGAATTTATGCTTTGGCCGATCGAACAGGTCATCGAAAAAATTCAAAATACCGAAGAGTTCAAATTCAATGCGGCCCTGGTGATCATCGATTTTCTGGTTCGGCGCGGGTTTGTTCCTGCTGATGATCCCGACTATGTCGATATTCTTGCAGGACTGCATCAATAGTGCGATCAAGCTCTCAGCAAAATGGAGGCGAAATTGAAATCTCTGGCACTGACCGTTTATCTTTCGGGTGAAATTCACACCGATTGGAGAGACCAAATTGAAACTGGCGTGTCCGACGCCGGACTACCAGTGGTTTTTTTGGCACCGGTCACCGATCACGCGTCGAGCGACGATTGCGGAGTTGAAATCCTGGGTTCAGAAGACGAGGCATTCTGGAAAGATCATAAGGGCGCCAAGGTGAATGCTATTCGTACCCGAGCAATGATTGAGCGCTCGGATGTGGTAGTTGTCCGCTTCGGGGACAAATACCGTCAATGGAATGCCGCTTTCGATGCCGGGTTTGCCCATGCGCTGGGCAAGCCAGTTATTACACTGCACGACAATGAATTGACGCATCCATTGAAGGAAGTGGATGCAGCGGCCCTCGCCGTTGCCCAATCGCCGAGCCAAGTTGTCAAGCTGTTGAGCTACGTTATCAACGGCACTTTGTAGGAGGCGCGAGGATTGGCTGCTTTCGAATCCCCGCGCGGTACAGGTCACGATCTTTATCCGCCGGTAGAACCTTTTGATCATGGCATGCTTCCGGTTGGAAGCGGTCACACGCTTTATTGGGAACAATCCGGCAATGAAAATGGTGTGCCCGTAATCTTTCTGCACGGCGGCCCTGGCGCGGGCACGACGTCCAATCATCGGCGGTTTTTCGACCCGGCGCATTATCGGATAATTCTGCTCGACCAACGCGGTGCGGGGCGCTCTAGGCCCTATGCGGATATTACCGACAATACGACGGATCATTTGGTCGATGACGTCGAAACCCTCCGCCAGCACTTGGGCATCGAACAATGGCTCGTATTTGGAGGGTCGTGGGGGGCGACGCTGTCTCTTGTTTACGCCATTCGGCATCCTGACAGGTGTACGGGATTAATTTTGCGCGGCGTTTTCCTTGGGCGCCGTAAAGAATTGGACTGGTTTCTGGGCGGCATTCGAAATGTTTATCCGGAGGCTTGGACTACATTTGCTGAGTTTATTCCATCATCTGAACGCGACGATCTAGAAACCGCGTATTATCGCCGGCTTATAGATCCTGATCCCGCCGTGCATGGCCCAGCATCTATCGCCTGGAATCATTACGAAACCCAATGCTCGACCTTGCGTCATCGGCCCAGTGGCCCAGCGGCACAGAGCGGCCCGGCGGCATTGGCCCTTGCACGGATTGAGGCGCATTACTTCGTCAACAATGTGTTTTTGACGGAGAATGAAATTCTCGAGAATGCGGTCGTGATCGGAGAAATTCCAACGACCATCATTCAAGGTCGCTACGATATGATCTGCCCGATCGTTACGGCGATGGAACTGATGGAAGCTTGCCCGGACCTAAAGTTGAATATTGTTGATGATGCCGGCCATTCGGCGATGGAACCGGGCATTCGCCACGGCCTGGTTCAGGCAACGGATGCTTTTCGCGATACCGGCCGCTTTAAGTAAATATTGCCTGCTGCTTGTAAAATACGGTCAAATCCCCCTAATATCGGGTCCTCGCAGGGAGGGGAATCCAATGAACAAACGTAATAATCCTCTCATGATAGTTCTTGTGGCCGCGCTGATCATCGGCGCGACGTTTTCCGCGCGCGCGGATGATCCCGATTATTTGACGTTTTCCGGCGGATGGTTCGATTTTAATCGGCAAAAGGACCAGGGTGGGGAATTCAGCCTGGAATACCGCTCAGACAAGAAATTTCTGTTTTTCAAACCGTTTATCCATGCTGCCGGCGTGACAAATGGCATGACGTTCCTGGGCGCCGGTGTTCTCATTGACGTTTATTTCGGTAAACGCTGGGTCCTAACTCCTAGCTTTGCGCCCACTTGGTGGCGCGGCAAAACCGATGACTTGGATCTCGGTCATGCCTTGGAATTCCGCACGAGAGTGGAATTCGCCTATCGATTTGATGATCGTTCACGCTTAGGCGTATCCATTTCGCATTCATCGAATGCGAGTTTGGGCGATGAAAATCCGGGAACCGAGTCGTTCATGGTGAATTATTCCATGCCGTTTAAGAAAGTGACCGGTCTTTTCGACTGGTAACATCAGGCGGAGCGCCCGTAGCTCAGTCGGATAGAGCACCAGATTCCTAATCTGGGGGTCGCAGGTTCGAATCCTGCCGGGCGCACCACTTAATATGCCAAACAAAGAGTGGCACCGGTATTTCGCCGTACATCTGCTCTCGCCACCCACGGGCTTATCACACAGAATTTTCCCAAAAATCCTCCGCGATACGTTTAAATATGAGGGAAGGACAATTTCATGGACACCCCCGATGGATGCGATTGAAAACGCTGCTTATGTTTCCATTGGCCGAGCCTGCGGGTTCGCGGGGTTAGGCATTTTTTGCGTGATGTTTGGCTTGAGTTTTGATCCGGCTTATGCGGCCCAGGTTGGCGGCATAATGTGCCTTGGCACCGCCGGCATTCTGAGCTTTCGCGCGTGGACGGCGCGCACCCGGCCCTACAAGAAGACCGAGCTTTGGATAATCATTGCGAAGGATTCCCGCCCGCCAGCGACAGTTGCGCAGAAGGTAATCGGCACGGCGCTTAGAGATGTCTATCTCTGGTTCGCTCAATCCGCGGCGATCATCGCCTTCGTGCTGCTGATCTCGGCGCTGGTACTGCATTTCGCACCTGGCGCGGAGAAACTGGGAATTTCGGAATGCGCGCCCACCGTTTCGGCGCCGACGTCAAACACGACCGCCAAGGACCGGCGGATACTGTTCCTGCCGACTGGACCCGGGTTCGACTTTCTGGAAACGCCTTGAATGCCGCAATGGTTGCGCGATTACGTATGCCAGCCCCGCGCGCGTTGAAAGAGATCGGTGATCCAATAGGCTTGGGCGCCAATCGCGCCGAGCGGCAATAACACCCAGGTGACGTCAAAGAGCGCGAGGCCCAACACGATGACACAAAAATCGGCACGGCTGAGCTTGTGGAAGATATAAATGAGCCAATCCTTGAAATCTTCCGGTTTGCGCACATCGGTTGCTTCTTCTTCGCGAGTTTTGGCTTCCGGCTGATTTTTCGATTTCGCATGGTGAATGAGATCGATCACATAGTCGATGGTGGCGCCGGCGGCTGCCGCAATGCCGCACCAGAACCATAAAATTTCACCAGTGCTATCCCATGTCCCATACCCCAGGCCGGCGAAAAATGCGCTATCGACCATCCAGTCCACCAAGTCATCGAACTGCGCGCCCCATTCCGATGACATGTCTTTAAGTCGCGCAATCTCACCATCGCAATTGTCCAGCGTGTAACACACAACCAACAGCGCGCCACCGGCAATGCCCCAATTGGCCGTACCCAGCGCGAAACACCAAGCGCCCGCAAGCCCAGCCAACATCGATAGGGCAGTAACCTGATTCGGCGTTAAAGGAAGGCGATAAATGAGCGGCGTCAGCCGATAGGAAAGATGCCGGGTCAATGGCAGGGCTTGCGCCGGTGCCGTCAACGTATAGGAGCCGTCGGGTGAGGAGATGCTTGCCACGGTTACCCTGAATATTTGTGGGGCGGATTGAATGGGGCTCTGTTTACCCAGGCAGTCCTGCCTATGCAAGGGATCCCGCCGCTGCCGGGATGAAATCTGGTGGCCATATGCGGTATCTCACCGTAAAAGAATGCGCGAGCACCGAGCGATGCTGCCCCGTGTCGCCAACTTGTGGAACAGTGGATGAAAATAGCTTCCTATATTGGCTTGGTGATCGGTCTTGTCATCATGACTGCCTTGGTCGTCTCGGAAGGCGTCATGGACATCGCCGACTTGTTGACGTCGACCGGTTGGGTTTTGCTGTTGGTACCCGCCATCTGGTTTCCGACGGTGTTGATGAATGCGCGGTGCTGGCAACTGCTTTTTCGTGCCGATCGTGCGCCGACATTCTTTCAGGCGTTCTATGCCCAGTGGATGGGAAGGGCAGTGAATACTTTGCTTCCCGTGGCATCCATCGGCGGTGAGGTGGTGAAGGCCCGCGTACTTGTTCTTTGGGGGATTGATGCCAAACACGCAGCGGCGTCCGCCGTCGTCGATAAAACAGTGCAGGTCATTACCGTCATCGTATGGGGTGTTGCTGGCGTAAGTTTGCTGGCGATGATGGCGCTGGATAACCAATTGGTGATCTCGGCGCTGATCGGTATGGCCTTGTTGGGTGCCGGCGTGGCGGGATTCCTGGTCGTACAGCGTGCCGGAATTTTCGGGATTGCCGCCAAATCTGCGCATAAGGTCATAAAAACCGATTTCGTCGGCGGGCTGGTCGAAAAGGCCGATGAAGTTGATCGCATTGTTCGTGAACTTTATCGAAATCGTGTTCGACTGACTGCCGCGGTATCGTGGCGCCTAGCCGCCCTTATCTTGCAATCTGGTGAAGTATGGCTGGCTGCTTATTTGCTGGGCTATCCGATCAGTATCGTTGAAGCGCTGATGCTGAAGAGCCTCAGCAGTACGCTCAGTGATGCCGCGTTTGTGGTGCCCAATAGTTACGGGGTGCAGGAAGGGGCGTTTGTGCTACTTGGTGGTTTGATTGGACTATCGGCGGAAGTGTCGTTGGCAATATCTTTAGCCATTCGAATTCGTGAGTTGATCATCGATGTTCCAGGCTTGGTATTTTGGCAACATGCGGAAGGTCGGGCAATTTTCCGCCGTCGCCAGGATGACCAATCTAACGACACTCAAGCCTAGAGCCCGATGTTGAGTTCCGGGCGATACGCTGAGCAGATAATTGCGTCGGGCTGGGAATCGGATTAGACATGCCGCGATTCTTGTCGCTGCCCAAAGATGGGCTAACAGGTTCAACGTGATGCCAGATGTAGTTTTCATGGTGCCGGTGGGGCTGCTCGTACTTTCGGGCTGCTACATGTTGGTTGCCTGTTTTGGAACGTTGAAATTTGGACGGATGATGAGGTCAGCGCGGACGGCGCGCGATACGGTGGGCATAACTGTATTAAAGCCACTTTGCGGACCGGAGCGCGAATTGGCTGAAAACTTACGTTCATTCTGCCAGCAAGATTATGAGAATTTCCAAATTATCTTCGGTGTCCGGAATTCCGATGACCCCGCGGGCAGTATCGCCACCGAAATCATCAATGAATTCCCTGACCGAGACATTGAATTGGTGATCGATGACACCGTGATCGGCACCAATTTGAAAATCAGCAATCTGGCAAATATGTACGGCGTCGCTAAGTATGAGCTGATCGTCATTGCCGACAGCGATATGCGGGTTGATCCGGATTATCTGAAAACAGTTGCCGCGTCGTTTGAAAACGCTGACGTGGGTGCTGCTACGTGTCTCTATTCAGGAAGTGCCGATCACGGGGCGGCGTCAAGATTGGGCGCGATGTTCATCAACGATTGGTTTCTTCCTTCGGCGCTGATCCCGACCATGTTCAGCGAACTTTCGTTCTGTTTCGGTGCGACCATGGCAGTTCGACGCGAGTTGCTCGATGAATTTGGTGGGTTTGAAAAGCTAGCAAATGTCCTTGCAGATGACTACATGCTAGGAAACCTCGTGCATCGCGGGGGGCGCAAGGTCGCCCTGGTGCCTTATATCGTGGAAAATGTTGTGTCGGAACGAAATTTGAAATCGTTATTTCTGCATGAATTGCGATGGGCGCGGACCATTCGCTCCGTGCAGCCTGGTGGCTATGCGCTATCGGTAATTACTGAAGCGTTGCCGATCAGCCTGATTACGGCAGTATTTCTGTATTTCTACGACGCGCCGGCGTGGCAATGCTTGGGCGTGGTCGCCTTGGCGTTTGGGCTCCGCGTCTTATTACATTCATCGGTTTACGTTACGGTAAGGAACGGCAGGTTATTTTCACCGTGGTTGATTCCCTTGCGTGACCTTTTCTCATTTGGTGTTAGGGTGTCCAGCTACTTCGGGAGCACGGTCCATTGGCGTGATCAAGTCATGACCATTGACGGGAAAAGCCGGTTTCAGGACACCGCCTGATCAATCGGAAAGTATTGGTAGTTCGTATGAAAAAAACATTGTTTCTAAGCCCGCCTTCTTTCGAAGGATTTGATGGCGGTGCCGGTTCTCGGTACCAGTGCAAGCGGGAAGTGCGTTCGTTTTGGTATCCTACTTGGTTGGCGCAGTTGGCCGCATTGGTGCCAGACAGCACACTGATCGATGGCCCCGCCGGCGGTTATACGCTGGATCAGATTTTGCCCGAGGCGGCGAAACACGAGATTTTGATCATCTATACGTCAACCCCGACGTACAACAATGACGTCAAGGTTGCCGAGGCTCTGACAAATGCCAACCCTGATTTGCTGGTTGGGTTTTGCGGCGCGCACGTCGTAGTCAAATGGGAAGAAGTGCTGACTGGGTCGAGCACCATTGATTTCGTATGCGACAAGGAATTTGATTTCACGGTTCAAGAAGTTTGTGAAGGCAAGCCGCTGAAGGATGTCGTCGGGCTGTATTATCGCGACGGTGACCAAATCAAATTTACGGGACCGCGGCCAATCATTCACGATATGGATTCGCTTCCGTGGGTCGCGCCGATCTACAAAAAATTCCTGCAAGCGAAGAATTACTACAACGGCTATATGATGCACCCGTATATGTCGCTGTACACGGGCCGCGGCTGCAAATCGCGCTGCACCTATTGCCTGTGGCCGCAGACCATCAGTGGCCACAATTATCGCACTCGTTCCGTTGATAACATTGCCGCCGAAATCAAGTACGCGCGCGATAATTTTCCAGAAGTAAAAGAGTTTTTCTTCGACGACGATACTTTGACCGACAACATCGAGCACGTGGAAGCGTTGGCGAAGGAATTGGGTAAACTTGGCGTGACGTGGTCATGTAATGCCAAGGCCAACGTGCCGAGGAAAACACTTGAGGTTCTCAAGGCCAATGGCTTGCGTCTTTTGCTGGTTGGTTATGAATCCGGTAACCAAAAAATCCTGAACAATATGAAGAAAGGTGTGCGTCTCGATTTCGCACGACAGTTCACACAGGATTGTCATGACCTTGGCATTGTCATTCACGGTTGTTTCATCATGGGGCTGCCCGGCGAGACCCGCGACACGATCCAAGAGACCATTGCCTACGCCAAGGAGATTAACCCCAGGACCATTCAGGTATCGCTGCCGGCGACTTACCCTGGGACTTTCCTTTATGATCAGGCCGTCGAAAACGGCTGGTTGGAAACGGAAGTGGTCTCGGGATTGGTGGACGAAAGTGGCACCCAGGAAAGCGTGCTGAGTTATCCGCACCTGTCGAAAGATGAAATCTTTGAGGCCGTCGAGGTCTTTTATAAAAAGTTCTATTTCCGCCCGGGCAAGATGGTCCAATTGACCGCCGACATGTTCAGAGACATGGACGTCATGAAGCGCCAATTGCGTGAGGGTAAAGAATTCTTCAAGTTCCTATGGGGACGGGAGAGCGCCGCCTGAAACGGCTGATTGTCACTGGCGATGATTTCGGCCTTTCCTTGCCCATCAACGAGGCCATTGAGCAGGCGCATACAAACGGCATTCTGACGACAACCTGTTTGATGATGTCGGGGGCTGCGGTTGCTGATGCGGTGGCGCGTGCCAGGCGGCTTCCCGAACTTGGCGTTGGTCTTCATGTTGTCGCCGTATGCGGCAGACCGGTCCTGCCAATTGAGGAAGTTTCAGGCTTGGTCGGCGCCGATGGTCGCTTTGACGACAATCTCATTCGTGCGGGATTTCGTTACTTTTTTTTGCCGCACGTCCGCCAGCAATTGGAAGCGGAGATCCGGGCGCAGTTTCAGGCCTTTCGGGAAACGGGTTTGGCATTGGACCATGCCAATGCTCACAACCACATGCATATTCATCCAACTCTATTGGGGACAATTTTGAGGATTGGCCGCGAATTTGGCTTAAAGGCCGTCCGCGTTCCTTTCGAACCTGATTTCCAAGGGCGCAGTCGTAGTCTCGGGGCACGGTTCGTGGCAATTTGGATAGACGCCATGAAGCGCCGCGTCCGCAAGCAAGGGCTGCGCTACAACGAGTATATCTTTGGCCTCGAGAACACTGGCCAAATGGATCGAGACCACATTCTGCCGATCATCAAGGATTTGCCGGACGGTGTATCGGAGATTTTCTCACATCCCGCGACGGGACGTTGGGACGGCATTGACCCCGCGGCATCGGACTATAGGTTTGAAGCTGAATTCGCGGCGTTGATTGATGAAGATGTCAGAGTGTCGGTTGAGGCCTCGGGCGCTCAGCTGATTTCTTATCGGGATATTTGATGATGAATTTGAAATGTAATGTCGGGCAGGCCCGCCATGGTGGGTGATTCCTGGACTCATAAGATTGCCCGTATTTGTATTCTTCCTTTGGTCAACACGCCGGTCACGCCCAATCATTTGACGACCGTGCGTTTGATAAGCGGCATTGGTGCGTGCGTGTGCTTTGGTGTAGGGGAACGGGAATTCGATGTTTGGGGGGGATGGCTGTGGCTGTTCTCAGCATTTCTGGACCGTGCCGATGGCGAGCTTGCACGCGTTAGCGGTAAGACCAGTCCTGGCGGGCACAAGTACGACATGTTCTGCGATATTGCGGTGACATCTTTGTTTTTTCTTGGCGCGGGAATCGGATTGCGGCACGGCTGGCTAGGGGATTGGGCCGTGCTGGCAGGTGTGGCCGGTGCAGCCGGCGTCTTTGTCGCAGAGATTCTAGCCGAGAAAATCGATCAAATGAATCAAGACACAGGAGAGAAGGCCTATCCCGGATTTGCCGGCTTTGATTTTGATGACGTGTTGTATTTGTTTGCGCCTGTCGTCTGGCTGGGGTGGCAAATGCCTTTTGTCGTCGGCGCGTCCGTTGGCGCTCCTGCGTTTGCGCTTCTAACTTGGTACCGTTTGGTCCAACAGCGCGCACGGCGTAAAGGCCAAACCTCGTAGGTTGGTTGCCGCCATAACCCCAGAGCGTGAAATTTTAGGCGTGAACGGCTGCCAACTGTTCGCGATGTAACTGAACACTTCGGTCGCATCCATCGCAAAACACGATGACAGCGACAAATGGGCCTGTCGGTTTGATCTCGTCGCCGTCTTTTGGCGCCGTGCCGTACTTATCCCAAATCTTCACTGTCAGTTCTTCAGCCGGGCATACGTCTTCGAACTCGGTGACGCCATAGGCTTCAAGAAACGCCGGGATCACTTCGGTGGGTAATAATCTCGCCATCTTCTTCGGGTCCTTATTCGTTCCAGGTGAAACTTAGGCAAATTTCACAAAACTCATTTGCGTCATCTTTCGATGCGGCCAGCATCCGAAAACCATTACTCGCATCGCCGCCATCCCATTCATTGTCTTCTAGGGTACGGTTGGCGATCCAATGATCGTCGTAGCGATGTGCAGCGAGAGCATAATATACGCCACCTTTGATCGTCATGCCGTCATCTGGACCGAGCCTGTTGTTCATGGGCCGGGGAGTATTCCAATCGAAAGCAACTTCGAGATTGCCGGCATCCAGGGAATTGGTAACAACGACGCGTTGTTTCCACCACGCGTAGGACCGGCCAATGACATGGACGTCCCCTTCAGGCAGAACACATAAGACAGCATGTGCGTGCTCACCCCGGATATTGAATTTTTCCAAAACAGCATCGTTGGTTTCGACGGCGTAAGCACCGTAGGACGACGCGTCGCCGCTTTGCTGGGCGGAGATCAATCCATCAATATCGGATTGAGAGAGGTAGCTTGGCGCCGCCCAACTTAAATCCTTGAATTGGTTAAAATCGAATTCCGGAATCGGAAACCGTAAAAATGCCATCGCGTATTCCTCCCGTTGCAACGTACCTTAAATCCGCGGGAATTTCCCCGCAACGTTTATGCTCGACCATGCCGAAGGCACGTTGCATTCTTACCAATCCTAGAAAATTCCACGTATCAGTCCATGGTTGGTATTCGATTGCCCCATGCACCTAGCGCATATGCCGCCCCAAATGTGCGCCCAATAAGGCCCTAGAGCCGTGATTGATAACAAACTTTTCCATCTGGCGGATAATATATTTGTTGCACGAATAAGGGCGATTGCTCATCATCGCGTTGAGTTGAGCACCTATTTGATGGATTTGGTATCAGCGCGGAACGTAAATTGCTGAGCATCATCGTTGGTAATCAAAATATTAGCCGCCGAGTGGGTGGTTTGGCTGAGATAAGGCGATGGAATAAGGATTCAGTGAAATGGCGACGTATCAAATTCTTTACTGGCAGGAGATCCCTTCATTCGTTGAGGCCCGCGATGGTGATGAAGTTAAAAAAATTCAGTTAAGTGATAGATTTCAAGCGCTTATAGACGAAGCAGCAATGCGCAGAGAGATCGCCGGGACGGATGGCTACCTTGAAGAATGGAATAAAGGCAAGAAAGTGGAGCAAGACGGCAGCGTTGAGGAGATCGCTGAAACCGTCGCGAAAGAGATCGAGGACAGGTTTGCTCAAATCCGCGATGAAGCCCTGGCAAAGACGGCCTGAAGGTCGAAATGCGCCCTTCTTTTCCATTCGTTTCGTGGTTTGCAGGGCACCGCTGCAATATTGCAAATTTGACACATAATATATTTTGATATTTTCTGAGTATGAATTTGGCTATGACAGTCCCACTTGACACGACAGGGGAGGCATCCGGCGTATTTGAGTCGGGGCCGCCCGAAATTGATCCCGTGAAGATGCTGCGGATTCATGGGTATAGGGATATGGACAAGGTCCGTCCGATCATTCGCCGGACTGCTGAAACCATTTCCAAGCGCGCCGCTGAAGTGATGGCGCCGGTTATTCATTTTCGTCGTGTCGGCGTAGAAGCCTGTAGTGGCGAAGATCTAAGATTGGTGAACGGATTGAAGTTTCAGAATGCGGCTTTTTCCAAATATCTGTCGGGCGCCGTGGAAATTTCCGTCGTCGTCATCACGCTGGGAAAGGCGCTCGACGACGAAGTGATGGGGCGCATGGAAGACGACGCCTTTGAGCCGCTGGAGGCGCTGTTTTTGGAAACGGCAGGCTGGCTTGGGATCGAATGGACGACACGGATGTTTTCCGTTTATTTAGGTGACCTTATTAAGCCGGAAGGCTTGCGCCTCACGCGGCGCATGGGACCCGGCTACAGCTACAAGATCAACGGCGATGAAACCATGTGGTCGTTGGAGCAGCAGCATCAATTATTTGAAGTGTTTGATGGTGAGGACTTGCCGGTTCGTTTGCTGGAAAGTTGCGCGATGATGCCGAAAATGTCGCGCTCCGGCCTTTACGGCTTAGTCCCGGTGAACTGAGAATATTGAACAAGGATAGTCGCCACTAGAAAATTCTCTCCGTAACAAATGCGCCAAATATGCAGTCTGTGAAATCGAGATTGTCTGGATTGGCGTTTAGTTTGGAAGCTCGATTTATTTTTTTAACTCTTTTGAGACAGGACCAGCGAAATGAAGCTCGAAAACGGCGGACTAATCGTCATCGGTGAAAACTTCAATTCGACGCGTAAAATCAAAGCGACCAGCCCACGCGTGACTGAAGAAGACGGAAAGACAGGCATCAAATATACGGATTTGGATGGCAACGACCGGATCCTAGATTGCACGGATATCATTCCGGAAGACCCGGCTGAGCGGAACAGCTTTATGATCCCGCATATCGCGCAGGCGCTGCGTCAGAAAGACATGAATTATATTGCCTGGGCTATCAAGAATCAGGAAAAGCACGGCGCCCACATTATCGATCTGTGTGTGGATGAAATGTCGGTTTATCCGGAAGAACGCTTTGAATGGATCAAGTGGATCGTCGAGACAGCGCAGAAAATTACCGACAGTATTGTCGCGATCGACTCGTCCGATTCGAATACTATTTATGCCGGTCTCGAGGCCCACGACGGCAAAAAGAACCGCCCGGCCATCAACTCCTTTAACCTTGAGGATGGCCGCCAAGAGCTTGTCCCCATGGCGAGGGAACACAATGCGCTGTTGTTTGCCAACGCCAGTGGTAACGCGGGCATGCCGGCAGACGACGTTGAGCGGGTTGAGAATCTTGCCACTTGCATGGAGATGATGGACGCAGAAAACATCCCGATGGAGGACCGTTTCCTTGATCCCTTGGTCTTCCCGATCGGTGCTGGACCGGAATTCGGCAATCATTATTTGGATGCCGTCCGTCAATTGCGTGAGAATTACCCGGAGGTCCACTTGTTTGGTGGACACAGCAACGTCTCATTTGGATTGCCGCAACGCAAAGGCGTCAATGACACATTCGTGTCTTTGGCCATTCTAGCGGGTTGCGATTCCATCATGGTTGATCCCGTGATGAACCCGCCGGCAGACTTGGAAGCATTTATGTTCGCCGCCAACGCGCTGACCGGTAAAGACGAATATTCGATGCAATACCTGAAATACACCCGCGCCAAGATGGGCGTTACCCGTCGCAAATAGAGATATGACACTCGCGGACGTCATCTCGGAAGAGACGATGATTGGCTGCCGCACAATGGGAGGAACGATGCCATGAAAGAATTGAAACCACGTGATCGCGTTTTACGTACGTTACGCCGTGAACCGGTGGACCGCGTACCGCTGTTTTATCGTATGAAGCATGAGGCTAAGGATAAGTTGGCCCGCGTCTACGGTATTGAGGACTCGGCAACTGGCCGCGCGCATAATCCTGAATTGGAACTGCGTCTTGGCAATGACATCGTGCTTTATCAAGTCGGCATCAATGCCGACTTCTCCCACCGGCATATTGAGATTGGTGAGACTTGGTACAACCACTTTGGCGTGGGTTACGGCAAAAGTGGCCTTCAGGGACGCAATGAGGAAGAGCAGGCCGAGTTCGCCAAAACCCAGGAGTATTGGGGGCCGGCGAAAGTTGTTCCGGAAAACTTCCCGAGCTTCCATCCGATCACGTGCGAAGAAGATCTGAAGAACTACGAGTGGCCGGATCCGAACGATTCAGCGATCCTCGACCCTATCGATGATCTCGTCGCGAAGTACCAAGATGATTATTTCATCATGGTCGATATGTCGTCGACGCTCATTGAGGCGGCTTACGCGCACATCGTTGGCACGCAAAACTTCTTCCTAATGATGTTCGACAGACCGGATTTGATCGCCGCCGTTCTTGACGGTCTCACCGAGTACTACACGGAAATTGGTAAGAACATCATCAAAAAGGGCGTCGACATGGTTCGCGTCGGCGATGATGTGGGAGCTCAGCAAGCGATGATGATCTCGCCTGAGCAATGGCGTGAATTGGCGAAGCCGCGGTTCAAATATATGTTTGATTCCTGGCGGAAAGAAAACCCGGACATTTATATCAAACTCCATTCTTGTGGCGATTACTCACCGATTATTCCCGACGAAATTGAGTTGGGTGTCGATCTTTCCGGGTTGATGCAGCCGACCGGCGGCAACAAGGACCAAGTGGGCCTCAAGAAGAAGTACGGCAACGACATCGCATTCGTCGGTGGTTTCGATGTTCAGAACCTTCTGCCGCGGGGCCAAGTTGAGGACATCCGCAAGGGCGTTCTTGAGGTGATGCAAAACTTGGCCGTCGGCGGCGGCTATATTTTCTCGCCGTCGCATTACATTCTGGCGGATGTCCCCGTGCAGAACATTTACGCCATGTTGGAAGCCCAAAGGGATTTCGGCACCTATGGCAGATATCCGTTGGATTGATAGATAAATTTATAAATAGGAGAACGAAGATATGTCCGATCCGGTACGGGTAACACCCGAAGGTTGGGAAGGCCGCGCACCTGACGGCTGGGAATGGGTAACATTGTGGGATGCTGTCGAAACGGGCGATCACATTTACGCTGATGAACGTGTCCAGCAGGCGATCGATGCCGATATCGATCCCCGGAATATCTTGGATGACGGTTTGTTTCCGGGGTTTAATTTGCAGGCTGAACGTTTCAGCGCGCAGATTATTTTCATCCCGGAAATGCTGATCACGGCGCGTGCCATGAAGGCAGGCCTGGCTTTGATCCGGCCGCTGTTGGCGGCTATGGCGGTAAAGCCTGCGGGCACCTTTGTCATGGGCACGGTGCTGGGTGACATGCATGATATTGGTCAATCGATTGTGACGATCATGCTTGAGAACGCGGGCTTCAACGTCATTAATCTCGGCACTGACGTGCATCCGGATAAATTTATCGAGACAGCAATTGAGGAAAAGGCCGATCTGGTTGGATTCTCGGCGCTTCTTTCAACAACAGTGTACTATCAAAAAGTGACCATTGAGGAATTCCAAAAGGCCGGTCATCGCGATAAGGTGCACATCCTCATCGGCGGCGCGCCGACAACTCCGGCTTGGGTGGAAGAATGCGGTGCCGACGGTTGGGGCAAGGATGCGGTTGAAGCTGTGAATTTGGCCTTGAAGTTGGTCAAAGAACCCCGGGAGGCATGGGCCTAAATGGCCGATACCGTCAAAGTCACGTTCGTCGATGCCGAGGATGACTCCAAGAAGCGCTCGACAACCGTCGAGCGTGGCAAGACGCTGTTGGACGCCGGCCATGCGGCCGGCATTGAAATCGAGGCGACATGTGGCGCGCGAGGGCGTTGCCGGACATGCAGAATTAAGGTCCTGAGTGGCGAAGTTCCGCCGCCGACAATTCAGGATACAGTTCAGTTGGGCCATGAGGAAGTTCGCGAGAACTTCCGGCTAGCCTGCCAAACCAAGATCATCGCCGATACGCGTGTTGTCGCGCTGCCGCCGAAAGCTGAGTCAGGGCACCAAATTCTGTCTTCGGACACGTCGGTTGCCGACGACGCCCGAATGACGTTGGATTGCGGCGTCGCCAAGCACGTGACGAAAGCGACGACGCCCACCGATGAACATCACCAAACGTCGGACTGGGAAGAAACGCTGCGCGTTCTCCCCGAAGACGTCAGCCAAGATGGTTCCTTGGAAGTATTGCGCAAGGTGCCAAGCGCGATCAGAACGGATGGTGGTCAGATCACCGTCACGACTTTCAATAACAAGATCATCGACGTTGAGGCTGGTGATACATCCGAGCACATTTACGGCATGGCCTTTGATATCGGCACGACCAGTATCGTCGGTTCGTTGATCAATCTGACCACTGGCGAGAACTTGGCGGATGTCGGCGGGGTTAATCCGCAGGCCGTTTATGGTGGCGATTTAATGTCGCGGATTGCCTATGCGCAGTTCGATGAAAAGAAGCTCGCGACCCTTCGGGTGCGGGCGCTGAATGCGATTAATAATTTTGTCAAAGATGCCTGCAAGCAATCGGGCGTTGCCGCTGAACACATTTATAAGATTGTGATTGTTGGCAACACCTGCATGCACCACATCATTCTTGGTGTCGATGTCACTTACGTGGGCTTAGCGCCCTATGCGCCGGTTATTCGCGATTCGTTGGCCGTACCAGCCCGTGATTTGCCATTGAAGGCAGCGATCAATGCGCAGGTTTGCCTGTTGCCGATTGTCGCTGGGTTTGTCGGTGCGGATACAATGGCCTGCGTCTTGGCGACCCGTATTTATGACAGTGATGAAATTCGAACTTTGGTCGACATCGGCACCAACGGCGAAGTGGTCATGGGGTCCAAGGATGGGCTCATGGTTTGTTCCGCGCCGGCGGGCCCGGCGCTTGAAGGTGCGCAAATTCGCCACGGTATGCGGGGCGCGTTGGGGGCCATCGAGAAAGTGTACATTGATGATGATGTCACCTGCGATATCATCGGCGCGACGCCGGCAATCGGCATTTGCGGATCGGGATTGATTGACGCTTGCGCGAAACTGGCAACCGCCGAAGTCATGGAGCCTTCTGGTCGACTGCGGCGTAAGAAACGCGAAGAGCTACCCGAGAAACTTCAAGAGCGTCTAGTCGATACATCCGACGGCTGCCATTTCGTCCTGGTTGAAGAAGAAGATTCCGGGCGTGATGAGCCGATCGTGATTACGCAGGCGGATATCCGTCAGGTTCAATTGGCAAAGAGTGCGATATTTTCAGGGATCGTGATGCTTCAACACGTCATGAAAATCTCTGACGATGATCTCCAAGAGGTCATGATGTGCGGCGGGTTCGGTAACTATATCAATATCGAAAGTGCCGTTAAGATCAGGCTTATTCCGAACTTACCTTTGGAAAAGATCACTTATTCGGGGAATGCCGCGTTGATGGGCGCGCAGATGGCATTGTTGTCCGAAACCGAACGTGACCGGGCATACGATCTGTCGTTGAAGATGGAACATGTTGCCTTGGCCACCCGACCTGAATTCCAAGATATCTTTGTCGATGCCATGACGTTCCTGGGGCCTGATACGCATGTCGGCAATAGCCAATCCGAAGAAAATGAAATGGTTGCGGCGGGAGGCGCCGACTGAGATGCGGGTCAATTTGCTTTTCGGGTTCTTGGGTTCCGGCAAAACCACACTTGCACGCAGGCTTCTGAAGGAAGGCGGCGGTGACCGGAAATTGGCCGTCATCGTCAATGAGTTTGGCGAGGTAGGTATCGATGGCGCCATCCTTGAAGGTAAAGACATCGACATGGTCGAGCTGACGTCGGGTTGCTTGTGCTGCACCTTGAAGGGCTCACTATTGAACGCCGTCGAGGAACTGAATGCCAAGAAAGACATTGATGTTGTGGTGATTGAAGCCACGGGCGTCGCGGAACCGGAAGAGATGATTGAGACATTTTCGGAACCGACATTCCGTGATCATTATGAGATCGGACCGATGGTTTCGGTAATCGATATTCCTAAATTCACTCGACTGCGGGAAATGCTTGGGCCGTTCTACGAGGCGCAAGTCATAAACGCCGATGTCCTTGTTCTCAATAAAATAGACTTGGCCTCGGCCGAAGAACTGGAAACAGCGCGACGCGCTGTTGTCGAACTGAATGACACAGCGGAACTTCTGTATACGGAACAGTGCGATTTGAATGTCGAGGAAATCCTCGCCGGAAAAACCAGCCAAAAAATGGTATCTTATCTGGCCCGCGAGGATCATGCCGCTGCGGGCGACCATCACGACCACGACCACAATCATGACCACGACCATCGGCACGCGCCGGCGCAATCCTTTGTTCTGGATTCAGGCGGCGATACATCGCGGAATGCGCTGGAGGCATATTTTGACGGCCTTCCTGAGAACGTCTGGCGCGTCAAAGGGTTTACCCATATCGATGGCACGCCAGCGCTCGTTCAATATACGATGGGGCAATTGGTCGTCGATGAAACGGCGCCACGCAAAAACCACCACATGGTATTTATCGGCCCGGATATGGATCAATCGTCAATTGAATCTGGCTTTGGTGAATTATTTAATCGGGAAGCCAGCGATCAGGCCGCACAATGATTGCAACGGCAGCTGTTGATAATCTTGAGTATCAACCAGACCCGCGCTCCTTGGCGGAAAAGGCCTATCAGCTACTTGTACAAAAAATCACCCAACTGGAATTCGCGCCCGGATTACCGCTGGGTGAGAAATCACTGATCGAAGAATTGGGAATCGGCCGCACGCCCATCCGCGAAGCCTTGCAGCGATTGGCGGTCGAAGGCCTGGTTGTCCACCTTACCAACCGGGGAATGTTTGTTTCCGAAGTCAATGGCACCAGCGCCCAACATATTTATGAGTTTCGCTCGTTGATCGAAAGTCAGGCCGCGCGACTCGCCGCGACGCGCGCCAATGACAAAGAAATACAAGATCTTGTGAACCTCCACCGACAATTGGTCCAAGCGACGGAAGACGATGATATCGACAGGTATGTCGATTGCGACCGTCAATTTTACTCGGTGCTCGCCGGGGCCGCCCAAAACACCTATTTGGCGGAGGTGATACCAAGAATATTTAATCTTCACCTCCGGCTTTGGTTTGTCATATCCGAACGCGTCGGCGGGTGGCACGACATTGCCCGTGCTCATGAGGAAATGACCCAAAGTGTTGCCGACGCCATCTCACGGCGTGATCCTGACGAAGCTGAATTGGCGATCAAAATTTATGTCCACCGTCGGCACCAGGATATTCGCGAGTTTCTCTGAGTTTATGACCGCGCTGGGACAATTGACGCCGGAATTCGGCTAGCGCTGCATGACCCCATGCATGAATGTTATTCAGCCTAAGCATGAGCGTATCTATGCGTGAGGCTCTGCCCGCCATATTCCTAACGCATGCAGAACAACGACTATTCATCGAAAGCTTGTGTTAGGCTAAATCCACAAAATAAATAGTGATAATGCATCTGGAGTAAA
>JABJBP010000098.1 GCA_018665815.1 Rhodospirillaceae bacterium
GAGAGTGGGTAACGGATATACATCATCACCGCGAGGCGGATGACCTCAGGTGAGCTATTAAAATATCGGAAAGGGTTTTTCATCCAAAAAGGCTACGGAGCATCAATTGGCTGCTCAAGCCAATTTACTCTGACACTGCCCGTTTGAGGCTTTGATCTAGCTCAAACTGCCGTCTTTCCGACGCGCCTTCAAAAAGGCTGTCATGTGAAACGCGGTCTGCGCCGGCTGATATCGTGCCGCTTTGCCCTCCGGACAGGCGCGTCGGGCCCGACATCCAAGTTCCATGCAATCGGCACCGTCGCGACCCTCGAGATGATACGCGCAAGCCGGTACGTCGTAGCCGGACGGACTGAACGCATGGACCGGACAGGTCGAGAGGCACGGTTTGCCTGGGCAAGTCTCACAGGGCGACAGTCGTTTGTCGGCGATTGGCAATGATAGTCGTTCGTGCAACGCCACTGCGCCGCGATAACCGTGCCAAAGCCCGTAGTCGGGGTGAATGAACATGCCCAGTGGCGAGGCTTGGCAGGGCTCAGCCTTTTGGGCCCAACGCTGGAACGGCAAGTGGGGCTTTTGAAACGGGTACAAGGCGAGGCCGCCAAATGCCTCTGCCAAGGGGGCCAGGACATCGCGCGACCAATCGTCCAACAAATCACGTGCCGGGTCCCGGCAAGCGGAGAAGGCATCCCACATGTCCGGCCCAGCATTGCCGGCCAGTACCAGCGTCGCCGTCGGGTGACCGGGCTTGACGTCGGGCACGCCGTCATCTGGCTCTGGGTGAAATGCACCGCGCGGCGTCAGTCCTACCTTGCGGAAGGCATCGTTGAGCGTTGCCAGTTCCATTGGCAATTCACCGTGCCGGCGCAACGCCGACGGTGGTACGGGTAAAGGTCTCGACGAAATCCACCAGCCGGTCGGATGCATCCGCCGCGCCGTCCGCGTCACCGGCCGCGATGGCCCGGGCGACTGCGGCATGCAGTCGTGCGCACAGCGGCATATCGGCGGCCTCCTTGTTGTGGACGTACCAGAACCGGCGCGATAACCCGTTCATCAGGCCGATGGCGCGAACCGCATACTCATTGTGTGCTGCCTTGGCGAACAGGTCATTGAAGGCGATGTCGTGGCGCATGAAGGCGATGTCATCGTTGTCCCGCGATGCCTTTTCCATTCCATTGGCAATTTCCAAAAATGCGTCGCGTTCCTCATCCGATCGACGCACGGCGCCGGCGCGGGCCATCAACCGCTCGAGTTCGCGCCGCACTTCCAAGACCAAAAGCTGTTTGCCGGGATTGATTTCGGAGACCAGGATTCCCTTGCGCGGAAGAATGACGATCAGACTTTCGCGCGCCAATCGTTGCAGGGCCTCGCGGATCGGTGTGCGGCCAATTCCCAATTGCGTCGAAAGCGCCGTCTCGGAGAGCACCGCGCCAGGCTGCAATTGGAGCGTGACAACCCGTTCCTCCAACTCGCGATACGCCCTGTCCGTCAGACTGCCGGTATTCTCATCAAGGGATTTCGGGTCGGTTTGTTGCGATGGCATCTGCGCATTCCGTTTCAATTGTTCTTGCCGCGCTCTTATATCTGCTTTCGCTTCTCCACCAAAGAAGCGAATTCGTCATACACCTTGTCGTCGACACTATAAGTGTGATCTTCATCGGGGAAGCTGCCTTCTTTGACCTCGTTCACATATTGCTCGATGCCGGCGATGGCAACCTCCGTCAGCTTGGCGTAGCGCTTGGTGAATTTTGGCTTGAAATCCGTAAACACACCGAGGAGATCGTAACCCAGCAGAATCTGCCCGTCCGTCCCGACGCCGGCGCCGATGCCGATCGTCGGGATCTCCAACTGCTCGGAGATCAGTTTTGCGATCCTGCCGGGCACTGCCTCGAACTCAAGCATGAAACAGCCGGCGTCTTGTATGGCGAAGGCGTCTTCGAGAATCTTCATCGCGGTGACCGCCGTTCGGCCTTGTATCTTGAAGCCGCCGAACATGGCCACCGTGTGCGGGGTCAGACCGATATGCGATGCCGTCGGAATCCCGGCATCGACCAAGGTCCGCAGGATATGCGCCTGGCTCTTGCCGCCCTGCGGTTTCACCGCATCGCTGCCGGCGTCCTGCATGAATCGGGTGGCGTTGGCCAACGCGCAATCCACGGTGTTGTAGCTCTGGTACGGCATACAGCCGAGCACGAAGGTATTCGGCGCGCCGCGTCTTACGGCCTGGCTGTGCATGACCATCATGTCCATCGTTGCCGGTATGGTATTGGCGTGCCCATGTGAGATCATCGCCAGGCTGTCGCCAACCACGGCAACATCAACACCGGCCATCTCGCCCCATTGTGCGGAGGTATAATCGGGCACCGACATGTACACCATCTTCTCACCGGTAGTTTTTGATTCGCGTATTTCGGTGATCGTGCGCTTCTTGCGGTTGGGCATATCAGCCAAAATGGCCTCCTGTTGTCTGATGTATTAAGAATATATCAGGCTCAATGATAGTGAGCATCTAGGTTTTGGGTCAACATTACAAATTGAACCGGTGAGGACCGCAACTATTGTTGAGCGGCCTCAAGCCCCGGCGCAATGCCGGACAGCATCGGCGATCGCTTTGACGTTGGCCATCGGCGCATTCAACGGCACCGCGCACTCAGGAGCAATGATATCGATACCAGTTTCCAACTGTCCTTACCAAAAATTCGATCCGTTGATGAAGGCTTGACGGATTGATTGATCCAGTGACGATGATCGGATCATGTTTGATGTCTTGCGCACGATAGTTTGGTGCTTCATTCGCCGACTTATTTTTGGTCCTGCCACGGAAGATGAATTGCTGATATTGCGGCACCAAGTCATTGCGTTGCAGCGACAATTGGACCGGCCACTGAAGCTTTCAGCCTGGGACCGACTGTTCTTCACCACCATCTACAAGGTGAACCCGCGGGCGCTATTGTCGATGTTGATCGTTAAACCGGATACGGTCGTACGCTGGCATCGGGCTGGTTTTCGCCTGTTCTGGCGCATCAAGTGCCGTCGTGGCGTTGGGCGGCTAAAAGTGCCCACGGAGATACGTCGACTGATCAGGGAAATGAGTAGGGCAAACCCACTTTGGGGCGCGCCCCGCATCCACGGGGAACTTCTGAAACTAGGCATCAACATATCGCAATCGACTGTCGCGAAATACACGGTGAAACGACGTGGACCTCCGTCTCAATCGTGGAAGACGTTCTTAAGAAATCATGCGGATGGCATCGCGACGATTGACATGTTTGTTGTGCCGACACTCGGTTTTAAAGTGCTTTATGGTTTGGTAATCCTTGAGCATAGCCGCCGGCGAATTGTTCATGTCAATGCGACTTATCATCCGACTGCGGAATGGATTTCACGTCAGATCGTCGAAGCATTTCCGTGGGACGAGGCCCCCGACTTCCTGTTACGCGATCGCGATGCATCATATGGGACGATTTACCGCGAAAGAGTGGTCGCGATGGGTATCCGGGACCGACCGGTTGCGCCGCGATCGCCATGGCAGAACGGATATGTAGAACGGGTCATCGGGTCGATCCGACGGGATCTGCTCGATCATGTTGTCATATTGAATGAACGCCATTTGCGAAAATCGCTGCATAAGTATGCCGATTATTACAACGGCTGCAGAACCCATCTCGGTCTAGATAAAGACACGCCGTTTGGCCGCATTGTTCAGACCGTCGGGCGGATCATTGCCACCCCCAAACTCGGCGGCCTGCATCACGCCTACGTCCGGATGTGATTTTTGGTAGGGACAGATCAGTGATAACCCCAATGTAGAAACCTGGAAATTGGAAACCGGCACAGTCTGGCTGTCGAAAGTGGCCAACAGAGACTATTCAACAATTCCGGCCAATTCGTCTCTCTTCCGCCCTCTCTGGTCATTGGCGAGCGTCCCAAAGCCCCCGGAACTGCGGGCTTTGGGGGCAGTAACAGTCTGGCTATGGGTTCGTATAAGGAATAATGGTGGGCCCGGCAGGACTCGAACCTGCAACCAGACCGTTATGAGCGGCCGGCTCTAACCAGTTGAGCTACGGGCCCACCGAGGGCCGCCGCACTGGGCGGCCCAAAACATTAAGAAGGGGCGGGGTGCTCTTTTGCGCCCCGCCCCTGAATTTTTCTTCCCCGGTCTTTCCGAGGCCCTAGTAATCCAGGAAGCTCCGGAGTTTTCTGGACCGGCTCGGGTGCTTCAGTTTGCGGAGCGCCTTTGCCTCGATCTGTCGTATTCGTTCGCGGGTAACGGAGAATTGCTGACCGACCTCTTCCAAGGTGTGGTCGGTGTTCATGCCGATCCCGAAGCGCATGCGCAAGACACGTTCTTCGCGCGCCGTGAGTGAAGCCAGGACCCGGGTCGTGGTTTCGCGCAAATTCGCCTGAATAGCGGCGTCCAGCGGCTGCACGGCGTTCTTGTCCTCGATGAAATCGCCCAGATGACTGTCTTCTTCGTCGCCGATGGGGGTTTCCAGCGAAATCGGTTCCTTGGCGATCTTCAGGACCTTGCGGACCTTTTCCAGGGGCATCGAGAGTTTGCCGGCCAATTCTTCAGGCGTCGGCTCGCGGCCGATTTCATGCAGCATCTGACGCGATGTGCGGACCAGTTTGTTGATGGTCTCGATCATGTGGACGGGAATACGAATGGTCCGGGCTTGATCGGCGATGGAACGCGTGATCGCCTGTCTGATCCACCAAGTGGCGTAGGTCGAGAACTTGTAGCCGCGCCGGTATTCGAATTTATCGACGGCCTTCATCAAGCCGATGTTGCCTTCCTGGATCAGGTCCAGGAACTGCAGGCCGCGGTTGGTGTATTTCTTGGCGATGGAAATCACGAGGCGAAGGTTGGCCTCAATCATTTCTTTCTTCGCCTTGGTGGCTTCGCGCTCACCCTTTTGGACGGTCGAGACGATACGCCGGTATTCGGCGACGGGCAGGCCGGCTTCCTGAGAAATTTCGGTGATGCCTTCGCGAATCTTGACGACATCGTCCTTGTGGGTGGTGCCGAATGTCTGCCAGCCTTTAGTCTTGTTCTTGACGACTTTGTTCAGCCATGCCGGGTCGATCTCATTGCCCCGGTACTGCTCAAGGAAATCTTCGCGCTTGATCCGGCTTTTGGTGGCGAGCCGCAGCAATTTGCCTTCGAAACCGATGAGCAAACGATTTAATTCGTAGAGCTGTTCAACCAGCTGTTCGATCCGGTTGTTGTTGAGGTGCACGTCCTCCATGAGTTTCACCAATTCTTGGCGGAGCTTGCCGAAACGTTTTTCCTGGCTGGGCTTGATTTCGCCGGTGCCCTGCATGGCGTCGAGGCGGATCAATTGCAGTTTATGAAGTTTCTTGTAAGTTTTGGCCAACTTCTCAAAAGTTTCCAAAACCTCTGGCGTCAGCTTGGCTTCGAGTGCTGCCAGCGACAGATTGGCTTCTGCGTCTTCGTCGTCTTCGTCGTCGTCGCGGGCACCTTCGCCGCCTTCCGCGCCTTCGGTTTTCTTTTCGTCATCCTTGGCCGGCTTGTCGGCGACGGCGGGCTTGGCCGGTGCGTCCTTTGCGGCGGGATCAGCCGTTTGCTGGCCACCTTCCGCGTTGTTGGCATTTTCGTTGTTGTTGGCGTTATTGGGGGAGCCTGGACCACCGCCATGGGTGGCGTCCAAATCAATGATATCGCGAAGCAGCATTTCACCGTTGATCAGAGCGTCATGCCAACTGACGATGGCTTTGATGGTCAGCGGGCTTTCACAGATACCGCCGATCATCATGTCGCGGCCGGCTTCGATCCGTTTAGCGATGGCAATTTCGCCTTCGCGTGACAGCAATTCGACGGAGCCCATTTCACGCAGATACATGCGCACCGGGTCATCAGTGCGACCAAGATCGGCCTCATTGACATTGCCACTGGCGGCCTGTGGTTCCGGCTCGGCCTTGTCTTCGGTTCCCGCTTGGTCGGTCTCCGCCTCGTCGTTCTCGACTACGTTGATGCCCATTTCGGACAACATCGACATGGTGTCTTCAATCTGTTCGGAAGACACCTGATCGGGCGGCAGCGCCTTATTCAGGTCGTCATAAGTGACGTAACCCTTTTCCTTGCCCTGGGCGACCATCTTTTTGACGGCGCCACCCAGTGAATCGATCAACGGACGATCACCGCTTTCCTCCTGAGAAGCCGCGGGTTCTGCTGTCGTCGCTTGCGCTGCTGCTGCTTTCGCCAATTTTCATACCCCTGAAATCTGTACTCGACCGATCCGTGACCAGCCTGGGCGTCCGTGACGCCGTTCGAAATATTCGTCTAACTGTTCGAATGTCTGCGCCTACCGAAATACGTGTCCGTTGGCTTCTTCTTCGCTCAATGCAAGTTTCTGGTCTCTCAATATTTCTAACCGCTCGCGTCCGGCCTCAGATGGGTTCGCCTGATTAGCCCGTTTCGCTTCCTCAATTTCCTTCGCTAATTCCCAATTACGAAGTTTGCGGAAACGTCCATTCCACTCCGATAGGGCAATTTCCTGTGACGCGTTTGGTCCGACAATCGGGTCGGATTTCAATTCACGAATACGTCCGAGCGGGCCACCATAATCGCGTTCTATAAGGTGGGTTGCTAATGCCCCTGTTTCAAGTCCGGGATTATCCGCCAGCGTCTTTAAAACCTCCTGGCGGATTTTGTCAAGGTCTGGCGCGGAAAAACTCATAGTTCCAAGGCGTTCGCCGATTTCATCAAAGCTGCTTGGATGATAGATAATGACTGCTAACAGGAATATTTCATCGTCTTCGATGGGGCTGCGCAAAGCAGACTTTCCGGTACCGACATGCATATTGGGCGTCCAGCCACGATCTTTGGCGGATTTTCGCTTCCAATTACCACCGCTTCTCGTCCCTGCCTCGTCGCCGGCGGCCTTCGGCCACAGGCGTTCGCTGAATAAACGCGAAAAATGGCTGCGTACGGTGGGATCCTGAATGCGGCGAGTGTGTTCATCGAGCCGCGCTTGCAGCGCTGCGCGGGCCTCAGCCGAGCTTGGAATACGACCGCCAGATTCGTTTTGCCATAAAACCTCGGACAGCGGCAGCGCGGTGGCCAGAATATCGTGCATGGCGCCCACACCTTGGCGGGTAATCAACGTGTCAGGGTCCTCGCCGGATGGTAATTGAGCAAACCTGAGGCCGTAACCGGGCTTCAAGTGCTGCAAGGATCGTTCTGCTGCCTTAGCGGCGGCGCGCTGGCCGGCAGCGTCCCCGTCAAAGCACAATATCGGTTCGCGGATGATCTTCCACAATATCTGGACCTGGTCTTCGGTCAGCGCTGTGCCCAAGGGCGCCACCCCATGGCTGATGCCGGCCCGCGCCAGGGCAATGACGTCCATATATCCTTCGGTGACAATGATGGTGTCGGCCTTGCGGGCGGCGGGCGATGCTAGATGCAGGCCATAGAGATTAGCGCCCTTGTGAAACAACGGCGTTTCCGGAGAATTCAGGTATTTCGGCTCGCCGTCGCCGAGAATTCGGCCGCCGAAGGCGATCACCCGACCGCGGCGATCCCATATGGGAAACATCACCCGGCCACGGAATCGGTCATAGGGTTCCCGCCCCCCATCACGCTCGTCGCGATGGTCACGTTCCGGCTGGATCAACAAGCCCGCCGCCACGGAAAGTCCCTCGTCGACGCCTTCGCGGGCCAGTGCTGTTTTCAACCTATTGCGTCCGGCCGGCGCGAACCCCAGGCGGAACCGGCTGATGGTCTCGTCATCCAGGCCTCGATCATACAGATATTCCAAAGCCGGTTTGCCTTCGGGCATGCGCAATGTTTTCTCAAACATTGCCGCCGCCATTTCTGTGACATCAAGAAGGGTTTGGCGTTGTTTCTGGCGTTCGCGTTCTTGCGGGGTGTCGGTGGGGACTTCCATGCCGGCTTCGCCGGCAAGACGTTCGACGGCTTCGGGAAAACTCAGGCCTTCGGTTTCCATGAGGAAATCAAAGACGCTGCCATGCGACTGGCAGCCGAAACAGTGATAGAAGCCTTTTTCTTCGTTGACCGTGAAGCTTGGCGTCTTTTCCTTGTGGAACGGGCACAAGCCCTGGTGCTCACGGCCCTTGCGCGTCAGCTTGACCTTGCGCCCGATAATATCGACCAAGCCGGCCCGGCCGCGCAATTCGTCAAGAAATTGATCGGAAAATGCCATTTGGCAAATCTACTCCAGCCCATACATGATCGCTGGGCTCGGAAATACCGCGCCGCTCGCGGCCTTCAAATTATCGCTTAGAGAAGGTCGAAGAAAGCAGGATTTCCGCGAGTTTTCGACAGTTTGTTCGCTGGGTTATCCACAGGTAGTGGATGAGGCTGCCGGAGTTCGCGGCATGGCCCGAGACCATGAGAAGTGCGAATCGGCGATGTCGAGATGGCTGAAAGCGCTCAGCCGAGGCGTGCCTTGACTACCGCGCTGGCCTTGCCAAAATCCATTTTGCCGGCAAAGCGTTCTTTCATAGCGCTCATCACCTTGCCCATGTCCTTGAGTGATGTCGCTTCCAGTTCGCTGACCAATTCGCCGACGGCCTCATCGATTTCGTCATCTGACATCTGGGCCGGCAGAAAGCGCTCTATGACCGCGATTTCGCCGGCTTCTTGCTGCGCTAATTCCATCCGGCCGCCTTTTTCATAGGCTTCGATGCTGTCGCGGCGTTGTTTGATCATCGATTGCAGGAGGGTGAGGATTTCGTCCTCGGCGATGCCGTCCATGTTGCCTTTTGACCGCGCCGCGATATCACGGTCTTTCAACGCCGCCAGAATCAGCCGGAGCGTTGAGACGGCGAGCGTTTCTTTGGCCTTCATGGCCGTCTTGTAGGCGTCTTTAATTTCCGTGCGTAACAACGCTGAAATCCCTCGCGAGTCGCGGAAAAACGGAGCCTATCGTAAACGCTAGAGAAAGGCAACCAATGGAAATAATTTAAGCCATTGAAAACAAACGATTATTTTCAAAAATACAGCACTTGACCTGGCCCGGCGTATTGCTTAAGAGTCCGCCAACCGACGTTCTCCGAAGGTACTTCATACAGATGAACGACGACACAAAGGCTACCCCGCCCGCCGGCACCCAAGACCGGACGGGCGATTTTTTTGGCGCGCGACCGGCCGTCGATGCATCCGCAGCGCGTTCCATTAGCGATATTTCAACGTCGCGACCTCCGGGTGCAGACGCGGCCGTCGTACTTGCTGACGGTGAAGTATTTTGGGGTCAGGGCGCCGGCGCGCCGGGCATGAGTGTGGGCGAGGTTTGTTTCAACACCGCACTCACCGGTTATCAGGAAACATTGACCGACCCCAGTTACGCAGGGCAGTTGATTACATTCACCTTTCCTCACATCGGCAACGTCGGGACCAATCCTGAGGACCTTGAGACAAAAACCCCGGCCGCCCGGGGTTGTATCTTGAGGGAGTCCATCACCGAGCCTGCCAACTGGCGTTCCGCTAAGCATTTGAACGATTGGCTGAAATCCATGTGGTTGACGGCGGTGACCGGTATCGACACTCGGCGCCTGACCCGGCGGATCCGCGATGGTGGCGCGCCCATTGGCGCTTTGGTATTCAATCCCGGTGGTATCCCTGATATTGAAGCCGCCCAGAAAGAAGCCGCCGCCTGGCCTGGATTGGAAGGCATGGACTTAGCCAAGGACGTGACCTGTGCGGAGACCTACAGCTGGAACCAGACCGAATGGGCCTTGGATGGCGGCTTCGGTAAGTTAACAGACCCGAAATTCCACGTGGTTGCCGTCGATTTCGGCGCCAAGCACAACATTCTGCGCTGTCTGGCCTCATCAGGATGCAAGGTTACCGTGGTTCCGGCCACCGCCAGCGCCAAGGATGTGCTGAGCCATGAGCCCGACGGTGTGTTTCTGTCCAACGGACCGGGTGATCCGGCGGCCACCGGCAAATACGCCGTGCCGATGCTGAAAGGCGTCATGGAAGCCGGCATCCCAATTTTCGGAATTTGCCTGGGCCATCAAATTCTGGCCCTGGCGCTGGGTGCATCGACGCACAAAATGCACATGGGACATCGCGGCGCCAATCAGCCGGTCAAAGACCTAAAGACCGGCAAGGTTGAGATCACCAGCCAAAACCACGGCTTCGTGGTCGATGCTGATACATTGCCCGCCGGCGTCACCGCAACTCATGTCTCGCTATTCGACGGCAGCCTCGAAGGCCTCAGCGTCGACGGCAAACCAATCTTTTCCGTCCAATACCACCCCGAAGCTTCCCCCGGCCCGCAGGACAGCCATTACCTGTTCGACCGGTTCGTCGGGCTGATGGAGAGTTCAACATGAGTAGTGGATTGATTGCAGAGTTTGTCTCTGAGTTGAAATCGATCACTGTCATGGAGATCGATCCCGCCGAGGTACTGGAACGTGTCACGCCGGTGATGAAAAAGATGGCCAAAGACACGAGCTGGGTGCGGCCGGAGTTTTATGAGGCGGATGAAGACCAGGGGTTCGGGATTACGATCTTGAACGAAGAAGACGATCATTCCTTACTGGTTGAGGCGATTTGCTGGCTGCCGGGGAAGGGCGTGGCACCGCATGATCATCAGACCTGGGGCATCGTCGTCGGTATCGATGGGGTCGAGATCAATGTCGATTGGGACCGCATGGACGACGGCGGAAAGCCCGGGTTCGCGGACCTGAAGAAAGCGCGCGAAACTAGTGTTGAGCATGGCGTTATCGTGAGCTTTATGCCTGACGACATTCACAGTGTCCGCAATGACGCCGAAACGACGTCGCTATCGCTGCATGTCTATGGGGTGACGCCGTCGACCTTGCCGCGTTCCGAGTTCGACCCCATCAACAAGACCCAAAAACCGTGCCCGCAACGCAAGCGGACGGTGGCGGCCGAATAGGAAGCTGAACGCAGCATGCCCAAACGTACAGATATCCAATCCATCCTGATCATCGGCGCCGGGCCGATTGTTATCGGCCAGGCGTGCGAGTTCGATTACTCGGGCGCCCAGGCGTGCAAGGCGCTCAGGGAAGAGGGCTACCGGGTGATCTTGGTGAATTCCAACCCGGCCACCATCATGACCGATCCGTCGATGGCGGACGCGACGTATGTCGAGCCGATCACGCTTGAAATGATGGAGCGCGTGATCGAGAAGGAAAAACCTGACGTCTTGTTGCCGACCATGGGCGGGCAAACCGGGTTGAACATGGGTATTGAGCTGGCGCGCTCGGGCATATTGGAGCGTCACGGCGTTGAAATGATCGGCGCCGATGCCGACGTCATCGCCAAGGCCGAAGACCGTCAATTGTTCCGCGACGCCATGCAATCGATTGGCCTGGATTGCCCGATAAGTGCCGTCGTCACCAATATGGATGAGGCCCGCGTCGTCATGACCGAGATCGGTCTACCGCTGATCATCCGCCCGTCTTTCACGTTGGGCGGCATCGGTGGCGGGATTGCCTACAATAAGGAAGAATACGAAAAGATCGTCGCGGGCGGCCTAGCGGCCTCGCCGGTGAGTGAGGTTCTGGTTGAGGAATCGGTTCTCGGTTGGAAAGAGTTCGAGATGGAGGTGGTCCGCGACCGGGCCGACAATTGCATCATCGTGTGTTCCATCGAAAACGTCGATCCCATGGGCGTGCATACGGGTGACAGCATCACCGTGGCGCCGGCGCTGACGCTGACCGATAAGGAATACCAAATCATGCGCAACGCCTCGATTGCGGTGCTGCGCGAAATCGGCGTCGATACGGGCGGCTCCAATGTGCAGTTCGCCGTGGATCCGAAAACCGGGCGGCTGGTGATCATTGAAATGAACCCCAGGGTGTCGCGGTCCTCGGCGTTGGCATCAAAAGCCACCGGATTTCCCATCGCCAAGATCGCCGCGAAATTGGCGATCGGGTATACCCTCGACGAGTTGGACAACGATATTACCGGGGTGACGCCGGCGAGTTTCGAGCCGACCATCGATTACGTGGTTGTCAAAATTCCGCGGTTCACGTTTGAGAAATTTCCCGACACCGATCCCTTGCTGACGACGTCGATGAAGTCCGTCGGCGAGGCCATGGCCATCGGCCGGTGTTTCCAGGAAGCCCTGCAAAAGGGCCTCCGGTCCATGGAAACCGATCTGACGGGCCTCAATGAAATTGAGATCGAAGGCGCCATGGTCGGCGGCGAATTGGACCGTGATGCGGTCCGCGCCGTCCTGGCTGAGAGGCGGCCCGAACGCATTCGCTATATCGCCCAGGCCATGCGCATGGGCATGCCCTATGACGAAATTCAGCGCGCCTGCGGCTTCGACACATGGTTCTTGGATCAGATCAAAGGCATTATTGATGAGGAAGCCGACATCCGCGCCAAGGGTTTGCCCGATAACGGCTTCGGCATGCTCAGGATCAAGAAAATGGGCTTTTCCGATGAGCGCCTGGCGGAATTGACCGGCGGTAGTGCCACGGAAATTGCCCACGGGCGGCGTGCCATCGGCGTGACGCCGGTGTTCAAGCGGGTCGATACCTGTGCCGGCGAGTTCCCGAGCCAGACGTCTTATATGTATTCGTGCTATGAGGGCGACGGTAGCCGACCGCCGGAAAATGAAGTTGAGCCGACGGAACGCAAGAAGGTGGTGATCTTAGGCGGGGGTCCGAACCGGATCGGCCAGGGGATCGAGTTCGATTATTGCTGTGTCCACGCCGCTTTCGCGATACGTGAAGCCGGTCACGAGGCGATCATGGTCAACTGTAATCCGGAAACGGTATCTACCGACTATGACACGTCCGACCGGCTGTATTTCGAGCCCTTGACCGCCGAAGATGTGATTGAGCTGGTACACGCCGAACAAAGCAACGGTGAGTTGCTGGGATGTGTTGTTCAGTTGGGCGGGCAAACGCCGCTTAAATTGGCCAGCGGGTTATTGTCAGCCGGCATTCCGATCTTGGGCACCAGTCCCGATGCCATTGATTTGGCCGAGGACCGCGAACGATTCCAAGTCTTGTTGAAGGATCTGAAATTGCGCCAGCCGGCCAACGGGCTGGCGCGCACGGCCGCCGAGGCGGAACGGGTGGCGGGCGAAATCGGTTACCCGCTGGTGATTCGGCCGTCCTATGTGTTGGGTGGACGGGCCATGGAAATTGTCCATGACCTGGACGCTTTGAAACGCTACATGACTGTCGCCGTGAAGGTTTCCGGCACCAGTCCGGTGTTGCTGGACAGCTACCTCCAAGACGCCATTGAGGTCGATGTGGACGCGATCTGCGATGGAGATGAGGTGTTTGTCGCCGGTATCATGCAACATATTGAAGAGGCCGGTGTGCATTCCGGTGACTCGGCCTGTTCCCTGCCACCGTTTTCCCTGCCCGCCGACATTGTCGATGAACTGCGCCGCCAGGCCGTGGAACTGGCGCTGGCGCTGGGTGTGGTCGGTTTGATGAATGTCCAGTTCGCAGTCAAGGACGGTGACGTCTATATCCTCGAAGTCAATCCGCGGGCCAGCCGGACGGTGCCGTTTGTCGCCAAGGCGACGGGCATCCCGGTGGCGAAGATCGCGGCCCGGGTCATGGCCGGCGAAAAGCTCGCCGACTTCGATTTAGAGACCAAAGCGAAGCGCAACCACATGGCGGTCAAGGAAGCGGTTTTCCCTTTTGCCCGGTTCCCCGGTGTCGATACGATTCTAGGGCCGGAAATGAAATCGACCGGTGAGGTGATGGGCTTGGATGAGGATTTCCCTCGTGCCTTTGCCAAGGCGCAACTGGGCGCTGGCAACAAGCTGCCGCTCGAGGGCACGGCATTCATTTCGATCAAGGATCGCGACAAGCCGGCTGCGGCAGCCATCGCCCGGCGCCTTCAGGACATGGGATTCCATTTGATCGCCACCGGCGGCACGCAACGTTTCCTCGATGCCGAGGGCCTGGACGTGGAGCAGGTAAACAAGGTTTTGGAGGGGCGGCCACATTGTGTCGATGCCATTGTCAACGGCGAGGTCCAGATGGTCATCAACACGACCGAGGGCGCACAGGCGATTTCCGACAGCTTTTCCATCCGGCGTTCATCGGTGACGAACAACGTTCCGCATTACACCACCATGACCGGCGCCGCGGCCGCGGTGGACGCAATTGAAGCTTTGCGCGCCGCAGCACTTGAAGTTGCCCCTCTTCAGGCTTATTTTGAAGCTTCGTTCTGAACGATCTCTCAGAACCGTTGAGTTTAGTGGCGTGTTTCGGTTATCCGGAACACGGCGTTGTTTTTTTGACCCAAATGCCGGGGAAGAAGCATGGAAAAGGTTCCCATGACGCAACAGGGGCTTGAAACTCTGGACGAAGAGTTTCATCGCCTTAGAGACAAAGAGCGCCACGCTGTGATCAAGGCGATCGCAGAGGCCCGTGAACACGGCGATCTTTCGGAGAACGCGGAATATCACGCGGCCCGGGAACGCCAGAGCTTTATCGAAGGCCGTCTGGCCGAACTGGAAGACGTCATCAGCCGCGCCGACGTCATCGACCCGTCGAAGATTTCCGGCAAGGTTGTGCGCTTTGGCGCGACGGTCGTTGTCGCCGATGAAGATACCGATGAGGAACTGACCTATCAAATTGTCGGCACCTATGAGGCGGATATTGACTCGGGATTGTTGTCCGTGACCTCGCCGATGGCCCGCGCAATGATCGGCAAGACCATCGGCGACAGCATAGAGGTCAACACGCCGCGTGGTCCCAAGGGCTATGAAATCTGCGGCGTGAAGTTCAAATAATCCGGCGTTAAGGTTTATTCTTCGGTGGGCTCGGGCCCATCCTCATCGACGGGGACGCCGGGTATACCCTTGGCTGTGCGGATGGTCTCGAACGTTGTCACGGTGGAGACATGCGGCGCTTCGGTGATGCCCATGGTTAGGGCGTCGCGTTGATCTTTGTCGCGAGCCACGACTTTCAAAAGGAAATCGCCGCCACCACGAATCATGTGGCATTCGCGCACCTCCGGCCAGGCCTCCATGATGGTCTCGAACTCCTGCAGAACGTTTTGAGCCTGACTATCGAGACCGACGAGAGCAAAGAACATTTCCTTGTAGTCCAGGAGGGTGCCATTAATTTCCGCGTGATAGCCTTTGATAAAGCCTGACTCCTCAAGGGCCCGGACGCGGCGCAGGCATGGGGGTGCCGAGATGCCAGCGCGTTGCGATAATTCCACATTGGTCATCCGCCCGTCGTCTTGCAGATCGCGGAGTATCCGTCGGTCGATACGGTCGAGTTTGACCCGTTGCATGCAGGCTCCCTTAAATTGGCGATCTCAGGGGATTGTTATCTCTGAGTGCCAGTTTTTGAAATATTATTGCGAAATTATATTACAAAAACTTAGCTTTTGCGATACCGGAAACGATCTGTCGAAAACCCGCAAGCGGCGCTTGCGTGGGGGCATGCGGCTTCCTATGTTAGCCATTCGTTTGATCCCCTGGGCCATGATGAGCCGCCACTTCTTAGGTGGTTTGGCGTTAATTAAAGGGAACATCTCGACATGTCCGAGAGCCACCACAGTAAGGTTTTGATTATCGGGTCCGGCAGCGCCGGCTATACGGCCGCCATTTATGCAGCGCGGGCCAACATGAAACCCATGCTGGTCCGGGGGCTGCAGCCCGGCGGTCAATTGACAATCACCACTGATGTGGAAAATTATCCCGGTTTCGCCGATGTCGTGCAGGGCCCCTGGCTTATGGAGCAAATGGAAGCCCAGGCCCGCGGTGTCGGCACGGAAATGTTTGAAGACACCATCGTCGAGACCGATTTGAGTGCCCGCCCGTTCTCCGCCACGGGTGATTCCGGGACCGTTTACACCGGCGATACGGTTGTGATTTGCACTGGGGCTACGGCCCGCTGGCTGGGCCTGGAAACGGAAGAGAAATTCATGGGTTTCGGCGTCTCAGCCTGTGCTACATGTGATGGGTTCTTCTATCGCGACAAACCTGTTGCAGTTATCGGCGGCGGCAACACGGCTGTCGAAGAAGCGCTGTTTCTGACGAACTTTGCCTCTAAGGTGACGCTGGTGCATCGCCGTGATGAACTGCGTGCGGAAAAGATTTTGCAAGATCGATTGCTGGCCCACGAAAAAGTCGAGGTGCTTTGGGACAGCGTTCTTGAAGAAGTTCTTGGTGACGAAGATCCACTTGGCGTCACCGGTGCCAGGCTTCGTAATGTCCACACGGACGCGATCACCGACATCGCCGTCCACGGCGTGTTTATAGCCATCGGGCACGATCCGAACACGGCCATTTTCAAGGGCCAATTGGATATCGACGACGAAGGGTATATCCTGACCGCCGCGGACAGCACGGCGACCAATATCGCCGGTGTTTATGCCGCCGGCGACGTGCAAGATAAGATTTATCAGCAGGCTGTGACCGCCGCTGGTACTGGTTGCATGGCGGCGCTCGAAGCGGAAGGCTTCATCGCTGCCCAGGGCGCGGCGCGCGAAGCCGCTGAATAAGCCCGAAACCACCTTCGCGCTATCACGGTGCCGGCACGCCATTCTTTGCACCCATAGGGGTTAAAGCATTATGGACTGGGATAAGTTACGCATCTTTCATGCGGTCGCCGAAGCGGGGAGTTTTACCCACGCCGGCGAAACGCTGAACTTGAGCCAATCCGCCGTGAGCCGTCAAATCGCTAATCTTGAAGATAGTCTGCACATCGCTTTGTTTCATCGCCATGCCCGCGGTCTCAAGTTGACCGAGCAGGGCGAAGATCTTTTCAGCACGGCCCATGATGTGTTCGCGCAATTGGCCATGGCCGAAGCTCGGATCACGGAGAACCGCGAACGCCCTGAAGGCCCGTTGATGA
Organism: Rhodospirillaceae bacterium; assembly: GCA_018665815.1. Lineage (GTDB taxonomy): Bacteria > Pseudomonadota > Alphaproteobacteria > Rhodospirillales > Casp-alpha2 > UBA3470. Next base: position 16,807 of record JABJBP010000098.1, read on the forward strand.
TCAACACCACGGTCGCTTTCGGCTCGGTGTGGTTGACGTCACGGATCAATACCTTTGTGGACCGTTATCCAGACATCGAAGTCTCGCTGGTTCTTGCCGACAATGAGTTGGATTTGTCCATGCGCGAGGCCGACGCGGCGATCCGGATGACCGCGCCGACACAACCTGACTTGATCCAACGCCATTTGATGACCATGAATTACAATGTCTTCGCGTCGCCTGGTTATCTGAAAAAATGGGGCATGCCGAAAAAAGCTGAAGATCTTGATGCGCACCGTTTGATCGTTTACGGCGAAGACGCCCGCCCGCCTGTAGAAAACCTTAACTGGCTGCTGACGGAGGGAACGCCGAAAGGCGTTGTCCGCAAACCGGCACTGCAGGTCAGTAATATTTACGGGATATTCCGCGCGGTTCAAAGCGGTGTCGGGATTGCCGCCTTGCCTGATTATATGAATCGCGAAGTTGGCAACTTGATTGAGGTGTTGCCCGAACTTCGCGGTCCTTCAGTCGAGGTCTATTTCGTCTATCCCGAAGAGTTGAGGGAATCAAAACGAATAGTCGTTTTACGTGATTTTCTGCTTAAGGAAATTAAGGCGAGTTCCTTCTAGATTAAGGTATGCGGTACTTCCCCCAGCTATGCAGTTTTTGTATACGTGCACTGCAAAAATCGCTCTAGCGGAATTCTTAGAACGATCCTATATTTATCTCATCGATGTTGCACCGCAACATCATCCTCCCCTTCGGGTGAGAACCCGAAGAAAGGATCGCCCACATGGCGACTCCTTGCGTCTCCCAGACGTGAAGCCTCCCTGTTTAAACTCGCCCCGAAAGCTTAGGTTTTCGGGGCTTTTTTTGAATTCATCTAGTATGTTTATTATCTATGTGGTTTCCCTGTGGCAAAAACATTTCTTCCACGCAGCTGTATCTGCCTAATTGATGAAGGGAATACAGCCGAGATACCCTTGGCCATATGACAGCTTAAACAACCACCGCATGGATCATCCGCGTAACCGCTATCACGTGATAGCGCTTTTGCAGCTCGTACTAGGCGACGGCAACACCACCGCTTGAGCTGGCATCCCGTGATGCTGGAAATACAGCCGCTACATTCTTGGCCCATCGACAACCTTGATACGTAGCGCTCATCAGCTGTGGAGATCGATGGGGGGTGGGGGCTTCGAGAGGGTCGACTTCGGGGCGCACCGGGGGGCCTTCGCGCCTGAGTAGGGGCTAGATGGCCGAGAGGTGATTTCGGTAATTTCAGAAAAAATCGAAAGATAAAATCAGAAGATTGGCTGAGCCCAAAATTTACGTCCGCGAACTTCCGCTTTACCCCCAACAGCAGACATAAAATGACGGTCGTTGGAACTTCCGTTAATAGCCATCAAGAGACATTCCCGAATTGCAGATAACCCCACCATTTCGGGATCTAGATGTCTTCAGGCGGGCGCAGTCCACTGCATCAGGAGCAGATATTTGGTCCGACGAATGTTTGCAGTTTTCGACCAACTTCAATTTAGGACAAATCTCCCGAAATATCAGGAAACGCCATGAAATACCCGCATGCCGTAGAATTGCGAAATGAAGTTTGGGCAGATACCAACAATGCTCATTGCATTGGCTGTGGTATGTACCGGGCTAGCGCTGACCTTTGACTTGGCCATGCCGCTCGGCGTTGCCGCTGGTGTGCCCTACGCCCTCTTAGTCTTGATTGGAATTTGGTTTCCTAAACGCCGCCATGTCCTTTTATTGGCCTCAGTCGTCTCCCTGTTGGTTGTTGCCGGTTATCTATTTTCCCCGAAAGGAGGACAAGATTGGGTCGTGTTAACGAACAGAGCATTGGCGTTAGGAATGATCTGGCTGACAGCATTCTTGATTTGCTTCCTCAAGACAGCCCAATTTGAAGGGATAGAGAAGTACCGCTATCTCGTTCAGGCTTCGCCCGTTTGCATTCACGAGATCGACCTCGAGGGCAAACTGGTCTCAATGAATCCTGCTGGTCTCAAAATGATGGACGCGAACGACATATCTGAAATTCGTGGGCTAAAGTATCTCGATATTCCAGTCGCGGAAGATCAAGAGCGAATTTCCCTTTTGATGGAGAGGGCTAAGCTTGGAGAAGGTTCCGAATTTGAATTCAGTGCGCAGGGAAAATCAGGGCTCTTACATTTCTCTAGCAGCTTTGAACCCATCAAGGACGAGGACGGAAAAGTTATCAGGCTCATGGGGGTGACGCAGGACATTACGATCCGAAAACAAGCGGAGAAAGGTCAGAAAACTGCACTCGTGGATGCCGAACGCGCCAATCAATCTAAGTCCATGTTTCTTTCCAGTATGAGCCATGAATTGCGTACTCCCATGAACGCAGTTCTCGGCTTCGCCCAAATGTTGCAGTTCAACCCCAAGGCGCCTCTAACCCCAGAGCAAAATGAGCACGTCGAAAGTATAATATCTGGCGGCCATCACTTGCTCGAACTGATTAACGATATTCTAGACCTAACTAGAATAGAGGCTGATCAAACGACCTTTATTTTGGAAGATGTGATTGCACAAGAAGTCATCGATGATTGCTTGGGGTTAACTGCACATCTTGGACAACCCGAAGGTATAGTGATTGAGTGCGTATTCAGGGGCGGAGATTTAGTCTCCCTTCGTACAGATCGAACGAGATTCAAACAAATCCTTCTAAATCTACTTTCCAACGCGGTGAAGTATAACAAGGAAGGAGGAACCGTAGTCATCGATGGTTACATAACTGATGGTGATTTTCTTCATTTGTCCGTGACCGATACGGGCGTTGGAATATCCGAGAGGGATCAGTCTACGGTTTTCATGATGTTCCACCAACTCGGAGCTGACCCGGAGATAGCAAGGAAGGGCACCGGCATTGGTCTGACCGTTACGAAGCTACTCATCGAGAAACTAGCTGGTCGAATTGGCGTTGAGAGTGAAAGCGGCGTCGGCAGCACATTCTGGCTTGAACTGCCTCTATCTACAAATGACGAAGCAGTTATTTGGAACGAAAGTTTACGCGTCGGTATAGACGCAATCGACAAAGATCATCAGGCCCTCTTCTCGTTAACTAACAAAGCTGTGCAGAGAGATATTGGCTATCCAGAATTGGATGAGATCATTGAAGAACTCATCGCTTACACCAAGTATCATTTTACGCGAGAAGAAGCCATTATGGAGGTTTGCCAGTACCCCGATTTGGAGGCACACCGAAATCTTCATCGTGATCTTGTAGCACAGGTAGAAAACCTGTCCCGAACATGGCGGGGAAATCGAAATCGCGAAACCCTTCATCAACTTCGTACCTTTCTTCGTTCATGGTGGATTGGGCATATATCGGATATTGATGTGACAATCGCCCAATTCGCCGACGAGAAAGGGGAAGAGATTGCGGAAGCTCTGAACAAACTGGAAATATAACGTCCGAGTTGGGTCCAGGCTGTGTCAAAACGCTGGGGATCATTTGTTATGAGGTGCCTGTAGATTGAGTGATTTGCGAGGGTCAGTTTTTCGGCTCAAGTAAATTTGAGCGGCAGGAATGGCCTGATGGGTCGAATTTTGCGATCTATAGCCGGATCGGGGCGCAAATAGAGGCTGACAGGGACTATGCCGCCTGCATTGCGGAGATCAGCGGGGCGATGCCCATAATCTTCATGACGCGTTTCAGATTGTAAGCCAGCACGTGCAACGCCATCTCGGTGCCGACATGTTTCAACGTCTTCATCTGGAAATGGGTATA
>JABJBP010000099.1 GCA_018665815.1 Rhodospirillaceae bacterium
ATCGGTCATGTATTGGGCATAGCTGTAATCTTCGGGACTAAGCAACCAATCGCTTTTGCCGCGCCCGGCGACGTCTGGGCAGATAACGCGGTAATCGTCCGAAAGGGCTTCGGCCAGGGCATCGAAGTCGCGGCCGACACGGGTTAGGCCGTGGACGCAGATCGCGATTCGGGTGTTGTCTTCAGCGCCCCTATCGGTGAAAGCAATCCGGCGGTTTTTGGCGCCGCTGGGGCCGTCAACGCTGATCTCGCCCTGGCGCACGGCTCAGATGACACCGTCAGCGCGCAATTGGGCGATCTCGCCGTCATCGATATCCAACAATTCGTGCAGGATTTCGTCCGTATGCTGGCCCAGCATGGGCGGCGGGTAACGGTAATCGGGCGGCGTTTCGGACAACCGCATGGGGCTGGCGACCACATCCAGACCTTGTCCGCCGGTGGCGTCGTGATCCATGTGCAATTGCATGCCGCGGGCCTGAATTTGCGGATCATCGAAGACTTCGTCCAACCGGTTGATGGGGCCGCAACTGACGTTGTTGGCTTCCAGGCCTTCAAGCCAGAATTTAGACGTTTGTTTGGCGATGATGTCGCGGAGTTGCGGGACCAAGACATCACGATTACCGACCCGGGCCGCGTTGGTAGAAAACCGTTCGTCGGTGGCCAATTCCTCACAGCCGGCCAGCGCGCAGAACCGTTCAAACTGGCCGTCATTACCAACCGCCAGAATAATATCGCCGTCCGCCGTCGGGAATGACTGATAGGGCACAATGTTGGGATGCGCGTTGCCAAGCCGCGGCGGCACTTTCCCGGTGGACAGATAATTGGCGCCCATGATGGACAAGATCGCGGCGCTGGTATCCAGCATGCCGATGTCGATCTGTTGGCCGTCGCCGGTAATCTCGCGGTGGCGCAAGGCTGCGTTGATGGACACCGCGGCGTACATGCCGGCGATCAGATCGGAGATCGGAATGCCGGATTTCTGCGGGTCGCCGTCGGGATCACCGGTGACGCTCATCAAGCCGCTCATGCCCTGAATAAGCACATCGTATCCTGGGCGCTTGGCGTAAGGACCGGTTTGCCCAAAACCTGTTATGGAACAATAGATTAAGGACGGAAATTCATCCTTTAAACTATCGTAATCGAGGCCATATTTGGCGAGCCCGCCGGTCTTGAAGTTGTCGGCGAAAATATCACACTCGGCGATCATCCGGCGTGCCAGTTCCTGGCCTTTTGGCTTCGTCAAATCAAGCGTGATCGAACGCTTGTTGCGGTTCGCACAGGAAAAATACGCGCTTTCTTCCGTATCATTGCCGTCGCGGTCTTTCAGAAATGGCGGCGTGAAGCCGCGGGTATCGTCACCGGCGCCGGGGCGTTCAATTTTGATCACGTCAGCACCCAGATCACCCAGCATCTGGGTGCATGTGGGGCCGGCCAGAATGCGGGTCAGATCGAATACGCGGATGCCGTCGAGGGGGCCGGGCATGGCAGGTCTCCAAGGCTTGATAAGCGGAAAATAAATGAAAACGGATGCTTCTGTCGTCGGGCCAGCTTTATACTGGATGTCCCGGGCGGGCGCAATCCGCCGAAGACAGAGGAACACGCGTTGAGACCATATAAAATTATCCTCCGGTTCTTCGCTTTGGTCGGTGTCCTAATCGTTGGTCTGGGGGCCTGGCTGGCAACGTCGTTGCCTTGGTACGCGAGCACGATCAGGGCCGGCGGCGTGGTCGAGCCGGTCGAAATTCTCCGCGATAATAATGCGGTACCGCACATATTCGCTAAAACCGAAACAGACGCCTACTTCGCGCTGGGGGTCGTGCATGCCCAAGATCGGTTCTGGCAGATGGAGATGATGCGCCGCTTCGGCGCCGGCCGTCTGGCCGAGGTATTGGGTGAAAACGTGCTCGCCAGCGACAAATGGATGCGCCTTTTGGGGCTGTACCGTCTGGCGGAAAAGATGGTCGAGGACGTCCCGCCCGAGGTCCGCGCGGCGCTGGATGCTTATGCGTCGGGGGTGAATTTCTGGCTGCAGGAGGATTTCGGCCTGCTGGCGCCGGAATTTGCACTTTTCTATTTCACTCCGGAGCCCTGGAAACCTGCCGATTCCCTGGTTTGGGGCAAGATCATGGCATCGCAATTGGGCGGCAATTGGCGGGCCGAGGTCTTGCGCGCCCGGTTGGCCGCTAAGTTGCGCCCGGAAAAAGTCCGCGAACTCTGGCCCGCCTACCCCGCCGATGGCCCGGTTTCCGTGGCGGGTCTAATACAGCCGGACACCATAGCGGCCCTGGCCGGTCTCGATGATCTTCCGCCCTGGCCACATGGCCTACCAAAGGGCGCGTCAAACGTCTGGGCCCTGGGCGGCACGGAAAACCAGGAAGGCGGCGCCATCTTGGCGAATGACCCGCACCTGGGGTTCTCAGCCCCGGTGTTGTGGTATCTGGCCCGCATTGAAACGCCTAATTACAGCGTCACAGGTGCCACCGTCCCCGGCGTGCCGTTCACTATTCTGGGCCAGGCCGGCGCTTTGGCGTGGGGGATGACATCGACGCAATCCGATATCGAAGACCTGTTCGTCGAAAAGCTCGATGCCAACGAAAAAGACCGCTACGTCACACCGGATGGCAGCCAGGCGTTCACTGTTAGAACAGAGGTCATCAAGGTAAGTGGCGGCGACGACGTGACACTACAGGTCCGTGCCACCCGGCATGGCCCCGTCATTTCAGACTTATCACCGGGGGCTGCCAATCTGGTTGACAAGGATCACGTCGTCGCCTTATCAGCCACCTACCTGCAGCCCGGCGACAAGTCCCCAGCCGCCTTTTATCGCCTCAGTCGGGCCATCAATTGGGTTTCGTTCAAGGAAGCCTTGGCCAATTTCCAGGCACCGCAGCAGAATTTCTTTTATGCCAGCAAGGATGATCTGGTGGGCTTCACGGTCGCCGGCCTGGCGCCGGTACGCGGCCGTGGCGAAGGCTTCGTGCCGACTGCCGGCTGGATCGGCGATACCGACTGGCAGGGGTTCGTGGCGGCGGATGACTTGCCCAATAAATTCAATCCCGACAACCGTCGCGTTTACAATGCCAACAACCGTGTCGCCGGGCCTGGGTACCGCCATTTTCTGGGCTACGACTGGGCGGCGCCCTACCGGGCCGAGCGGATTCTTGAAATGCTGCGCGACGGCAAGGGGCGCACAATGGGCAGCAATCAGGCCATGCAACGCGACGCGGAATCAAAAATGGCCAGGGATCTCTTGCCGTTGATGCTGAAGGCCAAATCCGAGGTGCCGAAAAGCCGAGAAGCACTGGCAATGTTGTGGAACTGGGACTCCATCATGGACCGCAACCGGCCCGAGCCGCTGATCTTCGCGACCTGGCTGCTGGAACTCAATAAGGTGCTTTATGGCGATGAACTGGGTGATGATCTGAGGTTCTACCTCGGTGCCCGGCCAATGACGGTGCACTCCATGCTGACGCGCCGCACCCATTGGTGCGACGATGTGACGACTGACAAAACCGAAGATTGCCGCGCCACCCTGACACGCGCCCTTGAAAAGGCCATTACCGGACTTGTTGAGCGCTTCGGCGACGATATCGACGGCTGGCGCTGGGGCGCCGTACACACCGCGCATTTTCCTCACCCGGTGCTGACCCACGTGCCGGTGGTTCGCTGGCTGGCCGACTTGAATATTGAGACCGATGGCGGTAGCGCGACGCTCAACAGAGGCGCCATGCGCCTCAACGATCCGAAAACCCCGTTTCGCCACATCCACGGCGCCGGCTACCGGGCCGTCTATAATCTGAAAGACCCCAGAAAATCGCGCTACGTGATCGCCACCGGGCAATCGGGGAATCCGCTGTCGTTGAATTACCGCCATTTCCTGAAATCTTGGAGTCACGGCCAATTCATCCCCTTGGGCCAAACCCACAACACCTTGAAGAATCAATCCGAGGCGCGGACGATGATTGAGCCGGCGAAAGGTAAATAAGCGCGGATATTTGTATGTGGCCAGCCCCATGGCCTCGGGGTCGCGAACCTGCGCTATCATGCTTCGTGCGGACAGGCTGCTTTCCACCACAAAGCGGACATAAGAGGGCGGACCGCTGCACGTCAGTTAATAGCCATTGGAAGACATCACATCTAGCGAAATCTGTCTGCGGCCTGTCATGTCGATCCACAAACGGTTGGGCGGTGGCAGGGCCGGCCTAGGTCATTCCCGCCGACCCGGCTCTAAAAATCCTTTTTCTTTTTCTTCGCCTTTGCGCCGGGCGCGCGGAAGCTGGTCAACGCCATATGTTCCAGTTGACAGCTGGCTTTCGTCTGCTTGTTGTAATCCGGAATCGAACTCAAGGTTCTGAACGTATTGCCGAATTCCTTTTCAAACGCTGCGGTGGCTTGCTCCCAGGCGGCGCCCGTATCAATATTCTTGTATTTGCTTTTGTAGTGATTTTCGAATTCCTTGATCGAGACCTTGGCGGCGGCCATCTGCTCATCGCTTAGATATTTCACCAAATATGATTTTCGGATGTCATAACAGCCCTGGATGAACATGTATCTGCTATAGCCGTTCTTCAGCTGAACTTCCGGCTTCGCGTTCTCCTCGGCAGTCTTTTTTGCCGCCGCTTTCCGCGCGATATCCCGCTCTGCTTTGGCCAATTGTTTCTTCGCATCATTTCCACCGCCGTGTTTCACGGAGCGGCGCAACCACTTCAGTTTTGTCGCGTCATCTTTCGCATCGACACCCAGGTAGAATTCAGCCGTGGGATCGTTCTTTTCGGCCGCCATCAAATACCACTTCGTCGATTCAGCCATGTCTTCGCGGATTTGCTCGCCCGACCTAAATATCCAGCCCAACCTGCGTTGGGCGTACACCCAGCCTTGCTTGGCCGCCACTTTGTACCACTTGATGGCCTTCTCTATGTCAGCCTGAAACTCAAAGCCCCCTCTTTCGTATATGCGAGCGATATATAAATTAGCCTTCGTATACCCGTGATCGACGGCTCGTTTGTACCACTCAAGGGCAGCCTTGACGTTGGGCCGAATATCTCGGCGACCGCTTGCGCGAATACCTTTAGTGGTCATCATATGACCGAGATTGCTCATGGCAATCGCAAGTCCATGTTCGGCCGCCTTGGTGTACCACTTCACCGAAACGTCATAGTCCTTCTTCACACCTTGTCCTCTGCGGTATAGCTGACCCAAATTGAACTGCGCGGGTGCGTTCCCGCCTGTCGCTTTAGGCTGCCATTCCCGGAGAACAGTTGCGTAGTCCCCAGCCCCATAAGCGTCTGAACACTTTCCCGACACGGCGGCATGCGAATGCTTGGTTCGAGGAAGGCATAGTTTGGGTGGGGCTGCCGCCGTGGCAGCGGGTTGCGCCTGGGGTGCAAGTGCGGCGGGTTTCTCGGCCCTCGCTGGCGCGGCGGCCAGTTTCTTTTTCTCGGCCTCGGCTTTCAGCTTGGCGAGGCGGCCTCTCTCGGCATTTTCGGCCGCCTCCTTGGCCATGCGCGTTTTTTCCGCCTTCTCCTTAGCGGCGCGCTCGGCGACCCTATGGGCGAACGGCGGTTTTACGCCGAGTTTGACCATCTGATCGCCAAGCGCCGTTACGGCGCTTTCCAACGTGCTCAACGGTTCCTTATCGGAGACTTTCTCGTATTGCTTGACCAGTTTTATCAGGCCGAAGGCGTTGGCCGCCAAGGGGTTCTTGGCGATGGTCGTTTTCATGGTTTTGACGCCATCGCTGATCTTGCCCAGCGCGAGCTTTTTCTGCTCGACCTGTTTCGCCGCCCGGGCTTTGACCGCAGCGCTCCGGTAGGCCTTGAAGGCTTTGTTTTCGGACATGATGGCGGTCAGTTTGCCGAAGTTCGAGCCTTTCGCGCCAAAGCTGCCGGCCGCGACTTCGCCTTGCGACGGGGCGAAAAACTCGGCCAGTTTCAGGGCATCAATCTTGTCCGGGTGCTTTTGCACGAAGCTTTGCAGATCAGCCGAGAACTGCTTGGCCTGATCGGCGGTCTTGATCCCGATTTCCGCGCTTTGTTTCTTTTTCTTCGCCTCGGCTTTCAATTTTGCAGCGGCCATTTTTTGCTTCTTGGCCTTGGCGAGGCGTTCCTTCTCGGCGTTTTCCTTAGCGGCGGCCAATTTGGCCTTCTCAGCCTTGGCGGCAGCCAGTTTCTTTTTCTTCGCCGCTGCGGCCGCGAGGCGCTTCTTCTTCGCCCGCGCGGCAGCCTGGCGTTTCTTCTTCGCCGCCGCCGCGGCTAGGCGCTCTTGCTCGACCTTCTCCGCCGCCAACCGTTCGCGCTCGGCCTGCTCGGCGACAAGGCGTTCGCGTTCAGCAGCCTCCTGGGCGAGGCGTTGCTTCTCCGCCGCCGCTGCCAGGCGCTGTTTCTCGGCTTCCTCCGCGGCCAGAATTTCGGCAATGCGCGGCGCGTACTCGCGGGTCGTAAGCTTGCTGAAACTCACGTTAGCGCCGTCGACGTTCATGGAAACTTGGTTCTCGGGCTTCTGCGTCTCGGCTTCGAACATCTCCAGGTCGCGCCCGGTCAGGAATTTCAGATTGGCGGCACCGGCGTTCTTGCTCTCGCCGTCGCTCTGCATGGTGTCGAAAAGATTGCCGCGCAAATCGCGCCATCCGCTACAGCCGATGAATGTATCGGTGAGCGGTTTGTCCTCGGCAAAGCCACCCACCGAGCATTCCTGCGAATAGGTTTGATTATTGCAGATATTGGGGTCGCAAATAGTCGATAGTTTCCCGCTGACGACCTTGCCGCCCTGGACGGTGAACGCCGCCGTCCAACGCGCCTTGCCGTTGTAGTCGACGGCCTTCCACACACCGTCCTCGGCGCGCGCATTCTCAGCGGAGGATAAAAAAATCAAT
>JABJBP010000100.1 GCA_018665815.1 Rhodospirillaceae bacterium
CATATGCACGAAAACATGAACGTCGGGCGCGGCCCGCTTCCGGATATGAAAACGCGGGCGCGGATGGCCGCCTACGTGAAAGACCTGTAGGCCGCCGCTATGCGTCTCATGCTGTTTGAACCGGACGTCTATTTCCGTCTTTTGGCGCGCTATAATTTCGAGCTTCTGCCGACGGTCGGCGTTGCACTAATACTGGCCGTGGGATTGTTGGTTCTGTCGGTCAAGCCCGGCACCTTGGGCCGGCGGTTGATCGCCGCCGGGCTCGCCGTCTTCTGGCTGTGGACCGGGTTGGTGTTCCATGGCCTCTATTACGCCGCGATCAATTGGGCGGCTTGGGGGTTTGGCGCGTTGTTTGCCGTCCAGGGATTGGTGCTGGCATGGACAGGCGTGCTGCGCGGGCATCTGGAATTCGGGTATCCGGGCGGCGCACGCGGTTGGGCGACATTGGTACTGGCAATCAGCGCCATTGCCGGGCAACCGATCTTTCAATGGCTCAGTGGCGCGCCGGTGCTCCAGGTGCCGTTCGCCGGCACCGGCGCCGATCCGACGGTCGTGTTCACCACAACACTAATGGCGATGACCAAGCACCGGGTGCCGCGCCATGTGCTCATTCTTCCGGCGCTCTGGTTAGTGTTGGCCGGCATTCAGGCTTGGCTGCTGGCATCGACGCCAGGGGTGGCGCTGATCGCCGCCGGTTTTCTTGGCCTTGGCTTGGTGCTAGGAAGACCCCAGAAGGCTACCGCGCCAACCCGAGAAGAGAGCGAACCATGACCATCACCACCGTTTCCGAAAACGCATGTTTCGGCGGCACCCAAGGTGTCTACGAACATCGAGCCGAGAGCCTTGATTGCACCATGCGCTTCGCCGTCTTCAAGCCGCCCCAGTCGCAAAGCGTGCCGTGTCCCGTGGTCTTCTGGTTGTCGGGCCTAACGTGCACGGAAGAGAATTTCACCGTCAAAGCAGGCGCCCAACGTTATGCGGCGGAACTGGGTCTGGTCATTGTCGCGCCCGATACCAGCCCTAGAGGCGTTGATTTGCCGGGCGAGGATGAAGCTTACGATTTCGGCTCGGGCGCCGGGTTTTATTTGGACGCCACCATCGCGCCCTGGTCCAAGCACTATAAGATGGAGAGCTACATCACCGGTGAACTGCCGGCGCTGATTTTCAAACATTTCCCGGCGCGCGCCGATAAACAAGCAATCTCCGGCCATTCCATGGGCGGCCACGGGGCGCTGACGTTGGGGCTGAAAAATGCCGAAACCTATGCGTCGATCTCGGCGCTCTCACCCATCGTCGCTCCCTCGCAAGTGCCTTGGGGTGAGAAGGCGTTGACGGGATACTTGGGCGACGACAAAAGCGTCTGGGGGGCCTATGACGCGACTGCGCTGATCAACGACGGCCATCGCCATCCGAACACGATCTTGATTGACCAGGGCACGGCGGATGATTTTTTGGAACGCGAATTAAAGCCCGATCTGTTCCAGGCGGCGTGTGATGTGTCTGGCCAGCCCGTCGATATCCGGATGCAGGATGGCTACGATCATTCTTATTTCTTCATTGCCAGCTTCATCGGTGAGCATCTGGCGTTCCATGCCAAGCATCTGGCAGATTAAGCTGCTTACGACGGCTTCAAGATGGCGTCGATCTCATCATCCGAGTAACCGGCTTCGGAAAGAATCTCGCGCGTGTGCTCGCCGAATTTAGGATGATGGCGGTGCACGGGCAGGGACTTGCCGTTGAAGCGATAGGCCGTGTCAGGTGTTATGATGGCGCCTTCGCTGGGATGGTCGTAGGGACGAAAAAAACCGATGGCATTGAGATGGTCATTGGTCAGCAAATCATCGAAGCTGTTGACCCGCCCGGACGGAATATCCGCCTCACTCATCACGGTAAGCCAATCTTCGCTGGTACGCTCCGTTAGAAGCCCGCCGGCAATCTTATACAGATCATCGATATTGTGTGATCGAGCGTTCATGGTCGCGAAACGTGGGTCGTCACAGAGTTCCGCCCGCCCCGCCAAGTTCCAAAATCGCCGCCACTGGCTGTCCGTGTAAGGCAGCATGCAGATGTAGCCGTCCTTGGTGGCGTGCGGCCGGCGGTAGGCGGAAACCGCGCGGGCATACCCGGCCTCCCCCTCGGCGGGTACGAAGGTCCGGCCATAGAGATGCTCAACCAGATTGTAGGCGACCATCCCTTCGAACATACCGATCTCCAGATACAGCCCCTGACCTGTACGCTGGCGCTGGATAATGGCGGCGAGAATGCCGTTGGCGGCGATCAGGCCGGTGTTCTTATCGACAAACGAAGACGGCACCAGCGCCGGCTGACCGTCACGCAGCGCGAAGGTTTCGGCGATGCCGGCCTCACCTTGGACGACATCGTCATAGGCCGGCCGGCCGCCGTAGGGCCCGTGCGCGTGATAGCCGTGGAGCCCGGCATAAATGATGCCCGGATTGCGTGCCAGGACAGCTTCGGGTGAGAATCCAAGTGCCGCGATCTTATGCGGGCGGATGGCGTGTAAGAACACATCAGCGCCGTCGATCAGGCGCCACAGCGCCTCTTTGGCCGGTGCCGTTTTCAAATCTAGCTCAATACTGCGTTTGTTGCGGTTCAAGCCGAAGTGCACGGCGCTCATGCCGGTGCTGCGGCCTGGCCCGGCATTGCGGATACCGTCCCCGCCGGGCGCTTCGATTTTGATCACATCGGCACCAAAATCGCCAAGAATTTGCGCGGCGTAGGGGCCAGCCAGCGTTGTCGTCAGGTCGAAGACGCGAATGCCGGCCAGTGGTAGGTCCACTGTGTCACTCATGATGCCTAGACCCGTTGTGAGAACCGCCGCCCGACCAAGGCGGCAGCAATGTTGACTTTCTGGATGTCGATGGCGCCGCCGGCGATGCCCCAGGCCCAGCCGTCGCGCATTTTCTGTTCAATGGGATATTCTCGGGAATACCCGTAGCCACCCATCAGCTGCATGCATTTACCGGTGACGTCGCGGACGATTTCATTGGCGAAGCATTTGGCGATGGAACTTTCGCCGACCGACGGCAGATCGCTTTCGGCGTTGACCACGGCGCGGTAAAGCAACAGCCGCGACGCATCGAGTTTCATTTTCATTTCTGCCAAGTGTAACTGCACGGCCTGGAAATCGACGATGGGCTTGCCGAATTGCTGGCGTTCCTGAACGTATTCCAAAACATAATCGAAGGCCGACTGGGCAATGGCCAGACTCATGGTGGTATTGCCGCAGCGCTCCAAATCAAAGGCCTCCATGAGCTTGCGAAACCCACCCGCCGGCACAACCATGTTTTCCATCGGCACCTCGACGTTGTCGAAAAACATGTCGGCGCTGTGAATACCGCGAAAGCCCATGTGTTGTTCGCGTTTGCCAAAAGAAAAACCTTCGGTGCCTTTTTCGACAAGCACCGCGCCGATGCCTTTGGCGCCGGGGTCGTCGGACATGCGGCTGTAGACGACGTAGGCGTCGGAATGGCCGGCGCCGGAACACCAGCGCTTCTGGCCGTTGACGATGATCTTGTCGCCACGGACTTCGGCCTTTGTGGTGAGGTCGGTCAATGCCGTGCCGGCGTTCGGTTCCGACATGGCGACGGCGACCATCATTTCGCCGGCGCAAACCTTCGGCACGATGCGCTCGCGCATGGCTTCGGGGGCGAAGTGGGCGATAGCCAGAACGGGCCCGAAGCAGCTCTCGAAGATGGGAAAGGCCAGGGCCGGCGACAATTTGGCGACTTCTTCAAGAACCAGCACGGCATCCAAATGCGAACCGCCGACGCCGCCCAGGTTTTCGTCGATGTTGACGCCCAAGAGACCCATGTCGGCGAATTGCTTCATGATTTCCGGGCCGGGGGCCTGATCGGCTTCCTCGATTTGCTTGGCCGCGTCGCGCAATTCTCCGTCGGCAAATCGACGGACCGTTTCCTGCAGGGCCGTTTGTTCCGCGTTCAAAGTGAAATCCATGTGCCGCTCCTTGATGGTTCGTTCGCCGACGCTGCGTGCCTGCCGCCAGGCCGCAACGCAAGATGATCGACGCGCGTAAGATTGTAAACGAACCCGCATTTCTCACGTTGAAATCAGGGTGTGGGGCCGAGCGGGATCTCCCCTGAGAGCCGCGCGAAATTTGCAGGTCTGACCCGCGAATGAATTGGATTGCGTTGGGGGCTGGACAGGTTTAAACGGAGCCGAAATCGCACCGCATTTGCGGCGTGGGCATAGTGTTTTTTTGAGTACGTGATATGTCCATTCGCCAAACGTTAACGTCCGTAACCTCACTGCTTGCCGGCATGGCGTTGCTGATGCTCGGCAATGGCGCCTTGGCGACGATGCTGTCGATCAGCATGGCCGAAGCAGGCACCGCGGCGTGGCTGATCGGTGTGGTCATGGCGCAGTATTACGTCGGCATCGTGCTGGGCACGACGTTCAGCCACAAGGTGATCGTTTCCGTCGGCCATATCCGGGCCTTCGCGACATTTGGCTCAACCATGTCGGCGGCGACGCTGGCGCATGCCTTTGTCGCCGACCCGTGGTTTTGGGCGGTCATGCGGCTCACTGTCGGGTTCTGCGCGGTCGGCATGTTCATGTGTTCGGAAAGCTGGCTCAGCGCCAAATCGACCAATGAAACTCGGGGCAGTGTCTTCGCGTTGTATCAAATTACAGTTTATTTGTTTCAGGGCTTATCCCAGTTTCTGGTGAATTTGCCCGACGAGACCGGTTTCACGCTGTATGCCCTTTTGTCCGTTTTAATGAGTTTGGCGATTGTGCCGGTGGCGGTGACCCGCGTCGTTGCGCCGCCTTTGCCGGAAAATACCCGGTTCAATTTTGTCGAACTTTGGCGCGCCTCGCCGACCGGCATGACGGCGGCGCTGGCATCCGGAATGATCCTCGGCGCCTTCTATGGTGTCGCGCCGCTGTTTGCACAAATGACCGGCCTAGACCGTGCCGGCATCGCGGCGTTCATGAGTGCGGTGATTATCGGTGGGCTGGTGCTTCAGTATCCCGTCGGGCGGTTTTCCGACGGTCGAGATCGGCGCGTCGTGATGCTGGCGATTTGCGCCGGCGTTTTATTCACGTGCTTCGCCTTGATGGGCAAGGACGTTTACAACGGCAATGGCCTGTTGGCCTTGGGTGCATTGTTCGGCGGGTTGGCCTTCACGCTCTATCCGCTGTCCGTTGCCTACACCAATGATTTCCTGACGCCCGATGAATTGGTGCCGATGACCGGCGGCTTGTTGATGGCTTATGGAAGCGGCGCGGCTCTTGGCCCCTTGGGGGGATCGGCCGCGGTGCAGCTCATCGGACCCAACGGTTTGTTCGGTTTCATCGGTCTGATCACCTTCGTCCTGGCTGTGGTGATCGTGCTACGCATGCGCAAACGCGCCGCGCCTTCCGCCGAAGACCAAGGTAATTTTCAAGTCATGCCTCGGACCTCGCCGGTTGCCAGCGGCATGGACCCGCGCACCGAAGCGGATTAAGTCACTGGTGCCTGATGGCTTTTGAAAATCAAACTAGGTGTCGATCTGATAGTGGGTTATGCTTGTGCTTCCTTTCGGGCTCAAAGGGAAGCGGTGAAAAATGAGCGGCGACGGCACAGCAAAATCCGAACCCGGCGGCGCCGACTACGACGAACTTATCTCATCCATTGGCAGACATCGCGAAACCACGGTTTTGTGGCCCGTTAAGACCGATGCGGATAAAGGAAATCGTCTTCATCAGGCTTATATCGCCAATTTGATAAACGCAATTTTTACGCCTGGTTCGGTGCGCGATTTCATGCACGGAAGTTTTGCCGGGCCGGGCGCCGAGTACGAGAACCTGAATGCGTTTATGGGACAGTTGCGGGGATTTTTCTCGCAAAATCTTGGCAGCGCCATGACCGATGCGCCGATGGGGGCGGTCGATGGGGATCTCATTGAACAGGCCCGCAACCTGGCTGAATTTGAAAGAAGTTTTCAGACCAACAGCGCGCGCTATCAGAAATCCGAAAAGCCAAATCCCGAGGCTATTTATTGGCCGGACCCGACGCACCAAGACCATCCGTCGTCGCTTTATGAGACGTTGCCGATGGTTGAAAAATTTGAACTTCTCGATAAATCCACGCCGGTGGGGTCTGCCGGCAGTTGTTTTGCCAGCGAAATCGCCTACTACCTGCAGGACAACGAATTTAATGATGTCATTCCGGAATCTGATGAGGCCGATGGGCCGCGTCCTGAATCCAGCGCCCGGTGGGGCATCATTTTCAATACACCAAGCTTTAAACAATTGGCGGAAAAAGCCTTCAATGAACGGACCATGCCGAAATTGGTTGAGTACCATCCCGGTGGGCAATATTGGCAAGATCCTTTCCGCGAGAACATTCCCTTTCCGACGATTGATGAATTGGAGGCGAATCGTGATCCGCACATCGCGGCGTGCCGCGATGCCTTTGAGACGTGCGAGGTGTTTTTCATCACGCTCGGGCTCAATGAATGTTGGGAGTTCCGCCCGGACGGTGCCGTGGCAACAAGATATTGAAGAATTGGGTGACGACCACGTGTTTGAGCACACATCCCGGGCGACACTGTTGACCAATCCCTTCAGGCCCTTGTCGCCGCTCATCGACGAGGAAGTCGGCGTCGGCGGCCCTAAG
>JABJBP010000101.1 GCA_018665815.1 Rhodospirillaceae bacterium
CGCCACCTTTCGCCCCTCTTTGCCCGCCTCCCCTTCGTGCCATAAATTTCCTCGCCGTATAACTAGCCAATACTGGTTAACGATTAATCGCACAATATCGTGGTAGCGTTATCATGTTTCGGACGCCATTTTGTTCAAATTCAGCGTAACGACCACCTGAGTAGCGTGGACAGTCCAAAGCTAACCCAGCCTTAATCACTGATATGCCAATATCCTCCCCATCTAAGTAACAAGTACCGACGAGGCGGTCATACGTCTTTGCGCCCGTCAGTTTGCAGCGAACGCGCTTGTCATTAACTAGGTCGAGCATGAACTGCTTCGACTGTGGCCCCAATTTTTCCTTCAGTTCGGGCGCGGATACGCCGTTCAGCCTGATCGGTATTTTGCCAACCTCGATGGTGTCACCATCCCTGACGTGCGTAACAGTGCCTGTCAGGATAGTCGGTTCGGCTGCAACTGCTATTGCGGAAATGATGAGTAATGCGAAGGCTAAAGCCAGAGTGCGGGAAAGTGGGATCATATAAACCATTGTAGAGGTAAGAAGCGTTGATGAGCCATCCTGATCCGCCTCACTCCGCCATTGACAAACAGCCGTTCTTGGCCATTAGCACCCGAATTGAGATTGCAAGAAAAGCATATTAGAGTCTCAAAACTTAAGTATGATCGATAATTCCTTCTGATCATCTTGTCGGCTTGAAATTGAATTATGTTTTAGGGGTGAGCGAAATGACATTCCGCATCGGAATTTTGATTTTCCCAGAGATCATGCAACTCGACATGACGGGACCACATGAAGTTTTCACCAAACTGCCTGACACCGAGGTGGTGCTGATTTGGAAATCCTTGGAGCCAGTGATGGCTGGCGGTGGCATGCGAATTCTTCCCGACGTAACTTATCAAACGTGCCCCGAGTTGGACCTTATCTGCGTTCCCGGCGGCGGTGGCATGAATCCATTGTTGAATGACCCCGAAACTCTCGATTTTGTGCGTGAAAAAGCCGCCAAGGCGCGTTACGTGACGTCGGTCTGCACGGGGTCATTGGTGCTGGCCGCGGCTGGGCTGCTGAAAGGAAAGCGCTCGGCTTGCCATTGGATGTCACGGGAAATGCTTAGCGAATTCGGCGCTATCCCAGATCCGGCACGCGTTGTCATTGACGGCAACTATATTTCCGGCGGCGGCGTCACGGCAGGGATCGATTTCGGTCTGACCGTGGCCGCCGAGGTCTTTGGCGACGATGTCGCCAAGTCCGTGCAATTGGGGATTGAGTACAATCCCAGGCCCCCCTTTGATGCAGGCTCGCCTGAGACCGCCGGACCCGAAGTGGAGAAGGCTGCGCGAGATGCCGCAGCAGGCCGTCAGAAAGATCGATTGGATGCGGTGCGCCAAGCTGCCCGAGCTCTGTAAATCCGGTCGCTGGCAACTCCTGTCATCCTTCAGTTCAATATGACGCCCTGAGCTCATGGCTGAAGAAATTTTTCCGTCTGTTCATTTTTGCACAGAGATGCTTAAGAATTCCCAGTTGCCGTTCAAATTAAAACACTTCACACTATCCCTAAACATGTTGAAAAAACGCTTTCTAGGGGATCAGCTTCGCCATGGAATTGGTCATTGCGTTAGGAATGAATGGTATCGTTTGGGGCCTGATCATTGCTCTGATTGCCCTCGGCCTTTCTATTATTTTCGGCCTTCTAGACATCATCAATATAGCGCACGGCGATTTTTTCATGGTAGGCACCGTGCTGGCTTGGTTTGTCCTCGATACCACGGGTAATTACTGGCTCGCTTTTTTGATCGTGCCGATCATCGGCTTCGCCATGGGTGTGGTGATCGAATATACAGTCATCCAGCCGATCAAGAATGCCGCAGCCCTGTCCATTGTCGCCACTTTCGGATTGTCCATTATTCTGCAGGAAGGCGTCCGGGCCACATTCGGCGCGGCCCCGACCCGATTGGTGCCGCCGATCCAATCGACAATTCAGATGTTTGGCCTTGAGTACGAAGTCTATCGATTGTTTGCTGCCGCAGTTTCAATTGCTGCGATCCTTCTTTTTTTCGGATTCCTGCACCGCACTAAAATGGGCACCTGGATGCGGGCCGTGCGATACGATCCGGAGACGGCAACCGCCATGGGCATTCCAGCCCGCAAAATCTACATGATCACTTTCGCTCTTGGGTTCGCCATGGCGGCGCTTGGCGGCGTCGTTGCGGCGCCGATCACGACGGTCGATTTTCAAGCCGGCGTGGATATTCTGCCATTTTGCTTTATGGCCGTGATCATTGGTGGGCTGGGGAATCTCGAAGGTACAGTCGCAGCGGCCGTCATGCTGGCTTTTTTCGAGGGCGTCATGGCCAGTTTCGCTGATCCAACCATCGCACGGATCGGGTCCTTGTGCCTGATGAGCATCGTCCTACTGATCCGGCCCCACGGGATATTCGCGGGGGCAACCCGGTGACACCCGATAAGATAAACCGCCTTGGTATCGTCGCAGTCGCCCTATTCACACTGCTCGCTCCCTGGATTCTTCCGGTGTTCGTCGACGAGTTCTGGGTTGATATCTATTCGGAGATGTTGATTTGGTCGCTGTTGGCGGCCAGCGTCAACCTGCTGTTCGGGTATGTGGGGCTGTTGTCATTCGGCCAGGCCCTTTTCTTCGGGATGGGCATGTACGGGGTGGCCATTGGCATCGCTAAAATCGGTCTCGGGTTCTGGCCGGCCTTTGGCTTTGGTATCCTCCTTTCAACGACGATGGCGCTGATTACGGGGTTCCTGGCGGTTCGCCTGACTTGGCATTATTTCGCCATCATCACAGTTGTCTTCTCGTTGATCTTCTACTTCACCGCATTGTCATGGAAGCCGTTGACCGGTGGCGATGACGGTCTGTCGTTCACCATGCCACCGATTTTCTCGTTCGGCGAGGAGACGGCAATCTCTCTGACAGACCCGACAGTCCAATATTACTTTATCGTGCTGATGGTAGGCGCCTGTTACGCGTTGATGGGAGTGGTCTTAAAAAGCCCTTTGGGCCGGGCCTTCAGGACAGTCAAAGAGAACGACATGCGGGCGGCCCTAATTGGTCTCAACGTCTATATGATTCGCCTAACGGCTTTCGTTATCGCGGGCTTCGTCGCCGGTGTAGCTGGGGCCCTGTTTGCGTTCTTCGGGCGTTACGCCTCGGCCACTTACATGTTCTATCACGTTTCTGGCGAGGCCGTCGTCTGGGCCATTATCGGCGGTGCCGGCACCCTGCTGGGACCTGTCGTCGGGACCACGTTGCTGATCACTCTGCGCGAGGAACTATCCGATGTCTGGGAGCACTACCTGATCGTGGTCGGCGTCATCGTCATCGTGGTAGTGATATTCGCGCCGAAAGGCCTGGGCGGTCTGTGGATGGGCATGGTCAACCGGATCTTTGATAAATCCGCCAACGGGAATCAGCCGAAAGAGGGGGGCGAATAATCATCATGTCTCCCACCCAAATTCTTGAAATCGAGGACATTGAAAAACATTTCGGCGGGTTGGCGGCGCTGGATGGCGTGAACGCACACGTCGAAAGCGGAAAGTTGACCGCAATTATCGGCGCCAATGGCGCCGGCAAGACGACATTGTTCAATGTCATCACCGGTATCCTACCGCCGTCCGCCGGCCGCGTTAAATTTTTGGGTCAGGACATCACCAACAAACCGGTTCATGAGATCAGCAAGTTGGGGTTGGCCCGGACACTTCAAATTAAGAGCGTCTTCAACGGCATGACCGTGCGCGAAAACCTGTGGATCGCCGCGCAATCCCGTGATGGCGTTTTCAAGCCGTTTCAGCGAGCCAGCGCATCGAGCCGGGCCAATCAGGTGGCTGACCAGTTGTGTGAGGAACTTGGCTTGACGCAATTCGCCAATCAGGAAGCCGCAAACCTGTCCTACGGTGATATTGCGCTTCTTGAAATCGGTATCGCCTTGGCGACGGAACCGAAACTGCTTTTGCTAGACGAACCAATCTGCGGCATGGGGCCCGCCGAGACGGAGCAAACGGTGGAGAAAATCCGCAACCTGGCGAAGCGTATCGACATCGTCATTATCGAGCATGACATTGAAGTTGTATTTGAGGTGTCCGACGAAGTCATCGTCATGGCCCAGGGCAAGGTTCTCGCCCGCGGCACGCCGGCCGAGATTTCCACCAACGCGGAGGTGCGCACGGCCTACCTGGGGGACGACGACGATGCTTGAGCTTGTCGACGTTCATGCCCACTACGGCAAGGTACATGTTCTCCAGGGCAGCTCGTTGCGGGTTGAGGACGGTGAGACCGTGGCGTTGCTGGGTCGCAACGGTGTCGGCAAGACAACGACCTTGAAAACAATCATGGGGCTAGTCCCGGCCAGCGGCGGCGCAGTCGTTTTCAACGGCACCGACTTGACCAAAATCGCACCGCACCGAATTCCCGGCCAAGGCATCGGATATGTGCCGCAAGGACGGGGCATATTTCCCACCCTTTCAGTCCTCGAAAATCTTGAAATCGGCTTGCCTAAATCGCCCCCGCCGGAGGTTATGGATCATGTCTTCGAGCGGTTTCCCCGCTTGAAGGAACGCCTAGGTCAGTCCGGGGGCACCTTGTCCGGTGGTGAACAGCAAATGCTGGCAATTGCCCGCTGCCTGGTATTGAAACCACGCCTGCTGATCCTCGATGAGCCGACGGAAGGCATCATGCCCATCCTGGTTCAGGACATTCGCCGCGAGATTGCCGCCGTCAACAAGGCCGGCGTCTCAATCCTGCTTGTCGAACAGAACATCAAGACGGCGCTGAAGCTGTGCTCACGAATTTACATCATGGAGAAAGGTGCCGTGGTCCATGAGGCCCGGGCCGAAGATTTAAAAGACGATAAGGACACGCTGCATCGATATCTCGGCGTGACCATCTAACAACCGCTAACAAAGGCGGGATCGAGCCACCCTCGTTCACCTCTAGTTGGAGACAAGAAAATGACAAAGAAGACAAAAATCACAGACCTCAAGCCAGACACCCCGAAGGGGCAAACACGCCGATCGTTTTTGCAAACGGCCATGGCGGGCGGCGCCGCTGCGACGACGGCATACCTGGGCCTGACGCAAGGCCTTTTCGCGAAGGAATCCGGACCCATTGTCATCGGCCACCAGTGCGAGTTGACCGGCGGGTTCTCATCCTGGGGATATTGGCACGACAAGTGCGCCAAGGCGGCCGTCAAGCTGATCAACGACGGCGGCGGAATTTCGGGACGCAAGGTCGAATTGGCGATCGCCGATACAGAATCCAATCCCGCGGCAGGCGCCCGCAAGCTGCGTTCGCTGATTCAGCGCAAGAAAGCGTCGTTCATTGTCGGCTCCGTCCATTCCGGCATCATGCTGGCGTCTTTGCCAATCGCCACCGAATTGAAGACGCCGTATTTTTCGGCTGGTGAAGCGACGGAGGCGACGGGCTCCAAGGGTTCGCGCTATAGTTTCCGTACCGGGACCGATACCTACGCACTGGCCGCTGCGGGCGTTCCCTGGGCCATGGAAAATCTGGGTAAAAACTGGACGATGATCTTCCCCGATTACGCCTGGGGCCACAGCCATCACCAGGAGCATCGCAAACTGATCGAGGCCGCTGGCGGCAAGGTCAACGACCCCATTGCCGTACCGCTGGGCACCAAGGATCTGGTGCCGTACCTGGCCCGTATTCCCGAGGAAACGGAAGTCCTGTTCTCGGTCTTCTTCGGAGCTCTTTCCGTGGCTTTCTATACACAGCAGAAATCCATGCGTCTCGATGAGAAGATGAAGATGTACTCCGTTTCCGGCACCATTGAGGCCATCGACCCCCGCGACATCGGCGGCGCCACGGAAGGCGTGTACTTCCTGGAAAACTTCCCCCGCCCGTTGGAGTTCAAGAATGACGAGCCCCACAAGAAATTCATTGAACTGATGGACGTGGACCCGGTCTATGCCAAGGAGAACGGCTCAAAGCGCGTCATGGCGAAAAGCCATGCCTGGCAGAGTTATGAGAACCTCTTCGTCCTGAAAGCGGCCATCGAGGCGTCGGGGTGGCAGAGCAAGAAGGACACTCAAGGTGCCATTGAGGCGCTTGAAGGCCTGCAGATGAAGAACTCTCTTTCCCATCCGCAGGGCACCAAGGTCCTTCGTGCCGAAGACCATAGTGGCATGATTGACTGCTACATGAGCCGGGTCGAAGACTCAAAATTCGTGCTCAAGAAGCGTATTCCACGCGAAGAGTTGATGGCGAAATTGCCGCCGCGATACGACTTCCGTAAATACAAGCTCTAATCCGATATGGCCGGCTCCGGTAACGGGGCCGGCCCTATCCATTGGCAGAGTGAGACATGGTCATGAGTCAAAAAATCACTGTGGCGGCGGCCCATGTGGCGCCGGTATATCTTGATACCCGAGCGACTGTCGAGAAGACCTGCGCCTATATTCAAAAGGCGGCCGATGCGGGTGTTCAGTTAATCGCCTTTCCCGAATCCTTTGTTCCGGGATTCCCTCTTTGGCCGGCCCTTTCGGCGCCCATCTACAATCACGAGTTCTTCAAACGGTTCGCTGCGGCGTCCGTGCATGTGCCTGGACCAGAGGTTTTAAAAATTTGCAGCGCCGCGCGGGATGCCGGCGTTATGGTTTCCATCGGCATCAGTGAGGCCACAAAGCGAAGCGTCGGTTGCTTGTGGAACAGCAATCTATTGATCGGCGCGGATGGTGCTATTCTCAACCACCATCGCAAGTTGGTGCCAACGTTTTTCGAGAAAATGATCTGGGCCAACGGTGATGGCGCCGGCTTAACCGTTGCCGAGACGTCATTGGGCCGCATCGGTGCATTGATTTGCGGAGAAAATACAAATCCATTGGCTCGCTATTCGATGATGGCACAGGGCGAGCAAATTCATATTTCCAGTTACCCGCCGATCTGGCCAACCCATGACCCGTCCTCCAATGAACGATACGATTTGGCGTCGGCAATCCGTATTCGCGCCGGGGCCCACTCCTTCGAAGCCAAGGTGTTCAACGTTGTGGCGTCGTCCAGGCTCGACGATACAGCCTTTGATGTGCTGTCGGAAATTGGCGAGGATGCGCTGAGAATTGTCAAGACTTCACCCAAGGGCGTATCCATGATCCTGGGGCCAGACGGCGTTCCCATTGTCGAGACATCAAAAGACGAGGACCATCTGCTGATCCAGGAGATCGATCTGGAGGATTGCGTCATTCCCAAGCAGTTCCATGACGTGGTCGGGTATTATAACCGGTTTGATATCTTTGATTTGAAAGTCCATCGCCAGAGTCAGGCACCGGCGGAATTCGACGGTGCCGACGCGGCGCCGCGGATCATGGATTTCGAACGGCTTGAGGCTTGTGTTCAGGAGGCGGACGCAGCAGCACAATAGTGTGACCGACGGAGAAAGGGCACAACATTGAACGACGGACCGGACGCCGTGAATCTGGGGTTTCGCACGGAGCTCTCCCGCTTCGATTGGGATGATATTTCCTTATTTTTAACTTTGGTTCGTCATCGCTCTCTGAGCCAGTCGGCGCGGGTCCTCTCGATGACACACTCAACCGTCGGCCGCCGCATTAAGGGGCTGGAGGCCGCGCTGGGGACGAAGCTTTTCGAACGCACGGCAGCCGGGTTTCTGTTGACGGACAGTGGCGAGGTTTTGCTTCGTGAGGCGGAAGGGATCGAAGCACACGTGGCGGAGATATCGGCGGCCTTCGGCGGCGAAGCGGCGGAGGTCGGCGGTACGATCCGGGTCGCCACCATGGAAGCGCTGGGGAGTTTATATCTGGCACCGAGATTTATTGGCCTCTACGAACGTCACCCCTCCATGCGGGTTGAACTGGTCACTGCGTCCCATTGGATAAACCTTTCGAAACGCGAAGCCGATGTGCTCATCAGCTTTCCAAAACCAGGCGGACACGGGATTGTCAGCGAGAAAATTGGCGAATTTGCTCTGTTCCTTTATGCGTCTCATGACTATTTGGACCGGTACGGAATGCCGGCGACGGTGAACGACGTGGAAGATCATCGTTTCATCGACTACATCGACGAACTTGTGGTCATCTCGGCGGTTCGCTGGCTTTCGGATGTCCTGCGTGACCAAGAAATTACTTTCCGTTCTACCAGCCTGGTCGCCCAGTACCATGCCGCCATTGCCAGTATGGGCATCGCCATGCTGCCAACCTTTGTTGCTGCTGCAGATCCGCGTTTGACGCCCGTGCTTCCCGATCAGATCATCGTCAAACGGGATTTTTGGCTCAGTGTGCATAAAGACCTCGAACACATTCCCAGAGTTAGGCTGGTGTTGGGTTTCCTCAAGGAACTGATCGCCGAGAATGCGGATTTCCTCAACGGCACGAAAATTGGTGGTTGATGTCCCTTTAGGGCAGTGTCAGAGTAAATTGGCTTGAGCAGCCAATTGATGCTCCGTAGCCTTTTTGGATGAAAAACCCTTTCCGATATTTTAATAGCTCACCTGAGGTCATCCGCCTCGCGGTGATGATGTA
>JABJBP010000102.1 GCA_018665815.1 Rhodospirillaceae bacterium
ATCACACCCATGCCGTAATCGGCGACAATCACCCAAATGGGAAACGGATCGGTCATTAGCGGCTCCCGCGTGCTGGCCCTTTAAGTTTGAAATTTAGCACAAAAAAACCGGGGCGAAGACAAGCTTCGCCCCGGATCTTTTTGTTCGAAAGGTTTTAGTGTTCCTGATCGATGATCGCTTTACCCATCGGGATACGCATTTCGTCAACCATCTTCTGTGTTTCAGCATCCGGTTCCGGTGTCACCAAGGTCACGACAATTGTCGTCACCAAGCTGACGGAGGCACCGATGATACCGAACCGCAGATGGTCAATGCCCATCCAAGGCGTCATGCCACCCCACCGGACCTGGTAAAGATACCAAGTACCGACGCAGAAGCCGACGATCATCCCGGCAACAGCACCTTGCCGGTTACAGCGTTTCCACCAAATCCCCAGCACCAACGGGAAGAATAGACCGGACATTGCAAAGTCGAATGCCCAGGCCACCGCCCCAAGAATACTGGTGAGTTTCAAGCTGGCGATAAACGCCGCCGCGGCCCCAAGAATAACCAACAACACACGGGCAACGATCAAACGGTGCTTCGTGTCGGCGTTGGGATCGATCATCTTGTAGTAGAGATCGTGGGAAAGCGCGTTGGCGATTGCCAGCAAGAGGCCATCGGCCGTTGACATGGCAGCAGCCATACCACCGGCAGCAACCAGACCTGAGATCACATACGGCAGACCGGCAATTTCCGGCGTTGCCAACACGACGATATCGCCGCGCATGAAGAACTCGTTGATCTGGAGAAGACCATCACTGTTCGAATCGATGATCTTCAAGAAGCCCACACTGCTCCATTTCTGCACCCAGTCCAGGGCTTGTACATCGGCGAATGCCTTGCCGATTATGCCCGTTGCCAGGTTTGGATCGAGCACCTGAAGTTTGGTGAACGTCGCCAGAGCTGGTGCCGTGAAGTACAGCATGAAGATGAACAGCAACGACCACGCCACGGACTGACGTGCAGCTTTCACCGAAGGTGTGGTGAAGTAACGCATCAGAATATGCGGCAAGGACGCGGTGCCGAGCATCATACAGGCCACCAAGGTCACGAACTTCCAAGGATCGCCGGCCGCCGCATGCGGTACCGACAAGGCCTTCAAGCCCGCCACCGACGCAGCTTTAACGACGCCAAGTTGGTGCATGACCTCTAGTTCGGCCACCCTAGCCACGGCTTCGCCGTAGGAAAACTGCGGAATGACACCAAAGCCTTGTTTGTTCGACATCCAGATCACCGGAATCAAATAGGCGATAATCAGCACGATGTACTGCGCCACCTGAGTCCAGGTCACGGCCCGCATTCCGCCCAACATGGAGCAAAGCAGAATACCGAGAAGGCCAAACCAGACGCCAACCTCAAACGGAATTTGCAGCGCCCGCGATGCAATGGTTCCCGTCGCGTTGATCTGCGCCGTCACATACGTGAAGGACGCGACCACCAAGACGACAACCGCACAGAACCGCGGCAAGTTGCCGCCATAGCGGGTACCGAAGAAGTCCGGCACCGTATAGCAGCCGAATTTCCTGAGGTAAGGTGCCATCAGCGAGGCCACCAGCACATAACCGCCGGTCCAGCCCACAACGAAGGCCAGATAACCGTGGCCGCCGAAGTAAATGCCGCCCGCCATCGCCACAAACGATGCACCGGACATCCAGTCCGCTGCCGTGGCCATGCCGTTGAACACCGCTGGGACCTGTCGGCCGGCAACGTAATAGGCGTCAACCTGCATCGTTCTGGATAACCAGCCGATACCGGCATAAATGAACACGGTGAACGCGACGAACAAAATACCGATCGTTTCGGCGGATACACCCATGTACTCTAGGATTGCCATAAAAAGGATGAAAACGACGAAGCCGCCGGTATACATCCCGTAAATCTTAGGCAGATTACTAATAAAGTCTCCCTTCATTGGATCGCCTCCTATTCCTCTTCCGCCACACCGAATTCTTCATCGATTTTCTCTTGCTGGCGTGCAAGCCAGAAGATCAAGACGACGAAGATGAACAGCGATCCCTGCGCGGCCATATAATAACCAAGCGGAAATCCCATAAACGACATTGCATTTAATGAACCGGCGAACCAATGGATGAGATACGAAAAAACAAACCAGATCGCGAGAACGATGATGGTCAGATTTTTCGTCTTACTCCAATGGGCCTCCAATGTTTCTTGCGATACTTCAGCCATTGCAAAACTCTCCCCTGCAATTTGCATGTTAGCGGCCCCAAAATGGGACTGACAGGCAATAGCCCAAAGCGGATGGTTTCTTTTTTATTTTGCTTTAGGCATGTACTGATTAGCAGTAACCAGTACGCTCCTCCCTAGCGTGGTGGATCAATAGATCCCACACGACTAAAGTTGGTAACATTATCGTTATATTAGGCGCAATTTAAATGTATGCCAAATTAAAGGTAAGGACAATAACCCTTTGGAATTCTTTGCGAATAGTTTCGCAGACATTATACCAAAATCTGCCTTCATGGCGGCGGGCCGCCCCCATAGAGAGTCCTGAGGCGCTCCGGCGATTCGTCGAGCAACGGGCTAAATTCATCGCCCAAACGACACTTTATGGATATATAAAAACCCGTATCGGGACGCGTTTCACCTTGATGTTCGAGGACGAGCTTTTCGTGAAATCGGTAAATATCGCGAAGTGGGAAGTCTATATTGCATGCCTTTCCGACCTCACCATCCATGCCGCCGCGAGCGTCGGCCGCACGACCGGCGCGACGCCCGAGGTTACGAGTGCGTTGGCCATTTACATTGTCGAAGAGACCCTTGGCACAGAGGAAATTCCCGATGAACGTCCGAAAGGATTCGACGACGCCCGCGAAGCCTTTCGGATCCGAGCACGCGGCACCAATTGGGTTGAGATCGATGATAGCGAAGGACCTTTCAGACGGAGCACGCGGGCGCTGGTGGAATGGGCACCCATCGCACCTGAATTGAAAAAATTTGACGGCGGTATCGTCATCAATTCCATGCGGTTCAAATGGAAGCATGTCCGAGACGAATTGCGAGGCCTTCTCCGCTCCGATGAGATCATGCGGAAATGGCAGGCGGATGATCTGCCAAATGCGTCTCATCAATGACGCCTGAGACGGAACAACATATGATTTAAGTTCACGGCACTGCTCGCCGTGCAACGACTACCGGAACCGGGAATGATGGCCACACGGTCTGACATATTTTCAAAACTGGTGCGGGATTTCACCCGAACCGATGCGCTGACCCTTACCCCGGAGACACGGATCGGCGACGTGGTCGGTCGAATGGCGACGGAAAAACATTCAGCCGGCGTGGTCATTGATCCGGCAAGCCAGGTCCTCGGCATCTTGACGGAACAAGACATCGTGCGGCGTGTCGCCCACCGGGCCGAGGCCGACCAACCTTGCGCGGACATCATGTCGCTCCCCGTAGAGGCCATCGGCGAGGACGAATATCTGTATTTTGCTGTCGCCCGGATGCGCCGCCTGGGCTTCCGTCACATGCCCGTGGTCGCGGCGGATGGACGCTTTGTCGGCATCCTTGATCTGAATGATGCCATCGCGCATGCCGCCGGCTCACTGATGGGCCAAATCGATGACCTCACCCGTGAGGACTCCATCGACGGGTACCGTGAGATCAAAGCCGTCCAGGTTGGGCTTGCCGAACAACTTTTAACTGAAGGCATGCCGGTCACGGAAATCCAGACGCTGCTGACACACATCAACAACGACATTTACCGGCGCATCGTCGACAAGGCGGTGCGCGCCATGGAGGCAGAAGGTAATGGCCCGGCGCCGGCAAAATTCGAGGTCATCGTCATGGGCTCGGGCGGGCGCGGCGAAAACTACGTGCACCCCGACCAGGACAATGGTTTCATCATCGATGATTACCCAGACGACGCGCATACCGAAATCGACGCTTGGTTTATCGACCTGGCGGAACGAATGACCCGGGATCTGGATGTTGCCGGGCTGCCGTTGTGTTTGGGCTTTGTCATGGCGACCAATCCGCTCTGGCGCAAACGCCGGTCCGAATGGCGCCGCCAAACCGAGATCTGGCCGCAAAAGCGAAACTCGGCAGTGCTGCGCCATTGCGATATCTTCTTTGATTTTTGCGGCGTCCACGGGGATCATGGCTTTGCCACCGAGTTGCGTGCCCATATTACCGCACTGGCTAAAGGCAATGGCCGGTTCCTGCGTGAGATGTGCACCCGCGAGGCGCCGCAAAGTGCGCTCGGCTGGTTCGGTCGGTTCAACGCCATTAAAGATCCGCCGGAATACCGTGGCTATTTAAACTTGAAACACATGGGCACGCTGCCCTTGGTTTCTGGTGTGCGATTGTTCGCCTTGCGCGAGGGCATTGAAATCGGCTCGACCCTCGAACGCATGACCGCCCTGCACCAGCAGGGCACCTTTAACGCCGATGACCATGATGAGTTATCAAGCGCCTACACGTTGCTCGCCGAGCTTTTGTTGAACCAACAAATCGCTGATTTTTCCAATGGCCGGCGGGTGACCAACTTCGTCCACCCGAACAGCCTGACCAAGCATCGCCGCCAGCTAATGAAGCAGGCCTTCAAAGCTATCAACGCCTTTGGCGAGCGCGTCCGCTTCGAATTTGCCGGAGAAGTATACTAAAGAGAATTGGACTGAAAAGGCGGGGCGCTAGAACTGCTCGGCCATGCGGCGCACGTGTTCCAAGTGCCGCGCGCTTTCAATAGCCTGGCGCAAGGTGGTGACGCCACGGGCTTCCAACATCTCCACCATACGCAAAAACACTCGCGCCGTGGCGATGGCGTCACCCAAAGCGGTGTGCCGGCCCTCAATGTCGATGCCGAGACGCTCGGCGATGGCATCAAACGAATGGTTTTGCGACCCGTGTTCAAGAAACAACGACAAAAACAACGTGTCGAGCACCAGATTGTCGATGCAAATCCCCGTCGCAACTTCCTTGAGGCTCAGGAACTTCATATCAAAATCCGCGTTGTGCGCGACCAATACCGCGTCACCGATAAAATCCTTAAATCCCGGCAGGACATCGCGAAGAGGCGCCTCGCCAGCAACCATGTCATCGGTGATGCCGTGAAACTTGATCGAGGATTTCGGGATCGTGCGACCCGGATTGACCAAGCGCGTAAACGCCGTTGCCGTCTCAACCTCGCCGTTCTCGATACGAACGCCGGCGATGGAAATTATCTCGTCGCCGGCGGAAGGGCGAAGCCCGGTGGTTTCCGTATCAAAAACCACAAAGCTTAAATCCTTGAGCCGCTGGCCGCCCATTTCCTTGATGTGCATGGGCTGGTTCATCTCATCGAAATCAAAAAACTCGGGCCGCGCCGGCAAGCTGCGATGGTCACTTTCGCGGGCTACCAGAATGCGATCCAGGCCAAAACCCACCGCACCAATGACAACGGCAATGGACGCCAGGGCCAACCCTCCCAGTTTCCAAACCGCGACATCAGTACCCGCGTCCATCAAACGATGTATCCACCAGCCCTCAAAGCCTAGGATGGCTACGGCCAGCAACGCCGCCATCACAAAAGCCCACGCCGCGAGGCGGCGGAGCGGCATCGTCCTAAATTTCGATCCTCGGCTCATCCCAGCACCTTAACAGGTTTCATTGCCGGTCCGTTTGTCCGAAATCAATAAACACTTCCCCTCGCGGGTTTGCGCTTCCCATAGGCGTGCGATAAAAGACGCTGCCTTTGGGCTCCAGCGGCCCAGGCACCACGTAATTCCAAATTTCAAGGACCGGCACGATGGCGAGTTACCAGTATTCCTATGTAATGAAAGATCTTTCGAAAACCTTTCCCGGGGGTAAGGAGATTCTGAAAGGCGTGACATTGTCATTCCTGCCGGACGCCAAGATCGGTGTCTTGGGCGTCAACGGTGCCGGCAAATCGACCTTGATGAAAATGATGGCGGGGCGTGAAGAGCCCTCGAACGGAGAAGCCTGGGCAGCGGAAGGTGTGCGTGTCGGGTATCTGGAACAAGAACCGCAATTGGACCCGGCGAAGACGGTCGAGGAAAACGTCACCGACGGCCTCGGCGGCACCAAGGACCTGTTGGACCGGTTCAATGATATCTCGGAAAAATTCGCCGAGCCCATGGACGACGATGAAATGACCGCGCTGTTGGCCGAACAAGGCGAGCTGCAGGAACAAATCGATGCCGTTGACGGCTGGGAATTGGAACGCACCATCGAGATTGCCATGGATGCGTTGCGCTGCCCGCCGGCCGACTCGGGCGTCGAGAAGTTGTCCGGCGGTGAGAGGCGCCGAGTAGCACTTTGCCGATTGCTTTTGCAAAAGCCCGAAGTGCTTTTGTTGGATGAACCCACCAACCATCTGGACGCCGAGTCCGTGGCCTGGCTGGAACGCCATCTGCGTGATTACGACGGCACCGTTTTGATGGTCACACACGATCGCTATTTCTTGGACAACGTGACGGGTTGGATTTTGGAATTGGATCGCGGCAACGGCATCCCCTATGAAGGCAACTATTCGGCCTGGCTGGAACAGAAACAAAAACGCCTAAAACAGGAAGAGCGCGAAGAAACCGCACGCCAGCGCACCCTGGCACACGAACTGGACTGGATCCGCGCAAGCCCCCGCGCCCGTCAGGCGAAATCAAAAGCCCGGATCACCGCTTACGATGATTTGGTTGATAAATCCCGCAACGCTAAGGCCGGCGAAGCGCAGATTGTTATCCCGCCCGCACCGCGCCTGGGCGATCTGGTGATCGAGGCCACCGACGTCCGCAAGGGTTTCGGCAACCACCTGCTCATGGACGGTTTATCCTTCAAGCTGCCGCCCGGCGGCATCGTCGGCATCGTCGGCCCGAACGGCGCCGGCAAGACCACGCTGTTTCGGATGATCACCGGTCAGGAAGCTCCCGACGGCGGCGAAATCCGCATTGGCGACACGGCGCAGCTCGGCTATATCGACCAATCGCGCGATTCATTGGATGACGCGAAGACCGTCTGGGAAGAAATCTCCGGCGGTTTGGATGAGATTGATCTCGGCAAACGCACCATGCAAAGCCGCGCCTACGTCGCTCAGTTTAACTTTAAGAGTGCCGACCAACAAAAGAAGGTCGGCCAGCTCTCGGGCGGTGAACGCAACCGCGTGCACCTGGCGAAAATGCTGAAGGCCGGCAACAACGTGCTCTTATTGGATGAGCCGACCAACGACCTGGACGTGGAAACGCTGCGCGCCCTGGAAGACAGCCTCGCCGACTTCGCCGGCTGCGCCGTGGTCATCAGCCACGACCGCTGGTTCCTCGACCGCTTGGCGACCCACATCATCGCGTTCGAGGGCGACAGCGAAGTGGTCTGGTTCGAAGGCAACTACGAAGACTACGAAGCCGACAAAAAACGCCGCCTCGGCGACGACGCGGATCAACCCCACCGGATCAAGTATAAGCCGCTGACGCGGGATTGACGCCACTGGCGTCGGGTCACGTCTTACGTCAAATCTTTCACGAGATATCTGACTTCCTTACCTCGATCGGGAAGCTCTGCGCGGCCGACCTCATTGAAGCCTAGGCGGGCATGAAAGACGTCGGAGCCGGGGTTTGGTGGGTTGATGTTCACCTCGCAGGTCAAAGTGGTGTGACCCGACGCAACCATGCGCCGGAACAATTCATCGTAGAGCGCGCGGGCGACGCCGCGGCCGCGATGGCTATCGGCGACGATGACCCGATCCACATAGACGAAGTTTTTCCAGCGTGACCGGAACCACTGAAAATTCACACCGTCATAGACCGCCTGATCGTCAAAGGCGATCAGCAGCGCCGCAGCGCCACCAATGCACGTCGCTGCATATGCCGCCTCAATCAACGTCCGCCACGCGTCGATCGTCAGGAACGATGTTTCTTCGGCGTGGGCGTTGTTGAGCGCCAGCAATGCCGCTTCGGTGCCGGCATCTTGCGCCGCGATTAAATCAATAGCGTGGTCATGCATATTCGGAAGCGTTAGATATCGGGGGGCGACAGTCAATCACCGAAGCCCCGAGGCCTAACTGACAATGAGCGCATCATGAACATCACCATCCTCGACGACTACTTCGATACGGCTATGGGCGGATCGGCCGGGCTATTGCCGAGTACGGCCGGGCCTTCGGCATGGACGTGATCTTTTGGGCGAGCGATGAAGGGCAAGCACGTGCCCGGGCCGACGGCGTGGCCGTGGCAGCTTCGCGCGAAACCTTCTTCACTGAATGCGACGTCATATCCCTGCAGCTTAGGCTTTATCCGGCGACGCGGGGCATTATCACAGCCGCCGACTTGGGCCTCATGAAACCGGGCGCCTTGCTCGTCAACACCTCGCGCGCGCCGTTGATTGAGCCCGGCGCACTGGTCGCGGCACTGGAAGCCGGGCGGCCCGGCATGGCGGCCGTGGACGTCTATGAAGACGAGCCGATGGGCGATACAGCGCATCCATTGTTGAACATGCCGAATGTGATTTGCACGCCGCATATCGGTTATGTTTCGCAAGAGGAATATCAGCTTCAGTTCACGGATATCTTCGAGCAAATTGTCGCGTACACGAAGGGCAATCCGATTAACGTGGTCAATCCGGACGTACTGGGGGATAAATTGAATTTACGCTGAGGCGCCTCGGCGCCTACTGCGCTTCCGCCTTTAAGGCCTCGGTCTTTTCGCGCAGCGCGGTGATCAGGCCGGCGACCTTGCCGCCCTGGCGCCGGACGATTGAGCCGAAATCCGAACGCAGCGTGTTCGACATGGAAGTCCCTTCGACGATGACGTCGAGAATTTTATAAATCGTGCCATTGGTGCCGATCCGCCAATCAACGCGGATCGGCTTGATCCCGCCGGGGCGTTGGATCTCGGAGAACACGGTAGCTATATTGTCATTTTCCGCGCGGCTTTTGGTGACTTTCAAAGCCTCGCCGGCATAACGCTGGAAGCGGTCGACATAGGTGACCACCATCAGGTCCTCGAACAGCGTCAGGTATTCTTTTTTCTCGTCGTCGCTGGCGCGGCGCCAATTGCGGCCGAGTACGAACTTGCCAATTGAGGTGGCCGCAAAACTTTCACGGAACAACTCACGAAACCGCTTGATCCGCTCGAGCCTGGGTGTGTCGGCGGTAGTCAGCGAATGGACCGCTTTGTCGGCCAAGGAGCGGACGAATTTTTCGGATCCTTCCTCGACGCCGGCCAATGCGGGCAAGGTGGCGAACGCCAAGAACGCCCCAAGAAAATATCCCGTCAGGGACCGGTAGCTAGACAAATTCAAGATCATTACCTGAAAGCGCTCCGCGAGAGTTCCTCGTTGTCGTCCAACACCGGGCCAAGGGGCGATTGGCTGAGGCCGGGGGCCGGGAAATTGGCCGACCCCTTGCCATTGGAAATCGCGTCAGCGCGGCGCTGCCGGTACAAGCTACGGATCGCCGCATAGAAATCAAGTGAAGACTTTTCAACATCATCAAGAAGATCAAGCGTATCGGAACGCGCATCGACGGCCTGCACACCGGCGCGTGCAAAGCTCGCGTATTCGCGGTCTGTATTGACCGCCCAAATACTCAACGGATCGGTCAGAAAATCGACCACCAGACCAACCGTATCGCGTGGATTTGAAGGGCCGAAAACCGGCAGCATCATAAACGGCCCTTCGGGTACGCCCCAAACGGCCAAGGTCTGGCCGAAATCCTCATCGTGGCCTTCGATGTCCATGGCCGTGGCCATGTCCATGAACCCACCCAACCCGAGGGTTGAATTGATGACGAACCGCATCAGGGTATGTGCGGCGCGCACGCCTTCGCCTTGCAACACATCGTTTAGAAAGATCACCGGGCTGCGCAGATTGGCGAGGATGTCACCGATACGGTCTTGCACGAATTCGGGCAGGCCTTTGCGGTAAACAGTCGCTGCCGGCTTCAGTGCCAGCCGGTCGAGGGCACGGTTAACGGTAAACACCCCCCTGTTGGTCGGCTCGAAGGGATCATTGATCTCTTCGAAGTCAGCCACGGCGTCGCGATCACCGGGGGCCGGCGCAGTGGCGCAGCCGGTCATCACCAGCGCACAGATCAATAATGCAAACAGCCGAGAGAACATCATCGGCGCAACGTCCCTATTCATAAAAGTAGTCTGCACCATCATGGTTACCAGCTCGTTAATACCCACCCTATTTCATCTCCGTGACACCAGCCTGAAGAATAGGCGTGCCTCGTGAAAGGAAACGCCGCCGCACGGGTGCTCAAAGGATGAAAATTCATCCAAACTGCCCGGTTTTCGTGAGTTTTCGTTAATAAGTATAAACAATGATATATAGATATGTTGATATCTTTTTTTCATTGTGCAATAACGTCTTATCAAGAGGCGGCCATGTGCTGCTCGATAACATTGAATTTGCCGCCCCAACCAAATGGACAGTCCGCGATCTCATGGACCAACTTCTCAACAAACTTCGGGCCACCGCCGAACCGACTCGCCTCCGGATTCTTGTTCTTTGCGCCAGAACCGAGCTCACGGTGAGCGAACTGACGCGCATTTTGGGCCAAAGCCAGCCGCGCGTTTCGCGCCACCTGAAGCTACTTGTCGAGGCCGGCTTGCTGGAAAGATTTCAAGAAGGTAGCTGGGTGTTCCACCGCGCCGCGCGCGACGGCCTGGGCGCGCGCGTGCTACTCAGCCTTGGCGATTTGATGCCGGCGGAAGACCCGGTAATTGCCGGCGACGGCGCGCGCCTGGCCGAGGTCAAACAGGAACGCGCCGATGCGGCCAGCGCGTACTTCGGCACCAACGCCGCGAGCTGGGATCAACTGCGTGCGCTTCATGTCGATGAGGCGGAAGTCGAGAATGCGGTGCTTTCGTTCCTGCCCGAGGACGGCATTGATGATTTCCTCGATGTCGGTACCGGCACCGGACGCATGCTGGAATTGGTGGCGCCCCAAATCGGTGCCGGTGTCGGCATCGATATGTCGCGAGATATGCTGGCCGTGGCGCGCACCAACCTGGATCGCGCCGACATCGGCCACTGTCAGGTCCGTCAAAGCGATATGTATCAGATGGCCTTGCCCAGTCGGTCCTTCGATGCGGCGATCATTCATCAGGTTCTGCACTTCGCCGATGACCCGGCACGCGCCATTGCCGAGACGGCACGCGTCCTGAAACCCGGCGGCATGCTGCTGGCCGTAGATTTCGCGCCGCACGGCCAAGAAAGCCTGCGCGATGAACACGAACACCGCCGGTTGGGCTTCGCCGATGCTGAGGTTGGTGGCTGGTTTGCCGATGCCGAGCTTGAAGTCCGCCGCATCGCGCATCTCCCCGGCACGCCACTGACCGTGACATTGTGGGTCGGTATCAAGCCCGAATTGGACAGCGTCGACGGGGCCGGTGACCATTGGGTCTGGATGTCGGAGATCCAAGACGCCGTGCATTGAGCGCAAACTTCGTCATCAAATCAATCAGAAGCAAAGAAAGCCAAGACCATGCCTGAACAATCCTTTTTCCACGCCCGCGCCCTCATCGAAACTAAACAAATTGCCGGCCCGGACTTGGCGATTGCCGCGCCGTTGCCGGACAACGTCGATGTAAGTTTCGAATTGTTCCCGCCATCAGGCCCCGATTCGGAGCAGCGCTTCTGGGCCTGCCTCGCCCGCTTGGCTCCGCTTGATCCGGCATATGTATCCGTCACCTACGGCGCCGGCGGATCGACCAGCGAGCGATCATTGCAGACAATTTCCAGAATCCTCAACTCAACAGCTTTGAGGCCAGCCGCGCACCTGACCTGCGTCGGTGCCAGCCGCGGGCGTACCGATGATGTCGCTCGGCAATTCGTGGACGCCGGCGTCAGCCATATTATCGCACTACGCGGCGATCAACCGGGCGGCCAGGGGAAAGCTGCGGGACCCTATGAACCGCATCCCGATGGCTACGCCTACGCTAGCGACTTGGTCGCCGGGTTAAAACGCGTCGGAGATTTCAAAGTCAGCGTCGCCGCCTACCCGGAAATTCATCCCGATGCGCCCAACGCCCAGGCCGATCAGGACAATCTTAAACGCAAAGTCGATGCCGGCGCGGACGCCGTCATCACTCAGTATTTTTTCGACGCCGACATTTACCTCAGGTTCATGGACCGGGTCCTGGCCGCCGGCATATCGGTGCCGGTGATCCCTGGCATTCTGCCGGTTACCAATTTTCATCAGGTCGCCAAATTCAGCGCCAAATGCGGCGCCTCCATACCGCCCTGGTTGGCCGAATTATTCGATGGGCTTGATCAAGACCCGGAAACTCGGCGTCTGGTCGCCGCCAGCGTCGCCGCCGAACAATGCCGTGCGCTACATGCTCACGGTGTCGAACAATTTCATTTCTACACGATGAACCGGGCCGAACTGTGCTTCGCCATATGCCACATGTTGGGCGTGCGGCCACCGGCATTGGAACAAGCCGCCTAGAAGCTCACCAACATCGCCGTCCAGCATGCCGTCCCTTGGCGACCCTTCGCCCCCTGTGATACGGTTTTCTCCTAACGGGGAGGGTTTCATATGGCGCGTCTTATTGGTGTTTTGCTGGCCATCACGATGGCCGTTGCGGTTCCGGCCCAGGCCCAACAATCGACCTATTCGCAATGGAACAACCCAGATTCCAGTGCCGGCGACGGCAAACAGACCCAAGCATTCATCGATAAGTTGAACGCTTTGGTTGACCGGGCGGAGAGAGCTCGCGCTGCCGACCCGACCTTTCTTCGCGATCTGCGCGACCTGGCACGGGGCTTTGACCGACCTTGGCACGAACGTGTGTTCGATGACGAATTTCTGGATGGCGATTACGCCAAGGACCCGGTCTGGACGGTGGTCTCGGGTAAATATTGGATTGAACGTGGTTGGGGATTGAGAAGCGCCATTGATCCTGCCTCGAACACGAACACCGCCAACGAGAACACTGCCACGTCCAACGAAGACAAGGCCGCGCAAATTTTCGGTCAAATTCTTAATCAGGTCCTGACCCGCAAAAAAGATGGATCGGGCGATACCCGCAGCGCCGAACCGAAGGCCGCTGTCATTCACGCCGGCGCGAAAGTCTCCAATGCGTTCTCCATGGAAGCCGATTTCAGTTCGTGGTCAAAGGCAGGACGCCTACAGTTCGCCGTCTATCAGGGAAATTTTCGCGGCGCCGCGTCACCGGGGTACCGGCTTGGATATTCGCCCGGTGGCAAGCTTGAACTGCTCAGGGTATCGAGGGGCGGCACCAGCGTCGTGGACCGCGCCGACGCGCCTTATGCACTTGAGGACAAGAAAGTTCATCGCTTGGTGTGGTCCCGTCACGTCGACGGCCGAATGACCGTCACCATCGACGACAAATCGGTAATGGACACAACTGACCGCGGATTCCGCGATCCCTTTAGCGGCATCGCGCTGATAAATGTAGGTGGGGACTATATCATCAAGAAAATATCGATGCTCGGTGCGCCGTAAGGGGTCTTAATGAAGGGCGCTTTAAGAAACCCGCCGATAGAAATCCGTATCCAACAGCACTTGCTGTGACAGGGTGCGAACCCGGCTGGCGTAATCTTCACGGACAACCTGAAAATGCGGCATGGACGCTACCGGGCTGCCGCTGCCGGCAACGATCCAAACGGTCGTCGGGTCGTCGGCCTTTACGAACTTGTCGCCGATATCGATTTTGGTTTTATTCTTCTTGAACACGGGACGCCGTCCTCCGGGAGACAATTTGATGCGCTTGGCTTAAGGAATTATGACGATTCCCCGGAGACCGCAAGACGTTAGAAACCTCAATTCACACAATCCGCCTGTTGAGGCCGCAAATTGCCGAAAAATTGGGCAAATTTGTGAAAAAAGTATGCCTTGGGATACCGGCATTCATTCTCGTCATGCCGTCAATCCTTGTTGAGTGCCGGCCATCCCGCATCAATGATATCGTCAATATTACGACGTTCGGCATACCGCCGCTCCAACTGGCGCCGTTCGCGCGACCGGCGTTCCGTATCGCGCCGCTCATTGGCGCGTTGTTCCAAGCCGTTCCAGTCGATGGCTTTACCGGTACCCCGGCGCTCCTCGGCGCGGCGGTCGTCGTCGCGGCGGCCATCTTCGTCACGCCGATCGCCTTGGTCCGTGCGGTCACGTCGATTGTCTTCCGGCGCAATTTTCGGTCTATCTTGTGGCCCGTCTGCCATCCCTTCCCCCATTTACCCAGCGTCGCGATCGTCCGCAATCCATGTATACGGTATCCAAAGCCCGGGCAGAGCGTCAAGGCTATGCGCCTCCAACGATCAATCTCATGATCAACCCAATGGTCGATCTGGCAACTGCCCCAATACAAAACCCCGCCGGCGAAGCGGCGGGGGTTATCGATGCTCTCGGCACCACTCGATCACATAGGACCGAGTCCAGTTTTCACAGATTCAATATGTCCGTTGGCTGGTTCGGTGGGATCATCTTTCTAACCTCCTTCTGTTGGAGCCTCACTAAGTTATTCCCTCCCGTCCCGGCAAGGCAGGGACCGAACTCGGAACAAATCAATCTCCATCAGCTCAATAGTAAGTGCATCACAATTCGCAGAGGAAATCAGTAGGAACAGCCTCCGAGTTGGATCAAACAGTCCTATATCAGGAACGCCGGTTCTTGACGGATTTGCGCCCAGGCGGTACTCGACAATATGTCCGTCACTCAGCTGCGTATTCTGCTGCCTAGCCAGCCGGCTGTTGTTGCCGGGGTCATCTCAACGGCATGGCTGAGCCCAGAAGGTGAAATCGAATTATTGGACGGCGCTGAAGTGCGCCGGCGCTTGGCCGCTGATACGACCCCGATCGTTTGTCATGCCAGGTCCACCGCGCGCCGCATCGGCACCTCGCCGTTTCCGGCCTTTGATGTCCTGGAACTTTTTGCCTTCACCCACCCGGCGCGGTTTGCATTGCCGACGCCGCTGGGTTTGGCCGAAGCACTAGGCCTGCCCTTGCCCTCGACGCCCGAGCGGTCGGCGGAAACTCTGCTAGCAGTCACCCGTGCCCTGCTAGCGGATTTGGGCACCGAGGCCTCGAAAGGCGACACCGCCGCATCGGATATCGCCTCCACCATGGCCGCCGCCAGCTGGCCCTGGGGACCGGCGGTGCTGGCTGCGCTCGGTACCCCCGACGGCGGGCATTCTCAATCGGCGCGGCAAGGCCTCAGGGTTTGGTCACGCCTACCCGACTGGCACGAAGTGCCGCCCGAACCGCCGGCTGACAATCAACCGGTGGCCCCTGCCGAAAGCCTAGCGCGATTGGCAGAACTGTTGGGTGACGGCTCGGAAAAACGCCAAGGCCAGCGCGATTACGCGGCGTCGTGCACCCAAGCTTTCCAACCCCGAAACCAGCGCGACGAACCCAACCTGGTGCTGGCCGAAGCCGGCACTGGTATTGGCAAGACGTTGGGTTACGTGGCGCCGGCCAGTCTGTGGGCGGAGAAAAACCAAGGTGCGGTCTGGATTAGCACCTTCACCCGCAACCTGCAGCGCCAGTTGGACAACGAATTGGATCGGCTTTGCCCGACGAGCGCGGAGAAGGACGCCCGCGTGGTCATCCGCAAGGGTCGCGAAAATTATCTATGTCTGTTGAATTTGGCCGACGCCATTGGCCGAACCGGCGGGCGCGCCGGCACCCACGTTAGTGCCGACGCCGCTGTTTTAGGCCTGATCGCCCGGTGGGCGTCAGCGACCCGCGATGGCGATATGGTCGGCGGTGATTTCCCGGCCTGGCTGGTCGATCTGTTCGGGAGCCGGTTGACCACAGAACTCACCGACACCCGAGGCGAATGCATCTATTCGGCCTGCGACCATTACCGGAAATGTTTTATTGAACGCACGATCAGGCGCGCCCGGACGGCGGATATCGTTGTTGCGAATCATGCCTTGGTGTTGGTTCAGGCGGCTCTAGGGGGGGCTGGCGGTGGGGGCGAGGAAGGGACGCTGCCGCTGCGCTATGTCTTCGACGAAGGGCATCATTTGTTCGATGCCGCGGACAGTGCGTTCTCGGCCCATCTGTCCGGGCGAGAAGGCGCCGACCTGCGCCGATGGCTGCTCGGCCCGGAAGGCAGCCGCTCCGGCGGTGGCAGTAGCCGGGGCCGGGGATTGCGCGACCGTGCCACGGATTTGATTGCCGGCGATGACAAGGCGGAGGAAGTGTTGGATGAGGTGTTGCGCGCAGCCCGGGCGCTGCCGGGGCCCGGCTGGAACCAACGCCT
This sequence comes from Rhodospirillaceae bacterium, assembly GCA_018665815.1. Taxonomy (GTDB): domain Bacteria; phylum Pseudomonadota; class Alphaproteobacteria; order Rhodospirillales; family Casp-alpha2; genus UBA3470. Next base: position 16,232 of record JABJBP010000102.1, read on the forward strand.
GGGCGGCGGCCAGCCTAGCGGTCCGGCGGAAAGCTTTTTAATCCTGGTCCGCCAACAGGTGTATGCCCGCGACAACAACGCCAACTCGCCCTTCGATCTGGAAACAGAAACCACGTCGCCCGTTGAAGGCCTTTTGGACGCAGCTTCAAAGTTGGCGACGGCTTTCGCACGGCTGGAAAGACCGCTAACGGAATTAATCAAGGCCCTGATGGCTCGCCTCGATGAAGAATCGGAAGAATTGGAGTCAGCGACACGGGCGCGGCTGCAAGGCCTAGCGCGCAGCCTGACACACCGCGCCGTCCAACCTCTGAGCGCCTGGCGGTCGATGCTGGACAGCCTGCAGAACGACACGCCACCAATTTTCGTTGATTGGTTCGGGGTATCGAGGATCGCCGGACGCGATATCGATGTCGGGTTTCATCGCCATTGGGCGGATCCCACGGAACCCCTGGCGGAAACCGTCTTCGCGCCGGCCCATGGCGTGCTGGTCACCTCGGCCAGCCTGCGCGATGAAAGTGGCGAGATCACTGACCTAGACCAAGACCCGGCGTCGGAAGGCGCCTGGCCCGCTGCCGACCGGCGCGTCGGTGTCGGTCACATTGAGGCCGCGACATCGCGCGCCGCCCACCCCTCGCCTTTCGATTATGCCAAACAAACGCTTGTTCTGGTGGTCGGCGATGTCGGCCGCAACGATGCCGATCAAGTCGCCGCAGCCTACCGGGAATTATTTCTCGCCGCCGGTGGCGGCGGCCTGGGGTTGTTCACCGCCATCAATCGCCTGCGAACTGTGCATGAACGCATCGCAGCCCCCCTTGAAGCCGCCGGCCTACCGTTGTTGGCGCAGCATGTAGATCCCATGGACACGGGCACCCTCATCGACATTTTCCGAGCCGAAGAAGACACCTGCCTGTTGGGCACCGATGCGGTGCGCGACGGTGTCGATGTGCCGGGCCGCTCACTCAGACTGATCGCGTTCGACCGGGTGCCCTGG
>JABJBP010000103.1 GCA_018665815.1 Rhodospirillaceae bacterium
GCAACGGCCGAGGCACTGGCCGCGGAAAAAGCCGTCGGTTGGTTTCAGGGCCGCATGGAATTTGGGCCTCGGGCGCTCGGCGGGCGTTCCATATTGGGTGATCCGCGCTCACCAACCATGCAGAAGACTCTCAATCTGCGCGTCAAATACCGTGAATCATTTCGACCCTTCGCGCCCTCCGTGCGGCGCGAAGATGTCGCTGAGTGGTTCGAGTTGGATGGTGACAGCCCTTATATGTTGATGGTCGCCGATGTCAGTGAAAGCCGGCGCCGGCAAATGACCGAGGCCGAGAATGCTTTGTTCGGTATCGACAAACTGAATGTGCCGCGTTCGGAAATTCCGGCGGTCACCCATGTTGATTATTCGGCGCGCATTCAAACCGTCCATGCCGAAACAAACCCGCGCTACCATGCGCTGTTGACGCGTTTCAAAGAATTGACCGGCTGCCCTGTCGTTGTTAACACCAGCTTCAATGTCCGTGGCGAACCGATTGTGTGTACGCCGGAAGATGCCTTCAGATGTTTCATGGGTAGCGATATCGAGGTTTTGGTGATTGGCAATTGCCTGTTGGAAAAAGATCGGCAAAACCCCGAGCTCAAGCTCGACTACAAGAATGCCTTCGAATTGGATTGACCGTATGGCCCATGGCCTTCGTGCCTGGACATTCCGCTCGCGCCTTTATGACCTCAGCCTTGGCCGTGGCGATGGTGCAGCGCCTTCGTGGGCGCCAGATGATTTGTGGCAAGGGCAGGTTACCAACGACATTGGGGTCGCGCTGGACGGCAACATCGAGCCCCGATCCTATTGGTCAATACCGGCGGATGGTAGCAGGCGGGAATATCTCGAACGGCACCGCTTTTCCGGATTTTCAAACACCACCGCCGAGCTCGCACAGTTGCGCCAAATGGCTGCGGTCTGGCTTGCCAATTTCGACCGTTGGCACACCGACGTCTGGCGCTTGGATATCTTAGGCGATCGCCTGAACCATTGGCTAATCCATGATCACGCCCTGACGGACGGCGCTGACGACGATTTCGTGCGCCTTTGGCGGCGCGTCCTGCGGCGCCAGGCGCGGCACCTTGTGCGTTGGGCCCACAAACCCCGGCCCGGTGACGATCCCATGCCCGCCGTGCAGGGCGCAATTATGGCCGCGCTGGCATTCCCAGAATATTCAAACAGGCTTAAAACTTATTTGGCCGTCCTGACCACTGAGATTGAACGCCACATTAATGCCGATGGCGGCCATGCCGGGCGAAGCCCGGCACGGCATCTTGATTTCCTGGCCCGCCTGATCACCATTCGAACGGCGCTGAGCGGTGCCTATGCGAGCGTACCTCAAGATATTCAAGGCGCCATCGACCGCATGACACCGATGTTGCGCGCCTACCGCCATGGTGACCATGGGCTGGCGCTATTTAACGGTAGCCGACACGCGACACCAGAATATATTGATCGGGTACTGGAACTTTCGGGTAGCCGAAGCCGTGCCGCGGCAAGCGCGCCACATACCGGGTTTTATCGCCTGGGCGCACAGCGAACCGCGCTCATTGTGGACGCCGGCACGCCCGTCGATGGAACATCCAGCGCATACGGCCACGCAGGCACTCTGTCTTTCGAAATGAGCATTGGGAAACAGCGCCTCATCGTCAATTGCGGTACCGGCTCTCTGCGCGAGCCCATGCTCTGCGACGCGCTCCGTGCAACAGCCGCGCATTCAACGCTGACAATCGGCAATACGCATTCATCCAATCTTGTTGCCAACGGTAGGTTCGGGCAGCGCAAGCCGCGCAATATTCAAACCCGCCGGCGTGAACTGGAGCGCAACATCCTGGTCGAATCCTCGCACGATGGATATTTGGATGTGTTTGGCTTGATTCATTGGCGCAGCCTGTATTTGTCTGCCGAGGGCAGCGATGTACGTGGCGAAGACGCCATTGAAAGCGGCGGCACCAAACCGCCAAGCCGCGAATTACGCAATCCTCCCTACACGCTTCGTTTCCATCTTCACCCTGATGTGGACGCGTCGCTGACGACGGCGGGCAATACGGTGTTGTTGCGATTGGCATCGGGCCAAGGTTGGCGGTTTCATACCGAAGGCGGAAATTTATCTTTGGAAGAAAGTGTGTATTGCGCCGAGGGTGGCCGCCAAAAAACCGAGCAAATTATCGTTTCCGGTATCCACCAAGCACCCCGGACGATGATCAAATGGCGGATCAGCCGCGAAGCACGGGCCTAGTGTTCAGAGCTCCCATCGTCGGTAATCCTTGCCCAGGTCAAGATGGCGCCAGATCCCCTTGATATCCGCAACCACACCACCGGAAAGCAGCAATCCGGCCAGACGATCATCATCGAATGCATAATAGGCAGCATGGCTGACCGCACCGACAACACAGTCATAATCTTCCTGACCGGGCAGTTCTTTCAATAGATCGATACCGTATTCGCGGCTGGCCCGCGCCGGGTCGGCCATTTCGTCATGCACATCGACGTCATGGCCCAATTCCTCCAAGGCCGCAACAAGATCAGCGGCTTTCGAGTTTCTGAGATCGGGAACGTTCTCCTTAAAGGTCAAGCCTAGAACCAATACACGGCGCGGTGAATTGCCGCCGGGTAGCTGTTCGAGTTCCCGCGAAATGCGATTGGCCACGAATGTCGCCATGCCGTCGTTGATGCGCCGTCCGGCCAAAATCACTTCGGGTTCATGGCCCATCTCTCTGGCGGCATGCGCAAGATAAAACGGGTCAACGCCGATACAATGGCCGCCGACCAATCCCGGTTTGAAATCAATGAAATTCCATTTTGTATTCGCGGCGGCAAACACGTCGGCTGAATTCAGGCCCATGTGATCGAAGATCATCGCCACTTCATTGGCGAAGGCGATGTTGATGTCGCGCTGGGCGTTTTCAATGACCTTGGCGGCCTCGGCGGTACGGATATTTTTCGCCTTAAAGATATTGCCGTTCGTCATGGCGCCATAAATA
>JABJBP010000104.1 GCA_018665815.1 Rhodospirillaceae bacterium
CTGATTAACAAAGTTGTCCGACATGCCCAATCGAAGTTGAAGGGCGCCAAGGCGAAAAAGCTGGAAGCTTTTACCCGGCAATATCTCGCCAATCTTCCGGCCTCGGACCTCGACGGCATGGCCGGCGCAGCCATTTTTAACATGGTGCAGGACCATTGGGATTTTGCCGCTAAGCGCGGCAGCCGCAAGGCCGTGGTGCGGGTTTTCACGCCACGGCAGAAACCCCATGGCCACCATCCTGATCATACGGTGATTGAGGTTATCACCGACGATATGCCGTTTCTTGTCGACTCGGTGACCGCAGCGGTCAATCAACGCGGCTTGACGGCACATCTAATCATTCACCCTATCGTCAAGGCGCAGCGCGATAAAACTGGCAAGATGCTTAGCATTTTGAACCCCGGCGAGGCCGATGCGGGGGCATCCGTTGAATCCTTCATCCATCTAGAGGTATCCGAGCAACCGAAAAGCCGGCACGCGGAAATCCGCCGCGATATTGAGAAGGTTCTAGCCGATGTCCGTGCCGCCGTAGAGGACTGGCGGCCCATGCGCGAGCGCATGCTAACGGTTGTTGAAGATCTGGAAGTTGAGCCGAAAGGCACAAATCCCGAAGATTGCTATGAAGTTCGTGAGTTCCTGCGTTGGATGCACGATAACAATTTCACTTTCCTGGGCTTTCGTGATTTGACCGTCACCGGGTCGGGGAAAAACATGCGGATGGTGGTAGACAAGAAGAACAGCCTCGGCGTGCTGCGCGACTCGGACGTGTATGCAATCAGCTTGATGCGTCAGATGCCAAACGATATCCGGGAATTCCTAACCAAACCGTCGTTGTTGCTAATTTCAAAATCCGATGGCCGGTCGACGGTGCACCGTTCCGTCAATATGGATGTGGTTGCGGTGAAGCGGATCGACGGCCGAGGCAAGGTCATCGGGTTTCGGGTTTTTGTCGGCCTGTTCACGTCCGTTGCCTACAACAAAAGCCCGCGCGATATTCCCTTATTACGCCGCCGTATCACGAAGATCATTGACCGGGCCGGGTTCGGACGAAGCAGCCACGACGGCAAGTCCCTGACCAACGTTCTGGAAACCTTCCCGCGTGACGAGCTATTCCAGGCGTCTGACGCGCATCTCTACGAGACCGCCATGGGCATATTGCATTTGCAGGAACACCAGCGGGTGGCCTTGTTCGTGCGGGTCGACAACTTCAAGCGATTTCTATCGTGCCTCGTGTTCGTTCCGCGCGAACGCTACACGACCGATTTGCGCCATCGGCTTGAGGACATTTTGGTTGAAGAATTCGAAGGCACGGATTCTCTGTTCTTTACGCAAGTCGGTGATTCACCTTTGGCCCGCGTCCATTTCCTGGTCACCACGGAAGTTGGGAAAATTCCGGCCTTTGATGCGGACCGCATTGAGGCCCGCTTGGCCGAGGCTGCACGGTCATGGACGGACAAGGTCACCGAAGCCTTGGTCAACCGGCACGGTGAGGGCATCGGGCTTGACCTCATGGATCGGTACGCCGCTGCTTTCGGCGCCGGTTACCGAGATCGCTATACGCCCGGCGAAGTTCTTGACGACATTGATGAGATCGAGCGCATCCTGGCTGAAGGCGGGATCGGCATGAACCTCTTCAAGCCCGCGGACGCGGCGCCGGATGAGGTTCGCTTTAAGATTTATCATTTTGCCCATGCCATCCCACTCTCCGACGTTCTGCCGGTGTTCGAACACATGGGTTTCAAGGTTCTTGATGAGGCCGGCCCGCACCAAACGGATTTGTCAGGGATCGGCCGGGGTCTTTTGGTTATCCACAATTTCGGGCTTCGTTCCAAAAGCGGTGCCGCTGTCGACTTGGCGAAAGTCCGGGCCAATTTCCAAGATGCCTTTGCGCGGGTCTGGGACGGCGAGATCGAGAGCGATAACTTCAATGGACTGGTGGTTGGCGGCGGGCTGGCGTGGCGGGAAATTGTCGTGCTCAGGGCCTATTCGAAATACTTGCGGCAAGCCGGGATTGCGTTCTCGCAGGATTACATGGCCGAAACAATGGTCAATAATCCGAAGCTGGCAGCGGGCCTGGTTGATCTGTTCACGACCATCTTCGATCCGTCCACAAGCAAAGAATCAGCCCGCAAAGCGCCGGTGGTTCGGCGCCGGATCTTGAAGGGGATGGAAACCGTTGAAAGCGCCGACGAAGATCGGATCATTCGCCGCTTCCTCAATCTGGTCGAGAGCACCCTGCGGACGAATTATTATCAGCCCGATGCGAACGGCAATACCAAACCTTACGTATCTTTCAAATTGAATTCTCATAAAATTGACGAACTGCCATTGCCCCGACCGCTGCGCGAAATTTTCGTCTACAGCCCGCGCGTCGAGGGCGTGCATCTGCGCTTTGGTTTCGTTGCGCGGGGCGGCCTGCGTTGGTCCGATCGGCGCGAAGATTTCCGCACGGAAATTCTTGGCTTGGTCAAGGCCCAGCAGGTCAAGAATGCGGTCATCGTACCGGTCGGCTCGAAAGGCGGGTTCGTGGTCAAACAACCGCCGGCATCAGGCGGCCGTGACGCGTTTCTTGAGGAAGGCATCGCGTGTTACAAAACGCTGATCTCCGGCCTTCTCGATCTGACGGACAACATTGCCGGCCCTAAAATCGTGCCGCCGAAATCCGTTGTTCGACTTGATGACGACGATCCTTATTTGGTTGTTGCCGCTGACAAGGGCACGGCGACGTTTTCAGATATCGCCAACGGCGTTTCCGAAGATTACGGCCATTGGCTGGGCGATGCCTTCGCGTCGGGTGGTAGCCAGGGTTATGACCACAAGGGTATGGGCATCACGGCGCGCGGTGGCTGGGAATCGGTGAAACGCCATTTCCGCGAAATGGGCACGGATATCCAGAACGAGGACTTCACGGTCGTCGGCATTGGCGACATGGCCGGCGATGTGTTCGGCAACGGCATGCTGCTGTCGAAGCACATCAAATTGCTAGGCGCCTTCAATCACATGCACATCTTCGTTGATCCGAACCCGGATCCGGCGAAAAGCTGGGTCGAGCGCAAGCGTCTGTTCGATACGCCAAGGACATCATGGGCGGATTACGACAAAAAGATTTTGTCAAAAGGTGCGGCCATATATGAACGCAGTGCCAAATCCCTCAGCCTGTCACCGGAAATCCGCGAGTGCTTCGGCATCGCGAAGAAGGCCGTCACCCCTGACGAACTGATGAGGCATCTTCTCCGCGCCGAGATTGATTTGCTGTGGTTTGGCGGCATCGGCACCTACATCAAGGCGACAACCGAGTCGCATCTGGACGCTGGCGACCGGGCCAATGACGGCATTCGGATCAATGGCAATGAATTGAACTGCAAGGTTATCGGCGAGGGTGCGAATTTGGGAACAACCCAACGCGGCCGTGTCGAGTTCGCAATAAATGGCGGGCGGCTGAATACGGATGCCATCGACAATTCAGCGGGCGTCGATTCATCCGATCACGAGGTCAACATCAAGATCTTGGTGGACGCTGTCATGGCCGCCGGCGGGCTCGACCAAAAACGCCGCAATGCCTTATTGGCGCGGATGACTGATGAGGTCGCGAGCCTGGTGTTGGTTCACAATTACCGTCAGACGCAGGCGCTGACGCTGATGGAATCGCAGGCCGTTCAAAGCCTCGACAACCAACAGCGGTTCATGAAGTTCCTGGAACGCGCCGGCAATCTGGATCGTGGCGTTGAGTTCCTACCCGATGACGAAGCCCTCGCCGAGCGCGCCTTGGCGAAGCGGGGACTGTGCCGGCCGGAACTTTCGGTGCTGATCTCCTATGCCAAAATTTGGCTCTATGATGAGTTGATCGCATCGAGCCTGCCTGACGACCCATACCTGTTCGATGACTTGGTCGTTTACTTCCCGACACCGCTGCGCGCCACTTACCGCGATGAAATCGCTCAGCACCGGCTGCGCCGTGAAATTATCGCGACCCGGGCAACGAACTCGTTGGTTGATCGGGCCGGTGATACCTTTGTCTTCGAGTTCATGGAAAAGACCGGCCTGGGTGCGGCGGAAATTGCCCGCGCGTATTTGATCACCCGCGAAGCCTTCCAATTGCGCGACATCTGGAAACAGATCGAGGCGTTGGATAACAAGGTCCCCAGCACGGTCCAGACGGCGATGCTGGCGGACGTCAATCACCTGATTGATTGGGTGGTGTTGTGGCTGCTTCGCAATGGTGAGTCCGCATTGGATCTGGGCACGAATATTGACGCCTTCCGCAACGGTATTCAAACGTTGGCCGGCGACATCAACAAGGCCTTACCGGCGCATTACGTGAAGGATGCCCGGACACGGGCCAAACCCTATGTCGATAAGGGTGTCCCTGAAGCGCTGGCTTTGCGGGTTTCGGGGCTGGTCAATCTGTATTCCGGTTGCGATATCGTCCGCCTGGCGGCGCGCCGCAAGGTGGGCGTCATCGACGCGGCGCGGTTCTACTTCGCGGTCGGCACCCGGTTCCGTCTCGGGCGTCTCCGGGCGGCGGCGGAATACATGGATTCCGACAGTCACTGGCAACAGCTCGCCGTGGCCGCCTTGGTCGAAGAGGTCTATGCCCATCAACTGGCGCTGGCCAACAAGGTGCTCGATTTCGCCGGCGTCAAGGCGGATGCGAAGAAGGCCGTGGAAGGCTGGATTGAGAAGAACCGCGCCCAGGTCGAGCCGACGGAGCAATTGCTCACCGAGCTTTGGGCCACCGAGGTCAATGATCTGTCGATGATTGCCGTGGCCAGCCGCCAGGTTCGGACCATGGTTGAGATCGGCGGCCGTTGAGCGCGCCACGGCCTCAGCAAAACCGATGACGGACACGCCCGATCCCGGCGGGACGCGCGGCCGCGTCGCGTGGTGCGTGTACGATTGGGCCAACTCGGCCTTTCCAACGGTGATCACAACCTTTGTTTTCGCCGCCTATTTCACCAAAGGCGTCGCCGGCGACGAAATTTCCGGGACCAGCCAGTGGGGTTACGCCATGAGCCTGTCGGCGCTGGCGGTTGCCATCGCCGGGCCGATCTTGGGCTCCGTCGCCGACCATGGCGGACGGCGCAAACCCTGGCTGGCGGGATTTACGCTCATCGCCGCCGCGGGGGCTGCGATGTTGTGGACGATCCTGCCCGATGCCGCTTATATCGTGCAGGCCCTGTTCTGGGTCGCGTTGGCAAACTTCGCGTTTGAGATGGGCATGGTGTTTTACAACGCCATGCTCGCCGACTTGGTGCCGGCGGCCAGGCTCGGGCGATGGTCCGGCTGGGGTTGGGGGCTGGGCTACGCCGGCGGCTTGATTTGTTTGGGCCTGGTATTGGTCGGCTTTGTTCAGGCGGATACACCCTGGTTCGGCTTGCAGAAATCCCTGTCCGAGGAATTACGCGTGACCGGCCCGTTTGTCGGTCTTTGGATGATCGTATTCGCGTTGCCGCTGTTTATTTTCACGCCCGACAAGCCGAGCACGGGCAAATCTTTTGGAACCGCGTTGACGGATGGCATGGCGACGCTTTGGCGGACCTTCAAAGAGCTTAAGAATTATGCCATCGCGGCGCGCTTTCTGGTGGCGCGGATGATCTATACCGATGGCCTCAATACCTTGTTCGCGTTCGGTGGCATTTATGCCGCCGGGACCTTCGGTATGAGTTTTGAAGAACTGATTATTTTCGGCATCGCCATGAACTTGACGGCGGGCCTGGGCGCGTTCGGATTTGCCTGGATCGATGATAAAATCGGATCAAAACAAACGATCCTGATCGCCGTCGGCGGGCTGACGGTTCTGGGCACAGCACTGCTGATCGTCGAAGGGAAAACGATGTTTTGGGTCTTCGGGTTGCCGCTGGGCATATTCGTCGGCCCGGCTCAGGCGGCCAGCCGGACCATGATGGCGCATCTGGCGCCCGCCGAGATGCGGACTGAATTTTTCGGCCTGTTCGCGCTATCGGGTAAGGCGACGGCATTCATGGGCCCGGCCCTGCTGGCCTGGGCAACGGTGGCTTTCGACAGCCAGCGGGCCGGCATGGCGACGATTATTGTGTTTTTCATCGTCGGCATGGCCTTGATGTTCACCGTGCCGGCGCTCAAGCGTTGATCGCGCCCACTGATCGGTCCATATTCCGGGCATGACATTCCCTGACGATAATTTTGCCGACATCAGTGCGTTTGCCGATGCGTATTTTGACCAGGCAGGCCGCGCGGCGGCCTCGGTGGATCGCGGGCGGCTGGCGGCGGCGGCGGAAATGCTGGGCGCCGCTTATGAGCGCCGGGCGACGGTTTACGTTTGCGGCAATGGTGGCTCGGCGTCGATTTCCAATCACCTGGTTTGCGATCACCTGAAGGGCGTGCAGACCGATACGGAAATCCGGCCCAAGGTCATTTCCTTGAGTGCCAATTTGGAAACCATCACCGCCATCGCCAACGATATTTCCTATGATGATGTTTTCGTCTACCAGCTGCGCACTTTGGCCGAGCCGGGCGATGTGCTGATCACCATCAGTTCATCGGGTGATTCCGAGAACGTCGTGCGTGCCTGTAAATGGGCAAAGGAAAATGAGTGCACCGTTATTGCCATGACCGGGTTCAATGGCGGCCGGTCGGCCGATCTGGCGGACGTGAATTTGCACGTGGATGGCGACAATTACGGTGTCGTTGAGGATATCCATCAAAGCCTCATGCACGTCCTTGCCCAGTATCTGCGTTTGGAACGCATGGATGCAGGATTGATCACCGCGCGAAAGTTTTAGCCGGCCGGGAGTTTAAGCATGGCGAAGATAGATACCGAACAGCGGCTTCGCGAGATTTACGGCTATCCAAAAGGCCGGCCCGTCGCCAAGGAAATCGACTACATTGATCCGCATGCCCGGCGGTTCATCGAATTGTCGCCGTTTTGCGTTATCGCGACGTCGAGCGCCAGCGGCTTTGGGGACGCCTCGCCGAAGGGCGAGGAGCCGGGATTTGTGCAGGTCTTGGATGACCACACGCTGGCCATTCCCGACCGGCCCGGCAACAATCGCATCGACGGCATGATGAACTTGATCGAAAATCCATCGCTCGGGCTTATCTTCTTGATTCCCGGCGTCAGCGAGACGCTGCGCATCAACGGCACGGCGGAAATTCGTGATGACGCCGATCTTTGCAAACGCTTTGAGGTAAACGGCAAGGTTCCGAAAACCGTTCTGGTGGTCAGCGCCAAGGAAGTTTTCCTGCACTGCGCGAAAGCGCTGATCCGCTCAAAGCTGTGGGAAGACGACGCGAAGGCAACTGAGCGCCCGATCCCCACCATGTCGGAAATGATCCGCGATCAGGCGAAAATGGATATCCCGCTGGAAACCGAAGAGGAAATGCGGGCGCGCTATAAGGATGTCCTCTATTAATTGGGGAGCGGTGAAAACCGCACACAAAAAAAGCCGGGCCTCGGGCCCGGCTTTTTGTTATTTGAGCGCAAAATTCTAATGCCGGAAATGACGCATCCCGGTGAATACCATGGCCAAGCCTTGTTCATCGGCGGCGGCGATGACGTCGGCGTCGCGCATGGAACCGCCGGGTTGGATGACCGCCGTGGCGCCGGCTTCGGCGGTGGCTAGCAGGCCGTCGGCAAACGGGAAAAACGCGTCTGACGCGGCCACCGAGCCCTTCGCCCAGGTCTCGGCGTCACCGGCGACCTTCGCCGCGTCGGCGGCTTTCCACGCGGCGATGCGGGCCGAATTGACGCGGCTCATCTGGCCGGCGCCGACACCCACCGTCATGCCGTCCTTGCAATAGACAATGGCATTGGATTTGACGTGCTTGCCGACCGTGAAGGCGAATTTCATATCCGCCATTTCCTGATCCGTGGGGGCGCGCTTGGTGACTACTTTCATGTCCTCCAAAACCCGGTTGTCGCGGCCCTGCAGCAGGTAGCCGCCGGCCAGTGAACGGATGGTCATCCCGGCCTCCGCCGCGTCCGGCAGGGCGCCGGTGCTCAACACCCGAAGGTTTTTCTTTGCCGCCAGTACGGCCATCGCGTCGTCATCAATACCCGGCGAAATTATTACCTCGGCGAACAGTTCGGCGACCTCGGTGGCGGTGGCGCCGTCTAAGGGTTTATTAAAGGCGATGATGCCGCCAAAGGCGCTTTCCGTGTCGCAACTGAGCGCGCGCTTGTAGGCCGTGGTCAGATCATCGGCGATGGCAACGCCGCAGGGATTGGCGTGTTTGACGATGACGCAGGCGGGCGTTTCAGTGAACTCGGCAACCAGTTCAAACGCCGCATCGGTGTCGTTCAGGTTATTGAAACTGAGTTCCTTGCCCTGCAATTGTTCGGCCGTGGCGACGCCCGGACGGGCTTGGCCGCCGATGTAGAACGCGGCTTCCTGGTGCGGGTTTTCGCCGTAGCGCAAGGTTTGCGACAACTCACCGGCGACAATGGTGCGGGGCGGAAACGTCTCGCCCAATTCGCCGGCGAACCAACCCGAAATCGCACCGTCATAAGCGCCGGTCCGCGCATAAGCCTTGGCGGCCAGATTGGTGCGGAAATCATCCGTGGTCGCGCCCGCGTTGGCGGTCATTTCGTCTTGGACACGTTGATAATCGCCGGGGTCGACAACCACCGTGACAAAAGCATGGTTCTTGGCGGCGGCGCGGATCAGTGCCGGGCCGCCGATATCAATGTTTTCGATACAGGTGGCGAAATCCGCGCCCTTGGCGACAGTGGCTTCAAAGGGATAGAGGTTGACGGCCAGCAAATCGATGGGCGCAATATTGTGCTCGGCCATGGCGGCTTCGTGCTCGGTGTTTCCGCGGACAGCCAGCAAGCCGCCGTGGATGGCCGGCTGCAGGGTTTTCACCCGGCCGTCCATGATTTCCGGAAACCCGGTGTGGTCGGAAAC
>JABJBP010000105.1 GCA_018665815.1 Rhodospirillaceae bacterium
GGGCTCCGGCCCGAAAGGCCGTGTCGTCAAACGCGACGTCGAAGCCGCCGTTACCGGCGGTACCGCGACGGCTGCACCCGCGGCAGCACCTACCGGCGCACCTGCCGCCTCGGCACCCGCAGCCCCAGCCGCACCGGCGTTCACCACCGACGATCCTGTCATGGCCTACATGCCGGAATTCGAAGCGGTATCCAATTCGTCCATGCGGAAAATCATCGCGACACGCCTGACAGGCTCCGCCCGCGACATTCCGCATTTCAACGTCGCTTTCGATGTTGAATTGGATGCCTTGATGGCCATGCGCAAGGAACTTAATGGCCGCGACGGCGCGGATTATAAAATCTCCGTCAACGACTTCATTATCAAGGGCGTGGCGTTGGCGCTTGGCCGCCAGCCGGATTGCAATGTCTCCTATACGGACGACGCCATTTTGCGGTTCAAGCGCGCTGATGTGTCGATAGCAGTCGCCATCGAAGGCGGCCTGATTACACCGGTCATCCACGATGCCGGTTCGAAAGGCCTGGCCGCGATCTCTTCGACCGCCAAGGAGCTGGCCGGCAAGGCGCGGGACGGCAAACTGCAGCCTGAGGAATACCAGGGCGGCACCTTTACCATCTCAAATCTCGGCATGTTCGGCGTGAAGTCTTTCAATTCGATCATCAATCCGCCGCAAGGCGGCATCTTGTCGGTCGGCGCCGGTGAGCCCCGCGCCGTCGTCAAGGACGGCGCGCTGGCCGTGGCCACGGTGATGAGTTTGACACTGGCCGTCGATCACCGCTGCATTGACGGGGCAGCAGCAGCAGCCTTCACCAAAGAACTGAAGGGGATCTTAGAAGACCCCATTCAGTTGATGCTTTAGGGAGACGCCGATATGGCTGATACGAATTTCGATGTCATCATCATCGGCGGCGGCCCGGGCGGGTACGTCAGCGCCATCCGTGCCGCGCAATTGGGCATGAAGACCTGCGTCGTCGAGAAACAGCAACTGGGTGGGATTTGCCTGAATTGGGGTTGCATCCCGACCAAGGCGTTGCTGCGGACCGCCGAAATCTATGACTTCATGAACCACGCCGAGGATTATGGCCTCAGCGTCCAGGGCGCATCATTTGATTTGGCGAAGGTCGTGGCCCGCTCACGTGGCGTCTCCAAGCAACTCAACGCCGGCGTTGGGCATCTCCTCAAGAAGAACAAGGTCACCGTCGTCGATGGGCTGGGCAAATTGAACGGTCCGGGCAAGGTCGATGTGACCGACAAGGACGGCAAGGCGTTGCCGAGCTTGTCCGCCAAGCACGTCATCGTCGCCACCGGTGCGCGCCCGCGCGCCCTGCCGGGGCTTGAGCCTGATGGTAAATTGGTCTGGACGTATTTTGAGGCCCTGGTGCCCGACACCATGCCGAAGAAATTGCTGGTCGTCGGATCAGGCGCCATCGGCATTGAATTCGCAAGCTTTTTCAATAGCCTAGGCGCCGCCGTGACGGTCGTCGAAGTGATGGATCAGGTGATGCCCGTGGAAGATACGGAGATCGCCAAGATCGCCCAAAAACAGTTCGAAAAGCACGGCATGACGATTATGACCAGCGCCAAGGTCACAAAACTCGACAAAGCCGCCAACAGCGTCACCGCGACCATCGAGGACGCCAAGGGCAAGACCCAACAAATGACCGTCGACCGGGTGATTTCCGCCGTCGGCGTTATCGGCAATATCGAGGACATCGGTCTGGAGACAACGAAGGTCAAAACCGACCGGGGCTGCATCGTCATCGATGATTTCGGCCGCACTGACGAGCCCGGTGTCTATGCGATTGGCGACGTCGCCGGCCCGCCCATGCTGGCCCACAAGGCCGAGCACGAAGGCGTCATCTGCATTGAGAAAATCGCCGGCCTGGATGCCCACCCGATGAAAAAAGAACACATCCCGGGCTGCACCTACTGCCATCCACAAGTCGCCAGTGTCGGCCTGACGGAAGCCAAGGCCAAGGCTGCCGGTTATGAGGTCAAAGTCGGCAAATTTCCGTTCATCGGCAACGGCAAAGCCATTGCCTTGGGTGAGCCCGACGGCATGGTCAAAACTGTTTTCGACAAGAAAACCGGCGAATTGCTGGGCGCCCACATGGTTGGCGCCGAGGTGACCGAGCTGATCCAGGGCTACGTCGTCGCCATGGGCCTGGAAACCACGGAAGAAGATCTCATGCATACGGTCTTCCCGCACCCGACACTGTCGGAAATGATGCACGAGTCGGTACTGGACGCCTACGATCGCGTCATTCATATGTGAGATCACCAATAGCACCCATTGGCCCAACATATATGACAAACGCCGCCGAAGTGCTTAGGTTAAGCCCATGAGCAACGTCGAAAACCTGCCCCGGAAATCCGGCCGCCTTCGTCATCCTGAGAAGGCGAAGAACCCGGTTAATCCGATCCAGCGCAAGCCCGACTGGATCCGCGTCAAGGCGCCGAATTCCAAAGAGTATGCGGAAACCCGCAAGCTGATGCGCGAAAGCAATCTACACACGGTCTGCGAGGAAGCCGCGTGCCCGAACATCGGCGAATGCTGGTCGGCCCGGCATGCGACCGTGATGATCCTGGGCGATATCTGCACGCGGGCCTGCGCGTTCTGCAACGTCGCTACCGGCAAGCCCAATTTGGTCGATCCCATGGAGCCCGAAAACCTGGCCATCTCAGTCTCTAAGATGGCGATGCGCCACGTGGTGATCACGTCGGTCGACCGCGATGATTTAGCCGACGGTGGCGCCGATCAATTCGTCCAATCCATCACCCGCATTCATGAGACCTCGCCCGATACCACGGTCGAAGTCCTGACCCCCGATTTCCGCGACAAGCCAGACAGCGCCTTGGAAGCCGTCATCGCGGCCCGGCCGGACGTCTTTAATCATAACTTGGAGACCGTGCCGCGCCTGTATCCGAAAATCCGCCCCGGCGCGCGCTATTTTCATTCCCTGAAAATCCTCAGCCGCGCCAAGGAACTCGACCCCCGCGTCTTCACCAAATCCGGCATCATGGTGGGCCTCGGCGAAGAACGCGACGAAGTCTTGCAGGTCATGGATGACCTGAGGTCCGCCGACGTCGATTTCCTGACCATCGGCCAATACCTGGCACCGACACCACGACACGCCCCCATCGACCGCTTCGTCACACCCGACGAGTTCAATGAGTACAAACGCATCGGCCTCGCCAAGGGCTTCCTGCACGTCGCCTCGACGCCGCTAACACGGTCGAGCTATCACGCCGACGATGATTTCCAGGCGTTGCGTGAGGCGAGGGAAGCAAAGCTGGCCGGCGGCTGAAGCGCCGGCTCATCCAATTTCATTTCCGGCAGGTTTTTCGCGTCTGCCATCATTCACGAACCGGACACAAGAAAACCCTGGGCGTTTGGTCTGCTTATGGCCCAACTGAGCCATTTATCCCCGGCGCTAAAGTTCAGGAACTGCCGATGCAATTGATATTGTCCATTCATACCGTCTCTCCCAAAACATCCTCTAGAGCGGCAATCAATTTCGACACAAGAAGAGGTTTCGTTAGATAATGCCGAAAACCCGTTCCTCGTGCCCGTTCCACTGCGCCCGGCATGGCATCCGCACAGCGATGCGGAAAGTTACACCTCTGCGGCGCCCACATCGACCAGCGTGGAACCCGTGTTTCAACTCGCGTAACACCGACGCGGGGAAACGCCCCGATCTCTAACGCGCGAAACGCGCGACAACCTCCACATGAGCGGCGTACTTGAATTGGTCGACCGGCGTAACCCGTTCCAAACTGTAGCCGCCGGCGGTCAATATCGCCGCGTCGCGGGCGAAGCTTGCGGGATCACACGAAACACTGACGACAACGGGGACGTTCGAAGCCGCCAATTCGCGGGCCTGGGCCTGCGCGCCGGCGCGGGGCGGATCAATTACCACCGCATCGAAGGGCGTCAATTCGCTGACCAACAAAGGATCATCATTGAGGTCACGGACGTTCATCGCGATGGGTTTCAGGTTCTGCGTATAACGCACCGCCTGGTCGAGGGCGCTGATTGCCGATGCGTCGTTGTCGAACGCCTGTACAGCTGCACGTTCGGCCAAGCGCAGGGTAAAAGGGCCGACGCCGCAATAGAGATCGGCGATTTGTCGGGCATCGCGGGTGTGTTCGCCGACCAGGCCGGCCAACACCTCTTCGCCCGCCGTCGTCGCCTGCAGGAAACTACTCGGCGCCGGCGTCAGCTTCGCCGCGCCCATGGTGAGGATAGGCTTGCGGCGCTCGGCGATAATCTCGCCGTCGGCTGCAATGCGGGCCAGATCCAGTGCCACTGCCGCATCGGCCAACGCCACATGGGCGGCGTAATCCAATTCACCGATGCCGCGCACATCAGCGTCCAAGCCGGTTTCGGTGGCAATCAGGTGGGCGTCCAAGCGTTTGCCGGCCTCCGGTAGCGCATCCGCCAATTCGGCCGTGATAGCACGGGCCGGTGCCAGGGCAGGGTCAAGAATGAGGCACTCACCAAAGCCCAGGATTTCATGAGAGCGTGCGCGCATGAAGCCAACGCGAAACTCAGCGCCGGCACGAACCGCATGCAAGGTAACCCGGCGACGGCCGTTTCCATGCGCATCGACCATCGGGTCAACCGCCACCGTTAATCCCTGACGATCCAGCGCGGTTTCGACGATGCCGCGCTTCCAGTTCCGATAATCGTCATCCCCCAGATGCTGCACGGCGCAACCGCCGCAGACGCCAAAGTGCGGGCAGGGTGGGGCAGCGCGGTTGGGCGCCGGCTCGATAATTTCCATGAGTTCGGCGCGGTTGCCGGCGACGCGCGCCGTCACGGTCTCACCGGCCAAGGTGAACGGCACGAAGATGCGGTTGCCGTCATCATCAATGGCAATGCCGTCGCCCCGATGCCCCAGTTCCGAAACCGTCAGTGTCCGAACGACAGCCGGTTTTTTGGATGAGGCCTTTTTTGATGATCGATGACGGCGCGATGGGGGCACGAGTTTTCCTTTGGCCAGCATTCGGTATGAACAATAGATCGGCGGATAACAGATCGGCGGGGACTTGATCGGCTTTGCGCATTCCCCGCCGAGATTGTTTAATGCAGGCGCTATCATGAATTTGCAAGGGGTCGACGACATGGCTGAAACCGCCACCAGCACCATCGAAAAGGCCTTGGCGCTGAATCTCGATCCATTGAAGTACGGCACCATTGTCGAAATCGGCGCCGGGCAAGAAGTTGCGCGTTGGTTTTTCCAGGCTGGTGCGGCGGCCGGCACGGTGGCTAAAACCATGTCGGCTTATGACATGAAATTCAGCGATGAGATTTACGGCACGGCGTCGGACCAGCGCTACGTTTCGCGCGGCCGGCTTGAACGCATGCTGGAGCAAGAGTTCGACTTGGTGGTTTCACGCATTCAGGACCATCGGCCGGACGACTCCACCTTTTTCGCCTTCGCCGACACGGTCGCCGCCCAAGGTTTCAAGACGCGCGCCGAGTGTCATGGATGGCTGGGGGTGCGTTTTCAATGCGAGCCCCGCGCAACGCCGGACGAAATCCTCATTCACGTACGGATGCTGGACGACACCAATTTGGAACAACAAGAAGCGCTGGGCATCGTCGGCGTGAACTTGATTCACGGCGCGTTCTTTCACCGCGACAATCCAGCAGAGCTGTTGCGCAGTCTGGTCGATGGCATGAAATGGGGCCGTGTCGAAATTGACCTGGTTGAGATGCGCGGCCCGAAGCTGGATGCCTTCGACAACCGGTTGTTGGCGTTGGAATTGGTCAAAGCCAGCTTGGCGCGCGCAGTGTTGTTTGATCCCGATGGCAAAGTCGTCATCCCAGCGGACGCCTTGTACAAACACCGGGTGCTGGCCATGCGCGGCACCTATTACACGGTCGAGCCCACCGATATTGACATGTTCACTCATGCGAAGATGCAGTTCAGCGCGCAACATACCGATGCGGACAGTGACATCCTGTGTCTAGCGGAAATGACAATGGCGCAGTTAGCCAACGACCAGAATATTGACACCGGCGATTTCCTGGCCCGCGTTAATCGCCTGTCCGAAGCTGGTTATTACGTTCTGATTTCCGAATTTTTTCGATACTTCCGGGTCTCGCAGTATTTTTCGCGCTACTCGCGCGAACCCGCCGCCATCGTCACCGATTTGGAAGGCCTGGGCGATATTTTTCGTGAAGATTATTACGAGGGCTTAAGTGGCGGCATACTTGAATCTCTTGGGCAACTTTTCACTAGGCAAACAGTTCTCTATGTCTATCCTTCGGGCCCCAGCCCGGACTCCGGCGGCAGTATGCAAATTGACGACCTGCCGATCGCCGACGCCATGCGGCCGCTACTGACGTATTTGATGGACCGCAGGCAAATCGTTCTGATCGACAATTACAATTTCTGAGCGTCACGCAATAACCACCAGAGTTGACGGCATGGGCACCCCAAGTCCATAAGGCTGGATGCCGACCCACGCGGAAAAGCGGTTGTCGCCGCACACACCCGAACAACTCTATCAACTCGTCGCTGACGTTGAGCGCTATCCGGAATTCCTGCCCTGGTGCTTAGGTGTGCGGGTGCGCAAGCGCGAGTTCGTCGACGGCGAAGGCGACATGGTCCTGGCCGACATGGTCATCGGATTTAAGGTCTTCCGTGAACGCTTCACGTCAAAGGTCGTGGCCAAACAACCCAACCGTATCGATGTCACCTATACGGACGGCCCGTTCAAATATCTCAACAACCACTGGGTTTTCGAGGCCCGTCCGGGCGGGCAATGCGAAATCGATTTTTACGTCGATTTCGAGTTTCGCTCGATCATCCTGCAAAAAGCCATCGGCCTGGTGTTCAACGAGGCCGTACAGAAAATGGTCAATGCATTTGAGGTCCGGGCGCGGGAGCTTTATGGCGTGGAATGAGGCTAGTGAGCGGCTCGCCGATGTCAGGAGCTCCATTGAAAATTTGCTAATTCTTGATGTAGCACAGTAATATATTCATTCGATTGGAATGATTTGATCTGAATATCGGTCTGATCTGACCAGTGGGTCTTTAAGGGGGACTCATCACGAACCGATTGAACAAAATATCACGCGTCGTGTAGCGACACGGTTACCAGTCCTCAAATTGTGAGCGGCTGACCTGATTTGTTCAGGGTACTGAGGCGGCTCGCCGCCATTGGAAATTTATGTTCATCGGTTCCGTAATGTGCAGACCAATTGGTTGTGTACTGGGGGGCGTATGACGCAAAGACGACCGGCATGGCGGCTCTTGCA
>JABJBP010000106.1 GCA_018665815.1 Rhodospirillaceae bacterium
CGAGAGGTGCGAACTGGCGGTCTGCACGGTGACGCCAGCTTCCGACGCCAGTTCTGATGCAGTCAACGCCTTGCCACTCATCAACGCCGTCAGCATATTGGCGCGGGCCGGATCGCCGATCAGCGCGCCCAACCGGGCGATGTCAGGGCCTTCTTTCATACTTCGATGCTAAACGAAGCATTGTCATCATGCAATATGCGATAACCTGCGGGAATCCAATCCAGGAGCTTCCTCCGTGATCACCCCGAATACATGAACCGTCCATCCGCTTCCAATCCCAATCCTGGCCCCAGCCTCAAGTTCGAGCTTTGCCTGCTGGCGATGTTGGCGTTGCTCTGGGGTTCGTCGTATCTGTTGATCAAGATCGCCGTGGCGGATATTCCGCCGGTGACGTTGATCGCGGCACGGGTCAGCATCGCTGCGGTGTTCCTGCTGGCCGTCCTGGCCTGGCAACGCGCGCCGTTGCCCAGCGACGCCGCGACTTGGGGGAAGCTGTTCATTCAATCCGTGTTCACGGCGATCGGTGCATGGACCCTGTTGGCCTGGGGCCAGCAGTTTGTGGACAGCGGCTTGGCCGGGGTCTTGAATTCGACCTCGCCGATCTTCGTGTTCCTGATTACCGCCTTGGTTATGCGCGGCCCGTCGCCCGGTGCGTGGAAGTTCGGCGGCGCGCGCCTCGGCCTTATTGGCGTGACGCTGATCATCGGGGTTGATGTTCTGGCCGGGCTGGGCCAGCAGGTGATGGCACAACTGGCGGTGTTGCTGGGCGCCGTGCTCTATGCCTGCGCGGCGATTTACGGCCGGCACGATGATTTGGGCGGCGGCGATGCTGGTGCCGCTCAGTTTGATCATTGAACGTCCCTGGACTTTGCAGCCGTCCACCGCATCAATGTTGACGGCCGGCGGGCTCGGCGTGTTTTGTACCGGCGTGGCGCTATTGATTTACTTCAGACTGGTCCGAACATTGGGGTCCATGGAAACGGCAAGCCAAAGCTATTTGCGATCCGGCGTCAGCGTTGCATTGGGCGTCATCGTCCTGGGCGAACAGATTACGCATGTGGTCGGTGCCGGATTGGCCTGCGCCATATTGGGGGTCGCGGCGATTAATTATCGGCCGCGTGCGAAGCCCTAGCCGACGATAAATTCCAGCACAGCATCAAAGCCCGGAATGCGGACCACCGTGCGGATAATGTCAGTTTCTGCCTCGACGCCTGCCGGCGCGTCTTCAAGCCGCTCGTTCAATGAGCCCAACTCGTTGGATCCAAACACGATGGCGCCGAAAATGCCCTGGCGGCCGTTCATCGGCGAGGCAAATTCACCGTAACGGTCCTGGTAGGCCGCAGGGGCCATAACGGTCAGGTCGCAGCCGTCGATGGGGACGGTCAAGCTATCGCCGTTATCTTGAATATAAGTGTCGAGCAGCTTCGCGAACCGTTCGGCCTCGGCCGGCGCGTCCTCGGACCCGATGACGAACTCAGGCATATGGGTGACTTCGTTGGCGTGGCTCTGGAACTGCGGTTGCCAGACCAGTTCGGGCGTTGCGTGTTCGCAGAAATACACTCGCCCGCCCGGAAACGCGTCGCCCCGCGATGTCACGGTCCGGAATTTCGCGTCCTGGGCGCCGCCGGGCATATCGACGGGGCGCGAAAACGCTTTCGGCGGGTCGCCATCGACGCCGACGGTCTGCATGTGGGCGTAGGTGTCATCGACATTCGCCGACTTGAAGACGATACCATTGATGCCCAATGGCGCCTCTGCGACGTCCGGGCGCTGATGGTCGGCGCCCTCGGGCAAGCCGATCAGCTCCAGATAATCAGTGCCGAACATCATCAGGTGGTTCATCGATCCGGTGGAATGAAAACCCCGCGGCGTCAGGGTAAAACCCAAGGCCTCGAACAAGGGCGCCGCCGTGTCCATGTCGAATTTTACGTTAATGACCGTGTGGTCGAGTTGATTGGTCGATGCCATGGTGCCGTCTCCCGAAAAATTTTGACGAGTTTGTCGAGCCCACGCGGTGGCGTCAAGTTGGGGGCTTGCACCCGGGCGCCGTCCCGTGTCCAATCTGGCCTAGGGAGGAGCCAGGCCAATGCCCATCAAAGAAGAAATCGCCGCTTACGCCGAGGAAATCGGTGAAATCCGACGCGACATTCACGCCCATCCGGAAACCGCCTTCGAGGAATTCCGCACCGCCGACATCGTCGCCGACAAGCTTACCGAGTACGGTATTGAGATCCACCGCGGTCTGGCCAAGACCGGCGTTGTTGGTACGCTGAAGGTCGGCTCATCGAACCGCTGCATCGGGCTGCGCGCCGATATGGACGCGCTGGATATCTTGGAAGAGAACTCCTTCGATCACGTCTCGACCATTGATGGCAAAATGCACGCCTGCGGCCACGACGGTCACACGGCGATGCTGCTGGGCGCGGCGCGCTATCTGTCAGAGACGAAAAACTTCAACGGCACGGTGCATTTTATCTTTCAGCCGGCGGAAGAGAACGTCGCCGGTGGGCGGGTCATGGTTGAGGACGGCTTGTTTGAGAAATTCCCCGTCGAAGCCGTCTATGGCATGCATAATTCGCCGGGCATTCCCATTGGCCAGTTTGCCATGCAGACCGGCTCGGCGATGGCGTCTGCCGACATGTTTAAGATTGAGATCACCGGCAAGGGCTCGCACGGCGGCCACCCACACCAGGGCATCGACCCGATTGTCACGGGTTCTGAAATCGTCATGGCCTTGCAGCGCGTCGTGGCCCGGACCATCAACCCGGTCGAAGCCGCCGTCATCAGTGTCACCCAGTTCCATGCCGGCCGCACCATGAACGTGATCCCGGAAACCGCCGTCATCCAAGGCACGTGTCGGGCGTTGCTGCCGAGTGTCCAAAATCAGATCGAGAACCGGATGAAGCAGATCGTCGAGGGCGTCTGCGCGGCACACGGGCTGACGGGCACGGTTGACTATGACCGGCGCTACCCGGTGTTGATCAACACACCCGAAGAAACATCAAAGGCGGCTGCCGCGGCGATCAAGGTGGTTGGCGAAGACAATGTGAACACCCATCTGCCGCCGACCATGGGGTCCGAGGATTTCGCTTGGATGCTGCAGGACAATCCGGGGTGTTATATCCGGGTCGGTAACGGTGAGGGCGAGGATGGCGGCTGCGTCGTCCACAACCCGAATTATGATTTCAACGATGACGCCATCATCTTTGGGGCGAGCTATTGGGCGACGTTGGTCGAGCAGGAATTCGGCGCGGAATCTTAATTTCCTTCAATC
>JABJBP010000107.1 GCA_018665815.1 Rhodospirillaceae bacterium
GACGTGTTGATGCAACACGACCCGTTGGATTTTGACATGCGGGCTGATCCGAACGGACACCTTTGTGAAGCCTTGGCGGCACATGCGCCGGCTGCGCCCCGATTGGCATTCGTCAAAGGACCACCGTGGGTCGCCGCCGAAAATCATTTGGATGATATTTTCGCTCCCTATATCACGGCCATCGGCGACCAGGTTCAAGAGGTCGAACTGGCGGGTATTTTCGATAATATCTTGGATGTCCACACAACGGTGATGAACGGCAACTTGTGGGCTAATCTGGCGGGGTTTGTCGAAGATCAAGGGGATCAACTTCTTGAGGAAACCAATCGCCGGGTCAGTGCTGGTAAGGGGGGGCTCGCGGCCGATTACATTCACGCCCGTGAAATGACGGATTCCTATTGTGCTGCCCTGGACGGTTTGTTTGAACATTATGATGCGATCATAACTGCCGGCGCGCCGGGTGAGGCGCCGGTGGGTCTGGAATCGACCGGCAATGCGGCCTTCCAACGCATGTGGACCCTGACCGGGTTGCCGACAGTAACGCTGCCGTTGCTCAAGGGCCCCAACGGCATGCCCATTGGCGTACAGGTGATCGGTCGCAAGGGCCATGATGGAGATTTATTCCGCGCCGCCCAGTGGGTGGATGCGCAAGGAGGACAGCGATGATTGATAAAGACCGTCTGTGGCAAAGCCACATGGAGATGGCGAAAATCGGCGCGACGCCGCGCGGCGGCGTTTGCCGGTTGGCGCTCAGTGACGAAGACAAGGTGTCACGGGATTTGTTCGTCAAATGGGCCGAGGAAGCGGGGTGTACGATCAGCATAGATACGGTCGGCAACATTTTCGCCCGCCGGGCCGGTAGCGATGCGGACGCGGCGCCGGTGGTCACCGGCTCTCATCTGGATACGCAACCGTTGGGCGGGCGCTTCGATGGCGCATACGGCGTGTTGGCCGGATTGGAAGTCGTCCGTGCTTTGAACGACGCGGGGACGACAACCAAGGCACCCATCGACATCGTCGTTTGGACCGACGAAGAAGGCTGCCGGTTCACCACCAAGACCATGGGGTCGGCGGCGTTTGCGAAAATCATCGACGAAGATGCCGTGTTGAATGGTGTCGATCCTGATGGCCTGAGGTTCGCCGATGAGCTTGAGCGCATCGGTTACGCCGGGACCATGCCTTTGGGTAGCCTCGCCATGAAGGCCTATTTTGAGACCCATATTGAGCAAGGCCCGATTTTGGAGGACGAAGGCATCCCCGTCGGTGCTGTCGTCGGTGCCCAGGGGCAGCGGTGTTTCGAGGTTACGGTGACCGGCGAAGAAGGCCATGCCGGGACCTTGCCGATGAATGCACGTAAGGATTCGTATCTCGGCGCGGCCAAGATGGCGGTGGCGTTGAACGGCGTCGCATTCAAGCACGAACCGCATCCGGTGATTACTGTCGGCCACGTGCGTGTCCGGCCGAACTCGCGCAACACCATTCCCGGCGAGACAGTGTTTACCATCGATAGCCGCCATCCCGATGACGACACCTTGAGCCGCGTCAAGGATGACATGATCCGGGCCTGTGAAGAGATTGCAGCCGACATGGGATTGGGGTTGGAGATGAAACCGACCAGCCATTCGCCCGCCGTGACCTTTGATGCAGCGTGTGTCGACGCGGTACGGACAGCGGCCAGGGATCTCCAAATTCCCTGCCGTGATATGTTTTCCGGCGCTGGCCACGATGCCTGCAAAGTCGCCGGCTTGACGCCGACGGGCATGATCTTCGTGCCCTGCAAGGATGGCATCAGTCATAACGAGTTGGAAGATGCGACGCCCGATGATTTGGCTGCCGGCACGGCGGTGTTGCTGCATGCGGTGACAGCCGCGGCGAACGCTTGACGGTCGCAGGGGACTGTCACGGTGACGTGATCACTCAGGTGCTTGCGCGCAAACAGTTGCTGAAATTTGGAATTTTGATGAAGGTCCAGAGGGTTAGGGGTTGGCTACCGTGAAACAATAAAACATAATTAAAATGTTAATTAAAATATTTCACAAAAAAAGTTGACTAAATAAACCAATCCGCACATATTGCGCTCAACAATTTGTTCGCAGGAACTGGGACCAACACGATGCATGTGATTACCGCGAATCGTCTAATCGACGGGTTTGTTGTCTTTTTGACGGAAGCCGGCGACTGGGCTGAAAACGTCTTGGAAAGTCTTGTCGTTACTGATGACGCCGCGTTGCAGCAAGCACTGGAAGCGGGCAAGACGGCCGAGGCCGAGCAAAAAATTGTCGGCGCTTACGAAATTGAAGTGGCCCGTGACGGTGGAGCGGTTGTGCCGGTCAAATTTCGGGAACGCATTCGCGCCTATGGCCCGACCACCCACACCGATTTCGCTCGCGCCGAATACCCCGGCCATTTTGATCATCCCGACGGCGTTGAGCCGGTCGAATTCAAGCGCGACTGATCCCGCGCGAAAGCTAAGAAAAGCCCTGCGCCCAAGCGAAGGAAAAGAGATATGTACCGCTACGACGAATTTGATCATGCCCTCGTCCAGGACCGCGTCGCCCAATACCGCGATCAGGTGGAACGACGCCTGAGCGGGGAACTGACCGAAGAACAATTCCGGCCGCTGCGCTTGATGAACGGGCTCTATCTGCAACTGCACGCCTATATGCTTCGGGTTGCCATTCCCTATGGCACGTTGTCATCGCGTCAATTGCGGAAACTTGCTCATATCTCACGGAAATATGACCGCGGTTACGGCCACTGGACAACCCGTCAGAACATTCAATTCAATTGGCCGAAGTTGGATGAAACCCCGGATATCCTCGCCGAATTGGCTGAGGTTGAGATGCACGCCATCCAGACCAGTGGCAATACCATCCGCAACGTCACCGGCGATGCCTACGGTGGCGTTGCCGCCGACGAAGTTGAGGATCCGCGCATTTGGGCCGAGATTATCCGTCAATGGTCGACCCTGCACCCGGAATTCTCATTCCTGCCGCGCAAATTCAAGATCGCCGTGACCGGCGCGCCACATGATCGCGCCGCCGTCCGCTTCCATGACATTGGGATTATCGCGAAACGCAATTGGGATGGCGAAATCGGCTTTGAGATCTTGATCGGCGGCGGTTTGGGCCGCACCCCGATGATTGCCAAGACGGTCCGTCAGTTCCTGCCGAAACGCCATTTGCTGAGCTATATCGAGGCCATTCTCCGGGTCTACAATCTGCTAGGCCGGCGCGACAACAAGTACAAGGCACGGATCAAGATCATGGTCCACGAATTGGGCATTGATGAAGTCGGTGAAATGGTCGAGGACGAGTGGGAGCGGATTAAAACTAGTGAACTGGAACTGCCGGCTGAGGAAATTGCCCGGATCGAAAAATATTTTCAGGCCCCCGCCTATGAGCCCATGGTCGGTGAGGACACCGGGTTCGCAGCGAAGCGCTTCGAAGACAAGGCCTTCGCGCAGTGGGTGCGCTCCA
Source organism: Rhodospirillaceae bacterium (assembly GCA_018665815.1). GTDB lineage: Bacteria > Pseudomonadota > Alphaproteobacteria > Rhodospirillales > Casp-alpha2 > UBA3470. The sequence continues at coordinate 3,480 of JABJBP010000107.1, forward strand.
ACGTCCCACCACACAAGCAGCCCGGCTACGCCATTGTCAATCTGTCAGTGAAGCCCGAAGGCCAGCCGCCGGGCGATGTGACCGACGCACAGATGGACGCTATTGCCGATTTGGCCGAGACCTATTCGATGGATGAATTGCGGGTCA
>JABJBP010000108.1 GCA_018665815.1 Rhodospirillaceae bacterium
AACGTTCGACATCGTGGTTTCAACGCGCGGGGGCCGAGACCTCCGATGAATGGAGCGGGTGAAGGGAATCGAACCCTCGTCGTAAGCTTGGAAGGCTTCTGCTCTACCATTGAGCTACACCCGCCCAGTAACTTCGAGCTGCCATCGACACGCCGCTCACGCAATCGATGGTGGAGGGAGTTGGATTCGAACCAACGTAGGCGTACGCCAACGGGTTTACAGCCCGTCCCCTTTAGCCACTCGGGCACCCCTCCTTCCTCGTATAAACCCACACGCAGGTGGGTGTCGGGAGCCCGAAATATGAGGATTTACAGCCGGTTGTCAACGTCAAAAAAACGCAAACACCCTCGCCGCGCTCAGCCATCGCAAACGAGGCAAAAACGCGGGCAGACATTACGTCTCAATCATGGTAAATGCGGGCATGGGAAAACGCAACCAAGCCCGGCGACGCGGCAAAGTGATGCGGCCATCGCTGTCCAACAGTCAACGCCAAGAAATATGGATTTATGGCCATCACGCTGCCGTGGCGGCAATCAATAATCCTGAACGCCAAATTCAACGAGTTTTGGCAACCCGAAAATTCGTGGATTCGTGCGTGAGTGATCTTCCGGACGGTATTCTCACGATCGTCGACCGTTTGGAAATCGACAAGGTGTTGCCGGAAAATGCCGTTCATCAAGGTATTGCCGTATTATCCGGCCCATTGGCCGATCAGCATTTAGATGAGGTTGTCGCGCAATATAAAGATGATGAAACCGCCATCCTCATTATCCTCGATCATGTAACAGACCCCAGGAACGTCGGTGCGGTCATGCGTTCCGCTGCTGCGTTTGGATGCGCGGCCGTCATTGTCCATGATCGACATACGCCACCGGTGGCGGGTGTCTTGTCGAAGGCTGCATCGGGCGCACTGGAACTCGTCCCTTTGGTCAGTGTTGGCAATCTCGCGCAAGCCATGAAGGAGCTGAAAGACGCGGGGTTTTGGTGTGTGGGGCTTGATGGCACAGCGCCGCACGCACTCGCCGAAATCAATTTATCAGGCAAGATTGCCTTGTTTCTCGGCGCCGAAGGGGCGGGATTGCGTCGCCTGACGCGGGAAAACTGCGACGCCCTGGCACGTATTCCCATGAACGGTCAGATGGAAAGCCTCAATCTCTCAAATGCCACCGCCATCGCCCTTTACGAAACGACCCGCGCCAAATGATTGGCGAGTACGACTTGCCGTCTCCGCAGACGCGTATTATGTACTAGCCGATTGCGCACCAATCAGCCGGCTTAGCTCAGTTGGTAGAGCACGTGATTTGTAATCACGGGGTCGCGGGTTCGACTCCTGCAGCCGGCACCACCCACGCCACCTATAGAAATAAACAGTTCGTATCCGTCGATCTGCCTCTTACCTTTCCCAGGCAATCCGTTTATGATTTGCCCCGGACAAGGACAGGAACAGTGAATTATGGCCGGCGACGATCTTGAAGTCCGTCAGTATCAATCGGGCGACAGTGTTGTCCAACAAGGCGATATGGGCAATGAAGCCTATATCGTCGAAAAGGGAATCATTGAGATTTCCCGGGAATCAGGTCACGGGTCCGCCGTCATGCTCAATACCATCAAACGCGGCAAAATGTTCGGTGAGATGGCGTTGATCGATGCGGCACCGAGAATGGCAACGGCACGCGCCGTCGGGCCAACGATCTTGATCGTTATTCCACAAGCCGCCTTTCAAAAATTGTTGGGCAAGACCGAGCTCGTTATCAAGACCGTCCTCAACACGGTCCTCGATCGGTTGCGCCAGCAAACCGAACAGAACATCAAAAAGACGCTGTAGCGGTCCCCTGACGCGCAGCCCCCTCGCCTCGCCGTTTTCCGTTTCTTAACTTTTGCCCCCCTAAACTTCTCATGATCCGGTTCCAAAGGAACTGATGAAGCTCGCAAGAGCGCACCTGAGAATAAGGGGCGAGATATGTTATTATCCTACCAGAGGGCTGGCCTGTATCTGATGGCCGCCGCAGCAATTGGACTGGCGGTCTTGGTGTTCAGCCAAACCGCCGACGCCACTGAGACTGCGCAAGCCGCGACATCGGCATTGAAACTTCAGATTGATACCGACTGTAAGGCCGGCGATGCGACCTTCAAGGTCCAGAACACCGGTGATGCCTGGCCGAAATCATCAACATTTTCAATTTATCGGATTCTCGGCGAGGGCAAAGGGCATGTTATTTCGAAACGCCGCATGCGACTGAACTCGGGCCAGCGCGCGTCGTTCCGAATTAAAGCTTCAAAAAACACTACCGGACGATTGGGGATCAGTATCGACCCCAGTTGGCACCACCGCGACCGGCGGCTTGATGCCAAGCTGGAATGCCGCTAAACGGAAAACGTAGGGCTAAACAGCCCGGCGCCGCCTATTTAAAATCAGCGGCATCCATTTTCGGCAAAGACTGCTTGGAAAGTTGACCATTGTTGATCAGGAATTTGCGGTGCTCTTCGTAGGCGTTGCGCTCGACAATATAAGGATCGAGCGCGCCTTCGCTGACGCCTTTGACGTCATCTTGATTACCCGAATATTGAACACCGCTCTGTGCTACTTTACCGACCAGCGGCACTGGCGAAAGAATGCCGGTGATAATATCGCCGGCCGCATCCCGCATATTCGAAGGGCCCAAAATTGGCAACACAATAGGCACGCCGGCTTCCGTCCCGTTGACGGCTGCGGCTTGGCCTAAATCTTCCTCACGAGCCTCGATCCCCATTTCCGTGGCCTTATCGTTCAATCCGCCGACACCGAGCGTCGAATTGATCAGAAAACGCTTCGACGCGTTGGATGCATTCTCCGTATCACCTTGCAGAAAACTGGAAACTGCGCTCACCGGCTCATTCAAATTTGCGGCGGCGTTGCCAATGGCTTCCTGCACCGGTTCGGGCGTTACCGCCTGATAGCCGTCCACCAAAGGGTCCACAATCACATCGCGAAACACCTTATTGAAGCCCGAAGTAAACCGATTCAGGCTTTCCAACGGATCATCCTTTTTCGTCGCTTCGCCGGCTTTGGCAGCCGGTTTCGGCGCCTCGCCGGCGTATGCCGACGTCGCAGAAACCGCTAGCAGGCCCGCAAGCATTCCAGCCGCAAGCCCCCCTCGAACACGAAAACCATGCATCAGAAATCTCCCCAGGTATTGCTGACGTTTATATTTATTCCGCGCAACATAACATGATATGCGCAAAAAAATAAACGCCCCGTGGTTGATACTTGCTCAATCGTCCGCGTCCAGAAGCGGCACTTTGCGATAGAAGCTCCAAAGCAAAACCGCAGCCGACGTCCGATAGGGCCGCCACGATTCCGCAATTGCGGCCAATTCCTTTGGCTTTGGCCGCGTCTTAAGCCCGATCAATTTTTGCGCCGAGACCTGCAACGCCAAATCGCCCGACGGCATTATATCGGGGCGGCCCATGGCGAACATCAGATAGATTTCCGCGGTCCAGGCCCCAATGCCCTTGATTGCCGTGAGTTGTGCAATCGCCGCGGTATCATCAAGGTCGTGCAACCCGTCCAAATCGAGCGTGCCTCTCCTGATGGCCCCGGCCAGCTCGCGGGCGTAAACAATCTTCTGTGCGCTGAGGCCACATTTCTGCAATGTCGGACGCCGCACCGCCATGACGCGTTCGGCGGAAACCTCGCCCAATCGCGTCTCCAACCGTTCCCATATGGCACGGCCCGCGTGGACTGATATCTGTTGGTCGACAATGACCCGCATCAATGTCCTAAAACCACCTTCACGGTCGCGCGACGGCGGCATGCCGCCAATCTCAAGGGCGCGGGCCATATGCGGGCAAGCTTTCGCCAGCGCCTTGCAATGGCGCTTCAAGGCGAGTGGCTTGGCGGCAATGCTCATCGCAATTCCTCAACGGGCTGCACGCCGAAGACATCCAATCCCGATGCAATCACCAAAGCGACCCCTTGCACCAAGGCCAAGCGCGCCAATGTCAGCGCGCGGTCGTCCTCATGAATAAACCGCAGCCGCGCCTCATCCTTACCCTTGTTCCAAAGCGCGTGGAAATGCTCGGCCAATTCGTGGAGGTAATAAGCAACCCGGTGCGGCTCATGAGCTTCCGCGGCGCCTTCGATCATTCTGGGCCAACCGGCCATCACCCGGATCAAATCCATTTCCGCAGTGTCTGTCAGCGCCGACATATCGGCACCTGCCAGCGCCTCGGGGGAAATTTCCGCCGCCTCGAATATCTCCAATGCGTTCCGCAATACGGATCGGCATCGGGCGTGCGCATACTGTACATAAAACACCGGGTTATCGCGGGTCTGTTCCAACGCCTTATCCAGATCAAATTCCATCTGGCTATCGTTTTTGCGCGTCAGCATCATAAACCTGACGACATCCTTGCCCGCTTCGTCCACCAAATCGCGGAGCGTCACAAAGTTGCCAGCCCGCTTGCTCATGCGCATGGGCTCGCCGCCTTTTTTGAGGTGCACCATCTGACAGAGCTTGATGTCCAAATCCGCCTCGCCGCCGCTCATGGCAGCCACCGCCGCGACCATACGTTTCACATACCCACCGTGATCAGCACCGAAAATGTCGATCATGGTTTTGTAACCGCGTTTGTATTTATCGAAGTGATAGGCGATGTCGTTGGCGAAATATGTCCACGACCCGTCGGATTTTTTCATTGGACGGTCGACATCATCACCGAAATCAGACGCCTTGAACAACGTCTGCGGCCGGGGCTCCCAATCGTCGGGTTTTTTTCCCTTCGGCGGCTCCAACACACCGATATATATAAGAGAGCGTTCTTCAAGCGCAGCAAACACCGCATCAACGGCACCGGCGTCAACCAATCCGCGTTCCGATGTGAACACATCTTGTTCAATTCCAACCGCAGCCAAGTCGGCCTTTACGTCCACCATCATCCGAGCGACGGTAAATTCGCGAAATGCGTCAATCCAATCTTCTTCCGGCGCATCGCGCCATTTATCCCCGTCACGCTCGGCCAAGGCCTCGCCCACCGCGATCATATATTCGCCGGGGTAAAAACCTTCCGGAATCTCGCCGATCTCTTCGCCGAGCGCTTCGCGGTACCTGAGATGCGCCGAACGGGCCAAGGTCTCAACCTGCGCGCCGGCGTCATTAATATAGTATTCCGTGGTCACGTCATAGCCGGCCTTCGCTAACAAACTGGCAAGTGCGTCGCCGGTCACGGCGCCGCGTGCATGGGCCACGTGTAAGGGCCCCGTCGGGTTGGCGGAAACGTACTCGACGTTGACTTTTTCACCACCACCCATGTCTGAAGCGCCATATGCCGTGCCGGCTAACAAGATTTCAGCAAGCTGGCCCCGCCAAAACGCCGCCGTCAAATGGAGGTTGATAAACCCCGGCCCCGCAACCTCAACACGCTCTACCGCATCCAATGCGCCCAGCATAGGCGCCAGGGCATCGGCAATATCGCGCGGCTTCATCTTCGCGGCCTTCGCCAACACCAACGCCGCATTGGTCGCCACATCGCCGTGTCCAGTCTCACGTGGCGGTTCAACGCTAATGCGCGAAAGATCCAGGCCACCCGGTAATGATCCGCCATCCGCCAGGCTTTCGATGGCGGTGCAGATGTCGGCAAGGAAGGATTGGTGAATGTTCATGCGGCGGACAAACCTTGGCTCAGATTGAGGATGAAAACGTCGCCGGGTGATACGCGATCCCTTGCCCACGATCAAGCAGGGTTGCGGCCCGAAGCGGTCCATGCCACGATTTTGGTTGGCAAGAATGCCGGTTCATCAACGCGGGAAAAACGCCATTATGGCCAAGATCACCACCAAGGCTTTCAAGAAGCGTCTTTTGCAGATGCGCGAACAAGTCGCCGAAGATTCCGAATTGACACAATTGGAACGCAAACCCGTAGCACTTGACCAATCCATGGTTGGTCGCTTGTCGCGCATGGACGCCATTCAAAATCAGTCCATGGCGCTTGAGGCCGAACGCCGCCGTGCCATTGAGATCACACGCATCGATGCCGCCTTGCAGCGGATCGAGGAAGGCGAGTTCGGTTATTGCGCGGTTTGCGGCGAGGATATCGAGCCGAAACGGCTTGAACACGACCCGCCCGTCCCGGCGTGTATTGCCTGCGCCAGAGGAACGGAATAAAATTTTCCCACATATCCTCATTAAACTATTGATATTAAATGCTTTAATCCAATTTCTTTGGTCATGTAGATAACATTTTCCTATAGGAAAGGTGCGCATTGGTAGGTATCGGTTTGGGGTTCGTTCCACATTCGATGAAGCGCACTAGATAACAACGGAATGGTCATCATGAGCGATAGGTTCAAACTTGTCGGCATTACGCTATTGGGGATTTGCGTACTCGCGTTGAGCACCGCACCAGACACGTTTGCGGCTGGTTCAAAGAAAAAGGACCCGCTGGCGTGGAAACCCCCTACCCACATTCACATGAGGCCGATGATGGTGCCGGCCGGCGGCACCGTCGTGCCGATGACGTTTTATCTGGAAGCTACGAAACGCGAACGCACCGAAGATATCTGTAAACGCATGCCGCGTGTCCGCGACGCCGTGTTAAGTTCATTGTCGCGCAACCCGGTGAAGGTCAGAAAACGCAAAATTATCTTGAAGGGCTTAGACGCCCAGATGCTGAAGCCGCTCAACAAGGCGGTGGGCAAGAAATATATCAAGAAAGTTTATATTTCGAAGGGCGCGGTCAGGATGGGTACCGGCAAGATCAAACGCCGGCCCTACGCGGTTATTGACGGTTGCGAAAATATTCTGCGCTTGGAAAAAGAACGTCAGCAGGCGTTGAAAGCTCAGAAAGAAAAATAGCACCGCCAATTGGTGCGGCATCGCCGGGCGCTTAAGGCGCGTAAACTCGGCCTTCTAAGATCCGTCTGGCGGTGCGTCCGAGTGTCGCGCGCTTGACCATGTAGTCGTTCCCCACCAGGTCAACCTGGGCTTCCGTTTCAATGACACCGGCCGGGTGCCCGATACGGACAAGCATGCCGTCGCGCGTTTCGGCCCGGCAGGCTTCATGGACGATGGTGCCTGGAATGCGTGCCGCCACACCCGTGCAGGCGGTGCTCGTCCCGGCGTAGGTTTTGTGCATTTGCTGCATGAACATCAGGCGCGACAGAAAATCGCTTTCATCAGCGCTGACGATACGCGCACCTAGGACATTCTCATAGTCAGCGGGCGGGGCAATCATCGCGACGAACGGAGTCGCCGGACTTGTAGTTGCCGCGGTGTCTGGGTCATCGATCATCCCCATGACGACACCGGCATGCGCACGAATGCGCTCCAATGTCGCGCTCAATTCGGCGTCTGCATCAATGTCCGCCGCTGTCTCCCGGCCCGTCCGGCCCAAGTCAGCGGCGCGAACAAAAACATGGGCATTGCCGATATCGACCATCGACGCATCGATATTGCCGAGGCCCGGCACCTGCAATGTGTCCATGGCGTTGCCGGTCGGAAGCAAGGCGCCGGTCGACGCATCAGCGGTGTCGGAAAAATCAACTTGGATTTTGGCACCTGTACCGGGCACGCCGGGAATGGCGAAATCGCCCTCCTCCACCGGCCGGCCGTCCTTGACCGGCACTTCACAAATCAGCATGCGGTCCAGGTTGGTGTTGTAAATGCGGACCGTCGTCACCGGCTCAACCGGGGCCACCATTTTTTCCCAGATCGCGAAGGCGCCGACACCGGACGTCAGGTTGCCGCACAGGGAGCGATAATCCACCGACGGCTCGTCGATTTCGACCTGGCCGAAGGTATAGCTGAGATCGGCGTCTCGAGCGCGAGGGTTGCTTTCAGGCGGCGGGCCGATGACACAAACCTTGCTAGTCAGAGGGTCGGCGCCGCCGAGGCCGTTGATCTGGCGCTTATCGGGGGAACCGAAAATCGATAGAATCAGCTGGTCGCGGGCGGCCAAGTCAGCGGGCAGATCGGCTTCGCGGAGATATACCCCCTTGGAGGTACCGCCCCGCAAAATGACGCAGCGCACGCCTTCCGACATTACTCTTCCCCGAAATTTAAATGACGCTTAGCCTAAAATCTCGTTCAACGTAACACTCGGCCGCATGGCGGCAGTAACCTTGGCCGGGTCGGCATGATAATAACCGCCCAGATCAACGGCATCGCCCTGGGCTCTGAGGAGTTCATCGGTGATGATTTGTTCATTGGCTTTCAGGGCTTCGGCAATGGGCCCGAAGTGCGCTTTCAAATCCGCATCATCGTCTTGCGCAGCCAAGGCTTCGGCCCAATAGGTGGCGAGGTAGTAATGGCTGCCGCGGTTATCCAGTTCGTTGACCTTGCGACTGGGCGATTTGTTGTTGTCCAACAGCTTTTCCGTCGCCGTATCCAGCGCCGTGCCCAGAATACCCGCCTTGGCGTTATTGGTGGTTTCCGAGAGATGCTCAAGGGACGCCCCCAGTGCACAGAACTCACCCAGCGAATCCCACCGCAGATGCCCCTCTTCCACCAACTGCTGGACGTGCTTCGGCGCCGAGCCGCCGGCGCCGGTCTCAAACAATCCGCCGCCGTTCATCAACGGCACGATGGACAGCATCTTGGCGCTGGTGCCGACTTCCAGGATCGGAAACAGATCGGTCAGATAATCACGCAGCACGTTGCCGGTGACAGATACCGTATCCAGGCCGTCCTTCATCCGCTCACACGACAACTTGGTCGCCTCGACAGGCGCCAGGATACGAATATCCAATCCGTCGGTGTCGTGGTCGTTGAGGTACGTATTCACCTTGGTAATCAACTGCGCGTCGTGGGCGCGGTTTTCATTGAGCCAAAAGATCGCCGGCACACCGGTTGCCCGGGCGCGTTTAACACCCAGCTTCACCCAGTCTTGGATCGGCGCGTCCTTGACCTGACAAAGCCGCCAAATATCGCCGGCCTCGACGCCATGCTCATGGAGCGTGCCACCGGACGCATCTATGACGCGGATGGTACCGGCACCGGGCGCCTCGAAGGTTTGCGGGTGGGAACCATATTCCTCGGCCTTCTGCGCCATCAACCCGACGTTTGAGACGCTGCCCATTTTCGCTGGATCAAATGCCCCGTTCTCTTTGCAGAAATCAATCGCCGCCGCATAAACACCGGCATAGCTGTTGTCGGGGATCACGCATTTGACGTCGTGCTCGGCACCGTCGGGGCCCCAGGCCTTACCGCCGGAACGGATGACGACGGGCATGGACGCGTCGATGATGACGTCGCTAGGCACGTGCAGGTTCGTCAGGCCCTTGTCGGAGTTGACCATGTAGAGGTCCGGACCATCGGCCATGCAGGCTTTGATATCGGCCTCAATGGTGGCCTTCTGGTCTGTCGGCAAAGATTGGATTTTGGCGATTACGTCACCCATACCGTTATTCGGGTTGACACCCAGGTTGTCCAATGCGTCTCCGTGCTTATCGAACACGGCCTTGAAATAGGCCGTGACCGCGCGCCCGAAGATCACCGGGTCCGAAACCTTCATCATCGTCGCCTTCAGGTGCACCGAAAACAACACGCCCTGGGCTTTCGCCTCGGCAATCTGTTGTTCGTAAAAGGCGCTTAATTTGGCGACACTCAAAGTTGTCGCATCGACCACCGCGCCGGCGTCCAGCGCGACGGCTTCTTTCAGCACGGTGACAGCCCCATCACCGCCAACAAACTCAATCCGGGCGTCGCCGGCCTGGGCGTCGGAAACGGTCGCGGATTTTTCATTGGCGAAGAAATCGCCGTCCGGCATGGATGACACGTGGGTTTTCGACGCCGCGTCCCAGGCCCCCATGCGATGCGGGTTCTTTTTCGCAAACTCCTTCACCGCATACGGTGCCCGGCGATCGGAGTTGCCTTCACGCAAAACCGGATTGACGGCGCTGCCCTTGACCCCGTCATAAGTCGCCTGAATGGCGCACTCGTCATCGTTCGAGGGGGCTTCCGGGTAATCGGGCAGATCGTAGCCTTGAGATTGCAATTCGGCGATGACGGCTTTCAATTGCGGAATCGAAGCCGAAATATTCGGCAGCTTGATCACATTGGCGCCCAGCGTCGTCACCAGGGCACCCAATTCAGCTAAATCATCGGCCTGTTTTTGGGCATCCGTTAAGCGATCCGGAAACTGTGAGATGATACGCCCGGCCAACGAAATATCCTTTGTCCCGAAGGTAATCCCCGCCGGCTGCGCAAAGGCGCGAATGATCGGCAGAAATGACGCGCTCGCCAGTTCGGGGGCTTCGTCAACCTTGGTATAGATGATATCGGGCGTCTCAGTCATATCTCTTATTCTCCAGTTTTCGGGCTTCCCACCGGCCCGGACGTGCGGGCGGAGACTGTTTTAGAGCATTATGCCGAGATTGCGAGTCCTGCATCGACGAAAGCCTGCACCCGTACCGACCTAATCTGGACGGCGATCGCTGTTCGCCTACGCGAACACGTATTCTACATTGTTAGTCAGGCAGCATGACACGGCGGTATTGTTACCGGAGCCAAACGGCATGGCAATGCCGGCAGGGCCAATTATATAACCGCCTCCCCGTCAAACGTCCCAGGCATACACATGAGGCAAACACCCGAGGCCAGGATCAACACAGCATTGCCATTGTACAATTCACTCGAGGGCATGTCTTTACAAATGGATTTCGCGTAATGTGACACTATTCCAGGCATTGCGATTGGGAACCTTGATCTGACAATTTTGGAGCTATTCCTTTGCCACAGACCGATTTTGAAAACGAACCATCTGATCTCGACGAAATGACGCATATGGAGTTACGTGCGATGCATCAAAATGCACCGTCCAGGCCACGGCAACTGCCGCCGGTGTGTTCCAGACAGCATCCCAGACCGGGATTTTCCTTGGTCCCACGCCCGACTGTGGACCAAATGTGAAACTTACGCTCAAACGCGTCCGCAGTCGCCGTTTGCTGTGCGACAGTTTCGACACCGGGGTTCCACATGAGCGAGCCAAAACCGAATACCCAAAACTCGTCGGCGTAGGGCGAAGTATCCAAGACCCGTTGTTTTTGCTCGGCGCGTTGATCATCCGAAAGCC
>JABJBP010000010.1 GCA_018665815.1 Rhodospirillaceae bacterium
CGAATATCGATGCCTTTGCGAAAAGCGGTACGGTCTACACGAATGCAATTTCCATGTTGCCGGTCTGCACGCCCTACCGGGGCTCGTTAATCACCGGACGGACACCGACATCAACGGGATTAGTGATCAACGATGTGCCCTTGAAAACCAGCGAGACCAGCATCGCGCATTGCTTCAATGACGCAGGCTACGACACGGCCTACATCGGCAAATGGCATTTGGACGGCGCCGACCGCCCCGCCCCGGTGCCGCCAGGACCTCGGCGACAGGGGTTCGACTATTGGATGGGGGCGAATTTCGAACACAACTACGACCGGTCCTACTACACCGACAACGACGGCAACGTTCAGATTTGGGAAGGCTGGGATGCCGAGGCACAAACTTCTCATGCCATTGATTATCTAAAATCCCGCGACACCGATGATCCTTATTGCTTGTTCCTATCGTGGGGTCCGCCGCATCATCCCTACCGGCTGGTGCCGCAGAAATACCTCGATATGTATGATCCCGACGCCATTGAAGGCCGTCCCAATTGCCCTGATGTTCCGAGCCAGGATCTGTGGGGCTATTATGCACAAACGACGTTCCTTGATGACCAGTTCCAACGTCTGCTTGATACCGTTGATGCGTTGGGCATCGCCGAGGATACGATCATTGTTTTTACGTCCGATCACGGCGACATGCATGGTTCGCAAGGCGTCTACAAAAAACAGTGGCCCTGGAACGAAGCCATCAATGTGCCGTTTATTGTCCGTTATCCCGGCAGCGTGCCGGCAGGCGGCACCATTGAGGCACCGATCAATGTGATTGATATGATGCCGACTATACTGGGGCTTGCTGGTGTGTCTGTGCCGGATACGGTTGAAGGTGTTGATCTCGCGCCTTTCTTAACAGGGTCGCGAAGCGACCCGCCCGAATCCGTGCTGATTATGAACCCCTGTCCGTTTTCCATTGGCGACGCCCGGGGCGAAGACCAACACCCCGACTACAAAGGAATGCGATTTGAATACCGGGGCGTCATCACCGCGCGCTACACCTACGTCCGGACCATCGATCAACCGTGGATTTTGTTCGACAACGTCGAAGATCCCTACCAAATGACCAACCTGATTGACGATCCGACCCTCGGTACGGTCCGCGATGAATTGGAAGACATGCTCGTCGCACATATGAAAAAAATCGGTGACGAATTCCTATCGCGCGATGAGTATTACACGCGGTTCGGCATTGAACTGGATCACCGGGGCAAGGTCGTCGATCTGGTTGAGAATATGTATGATCGGGTTGGCTGACGCCAGTCGCATTCAACAGGCCAAAGCCCGATCACTCCGTACGCCGCCGGGCGACGAACAATTTGATGTCACCAAAACTGAACGGCAGGACGAGACCGGCGGGAATAATCTTACCCATCGGCAACAATAAGCGGGCGATGACTGGCGGGAAGATATCGGTCCCCTTCGTCCAGGCATACCGCGCCGAGGCATAATGCCGATAGGGTCGCACGTCGATGAGATCAAACCCCGCTTGGTCGAGCCAGCGCCGCAATAGAGGCAGGCCGAAATAATGCAAATGCATATCCATGATCCACGGCCAGCGTTTGCCTAACAACCGGGGAAACCAATTCTCGATATCCAGGGTCGAAAAGCAGAATACGCCGCCAGGCCGCAGTAACTCTTTGGATTTTTCAAGCATCTCGTAGGGGTTTTTGACGTGTTCCAGCACATCCCAGGCAACGACCGCATCAAAGCCGGACTCCAATTTTTTGTAGTTGGCCGCAAGAGTGCCGGGATACACGGTGCCAGCGGCATTTTCTTTCGCCATGTTTGCTGCCCAACGTGACGGCTCGATGCCTTCGCATTGCCAACCACCGGCCTCCGCCTCGGCCATAAACAGCCCGCAATAAGCACCGATTTCCAATAATCGGCCGCGCGCGCCCAAGTGTTGATGGATCCTGCGGAAGGTCTCGCGAAACCCCGCGCGCCGCGCCACAAGATCGGCCAAATAATTGGTGTCTTCGACATCTCCGTATTGGGCCTCAATATCCACCGGGACCTCTTTGCCCGGGATATGGATCAAGCCGCATTGAAGGCATTGCACAACACGCGGATTTACACGCCTGCGAACGCTTGAACAGCTGTAAGGCAAATCAACTGCATCTTTCTCCTCATCTGATTTTGGATAGACCTCGATCAGGTAAGGCGATTCGCAGTGGACACAATTGTCATCGACTTCGGGCGCCGCATGGAAAACGTTCCGACCCGTGGCCCGTGAAATCGCCAGTCGGAACAACTTCGCCACACCCCGGAAAACTTCAGCTTTCGGAAGTTTCGAGACACCTTCGTGGCGGTCCTTGAAATGGATCGGTACCTCTGCCAAGCGAAATCCCGCGCTCTCCAGACGGAAAATGGTTTCGGTAAAAAACGAATACCCGTTTGAGCGCAGTTTGCTGCATCGATACCGCCGCAGCATTTCAACATCGAAGGCGCGGAACGATGTCGTGAATTCGTGCAACGGAATACCCAACAGAACCCGCGCCAGTTTATTTCCAAAAATACTGACGAA
>JABJBP010000109.1 GCA_018665815.1 Rhodospirillaceae bacterium
CTTAACGCCTTCAGCATCGGGGGTCAGTTTTTCAAGTATCAATGACCCCGTCGCCAAAGTTGCGTGACCACACAGATCAACCTCGGCGGCGGGCGTGAACCAACGCAGATCGTACCCGCCGGTATCGTTGGCGACATAAAACGCCGTTTCCGACAAATTATTCTCGAAGGCAATCGCCTGCATGGTCTCGTCCGCCAACCACGCATCCAGCGGACAGACGGCCGCCGGATTACCCCCGAAAGCTTTATCGGTGAAAGCGTCGATCTGATAGATGGGTATCTGCATGCTTACCTCTCAATGATTCCCTACAGCGCGTCGACGACGGCCTGACCCAGTTCCTGCGTGTTGGCGTTGCCGCCCATGTCGGGTGTTTTGACGTCTGAATCGCGAATGACGGTCTCGATGGCCGAGACGATATTGGCGGCCGCCTCCGGTTGGCCCAAATGATCGAGCATCATCGCCGCCGACCAGATTTCGCCGATCGGGTTGGCGATACCTTGGCCGGCGATGTCGGGGGCCGAGCCGTGCACCGGCTCAAACATGGAAGGGAAATCGCCTTCCGGATTGATGTTGGCGCCGGGCGCAATGCCGATGGTGCCGGTAACCGCCGGGCCGAGATCGGACAAAATATCGCCAAACAGGTTTGAGCCAACCACAACATCAAACCAATCGGGATTGCGGACGAAATGCGCGGTCAGGATATCGATGTGGTATTTGGACGTCTCAATATCGGGGAAGTCAGCGGACACCACTTCTAAACGTTCATCCCAATAGGGCATGGAATGAATGATGCCGTTGGATTTTGTCGCCGACGTCAAATGCTTGCGTTTGCGAGTCTGTGCCAACTCAAAGGCGTAGCGCATGATCCGGTCGGTGCCGACACGGGTGAAAACGCTTTGCTGCGTGGCAAATTCGTATTCCGTGCCTTGATAAAGCCGGCCGCCGATTTCCGAATATTCGCCTTCGTTGTTTTCGCGCACGATCAAGAAATCAATATCGCCCGGCTCGCGCCCCGCCAAGGGACACGGCATGCCTTCGAACAGGCGCACAGGCCGTAAGGCCACGTATTGATGGAACTCACGCCGGATCGGGATCAGCAATCCCCAAAGCGACACATGATCGGGCACGCCGGGATAACCGACGGCACCCAAAAGGATCGAATCGTGATCCTTGATTGATTCCAGCGCATCATCGGGCATCATCTGGCCTTGTTTGTGAAAACGCTCGCAATTCCAATCCTTTTCATCGAATTTAAAGCCCAAGTCGTACTTGCCAGCCACGGCCTCAAGCACTCTTACGGCTTCCGGAACCACTTCTTTGCCAATTCCGTCTCCAGGAATTACGGCAATGTTGTATGCGTTGGTTGTCATGTTATCTCCTTGGCGGGAAAGACGTCGCGCGCCATCAACAGCGCGTCGCCCTTATATTGAATGAGGTCGTGCGGCACGATTGGCCGTCTCGCGACAATCTCAAATCCAAGCCTTTGGTACAAGCGGACGGACGCATCATTTTCCTCAAAAGCGATGAGGGAATATTCCGCCATGTTGTCATTCATGTAATAGACGCCAAAACTTTGGATCAGCAACGAGCCAATACCCTGGCCGCGATATTCCGGATAACACGCAATTCCGGCAATATAGAGGCTCGGCGCACGTTCCAATTCGGCATAAGGTCTCAGCACTGGATCAAAACCCGGCTCGGGGTTGGTCAACTCACGCATGGGAAAAGCATGGATCATGCCCAGAACCTTGCCGTCACGCGCCGCCAAGGTGCAATTCTGGAAGGAAAAATCCTCCCCTGCCCGGACGAACCTACGCTCGCCGACATCCAGTATGGACTCGCCCCGTTCCGCCATACCGAACCACAGGTAGTCCGCCACTCCGCCCGCCGCCATCTGGTAAAGTTCGGCGATTTGGCGGGCGTTGTCAGGGCCGGCCGGATGAATGAGCACGCCTTCTTGCATCAGTCCTCCAAATGCACGTTGATACGCCGATTGTGCTTACCTTTGTTTTCGATCTTGCCAACCCGAAGCGGCCCAATCTCGCCCGTCCGCGCAACATGGGTGCCGCCGCAGGGTTGCAAATCAACGCCATCGATTTCCATCAGACGCACCCGGCCCAGCCCACTCGGCGGTTTCACGGACATGGTCCGCACCAAATCGGCGTTTGCCGCCATCTCATCATCGGTGATCCAACGCGCGCCCATGGGATGATCTTCTTCGACCAGCCGGTTGAGTTCGGCATGGATGTGTTCTTTGTCCAGGGCTGTATCCGGCAGGTCAAAATCCAGCCGGCTTTTGTCAGCACCAATCTGCCCGCCGGTGACGCCGCCATCGACCACGGCGCACAAAAGATGAAGCGCCGAATGCATGCGCATCAATCGGTGGCGGCGGTCCCAATCAATGACAGCCGTCACCGCATCGCCAACGGCCAAGACCGGCGCTCCATCTTGAGGAATATGCAAGTGCCGCCCGCTGTCGCGGTCCATGCGCGCGTCGGTGATTTCAACGACCCGCCCGTCCGCCGTGCTCAACGTCCCGATGTCTCCGGGCTGACCGCCGGAGTTGAAATAAAACACCGTGCGGTCCAATTCGATCCCCGCATCATCGATTGAGACCACCGTCGCCTCGCATGATTTCACATAGGCATCATTTCTGAATACTTCTTCGGTCATCGTGTTTATCCCGATCTATCCGATTAAAATAATTCCGCTCGAAAATATGACATTTTAATTTGCTGTTTCATCAGCACTCAACAGGGCCTGACGAAATAGTTCCCGGTCCGCGTTGCCGCCACTCAATATCAGTCCCACACGTTTGCCGGCCATGGCGCCGCGCTCCTTCATCAGCGCCGCCAAGGGCGCCGCGCCGGCGCCTTCAGCGATGTTATGCGTGTCAGTGAAATAATATCCCATGGCGGCCAGCATTTCAGCTTCACTAACGCTAACGATCCGCGCGGCACCGGCCATGATGATATCCAACGCGTCCGGATCGGGCACCCGACAGGCAAGACCGTCGGCCATGGTATCCGCACTGTTGGTCGGTACGCATTCACCGGCGGCAAATGACAACGCATAGCTCGGCGCGTTTTCCGCGACGACTCCGACGATTTCCGTGGTGGCGCCCAAAGCGTCGCGGGCTGAGATCATGCCGCAAATACCGGACCCCATGCCAATGGGTACGTAAACCGTATCGAGGTCCGGTTGAGCTTGTAGAAACTCAACGGAATAGCTGCCGACGCCTTCAATCAACCAGGGATGGAACGGTGGGATCATGTGTAACCCTTTGTCGCCAGCCAGTTCGCCAGCGTATTCCCGGGCTTCTTGAAAATCCTCACCATGGACAATCAATTCACCGCCATAGGCCTCCATGGCATCATTCTTTTCCGGGTTGTTGCCGTGCGGCACCAACACGGTAGCGCTTAGCCCAACTTTTGACGCCGCCAGCGCGACGCTTTGGCCATGATTGCCCCGAGTCGCGGTGATCACACCTATGCAATCGGGCTGGTCGTGTTTCAGCCGGGTCATGAAATTCAATCCCCCGCGTACTTTGAAGGCGCCGATGGGCGTATGGTTCTCATGCTTGACCCAAACCTCGGCGCCGGTGCGCTTAGTCAACAACGGCCAATGGTGCGCCGGCGTCGGCACCATGTGCGCATAGACGTTTTCAGCGGCGGCTTTCAATTCAGATCGGGTTGCTGTTGGCAATTTAAACTCCTTCTGTTTCTCAACCGCGCCGGGCCAGCGCAATGCCGCCGAGGATCAAAACCGCGGCGACGATGAGTGGCATGGTCATCGGCTCGGAAAATAGTACGACCGCCAAGATTAAGCTAACCAACGGCTGTGCATATTGTACCGGCGAAACCCGTACCACACCGCCGGTGGATAGTGACCAATACCACGCTGCATAAGCAACGACGGCGGACATGACGACGAGGTAGGCGACACCGCCCCAAGCCGCCGCCGGAACCGCCGCCCAATTCATCTCTGTGGTTGTAAACCAAAGTATGGGTATTTGAATGGTCGCCGCCAATGTGATGCCCCAAGCCGTAGTCGCCCAGGTGCCAATCCGCTCACTGACCCGGCTGCCGGCAACATAACCAATGGCCGCGCACAACGTTGACATCACGCAGAGCAAATCACCACTGAGTGTCGCCTCGCCCACAGCGCCTCCGCGCGACGTGATCAAAATGACTTCCCCGGTTATGGCGATGGCTGCGCCGGCGAACCACAATCGGCTCGGCATGGCACGCGCCGCCAATGCCCCCGCCAATCCAGTCAACAGCGGGACACCGGCAAGGATCAAGCCTGCGTGACTTGTCGATGTTTGGGCGATGCCGATAGTGAATATCAACGTGAACCCCAGAAAACCGCAAAGGCTGGAAATCAACAACAATGCCCATTCACGGCGCGTACCCGGCAACGGCAATTTCGCCATGATCGCAATGATCAAAACAATGGGCATGGCCAGGACTGTCCGCAACAGGCCGGCGGTCAGGGGCTCCATCCCCAAGACGGCAAATGCCGTCGCCGCCGGCGTCGCGCCCCATATGACGGCGCTGAAAAGCCCCGCCGCCAAGGCGGCTAAAAATATTGGTGGTGACGGCACCGCTGCAATGGCTCCATTTCCAGCCATGATTAATCGCCGTCTAAAGCTGGATGCAAGGCACGATCGATGGGCAAGTGTTGATCGCCCAGCAAATCGTTGATGACAACGTCGCGCACTTCTTCCGGGTCGAGTTTGTAGGCTTCAATCAGTTCGCGCGCATCACTTATGATGGCGTCGGCGTCCTGCATCAGTTTCATACGCTTGAAAATATCCGGGCGCGACAGCCCCAAACTCTCACCGATCAGTTCCATGTAGTTGACGATCTCAAAGGGCCATTGGTTCTGATGCGACGTCAGTTCACGGTGATCGGCGTGATAGACGCCGGCCAATGTCGTGACATCCAATTCCTCGGCGCGCTTTAACGTACCGGCAATATGCTTTTTCATGAAATCGGGGGCCGCCACCAACGACGTGATCTGATAGCCGACTTTCGGCATCTCAAGTTCGATGATTTCAAGTCCTGGAATGGCAGATAGTATTTCGAGGACGCTCTCAGTGACGCCGGGCGAGCCCGGATATTCGTGCAGGGCGACACGTTTTTCAACACGGGTGGTCATCAATGGGCGCAAGTCGTCCAGCCGCTTCGCCAGATAAACCGGAAACATCGTGATATCAAGCCCGCGGCCCTCAGCGTCCGCATCCTTGGAAGTCAGCGTCTCGCTAAATTGCATTTGGCAGGTCGGACACCACGACAGAACATCTTGAGCGCCGACTTTGGCGAAACGTTCCAAGGTTTTACCGGCTTGGCGGGTTGCGTTGTCCGTGTCGCCGGGCCGCAATTGCAGGATGCCGCAACAGTTCGCCGGCCCACCGTGGACTTCATAACTGGCGTCCAGCCGATCAAGCACATCAAGGCAGAGCAGACCGATGTGCGGTGTCTTCAGCATGTTGCAGCCGGTATAAAAAATCACGTCGGGCGGTGTCTCTCGCGCGGGATGTGATGACGGGCTAAGCCGCGCCATCAAATCCGGCGGTAACTGCAGACGCGAGATCACGCGAACTGCGCGGCTCATTGTTTTAAATGCCGCCTTGCCGGTTTCTTTGCGCTCATCCTCGGGCGCCATTTGGGCAAGTGTACGTCGCGCCATGGTCAGCATGAAACGCGGGTTGATGCCTTCAGGGCAGACCGTCAGGCAATGCCCGCTGCCACAGCATTTCGATGCCCAGGCGTGCGAAAATTCAGGACCTTCGCCGTCCCTCAAAATGTCTAGCACGCCTGCGGCGATGGCTTTCGTGTCAAGCTGATCGATGCCGGTGATGGCCGGTGTCGGGCACACGTCGACACATTTGCCACACGCCGTGCAGGCATCAAGGATGCCTTCGACCCTATCATCGAGCGATCGCAGTAACCCTGCCGGGCCGGCGGTCATATGAGCTTGCCTGTCATGGCGTTCATTCATTCTCTTCGCTTGCACATTTGGGTCGGAAAATCGGAGGAACGATTGTTCTGATCCGAGCTCACGGGCATGAAACCGTTGAGACCAAAATCATTGTAGCCACCTGCGGTCGTTTTGCCAGGGATGGGACCAAGGCAGCACCAATCGTTCCTCCGATAACGTCACCGGCCGTATTCATGCGCGCCAGAAACCTTTTGCCGCCTCGGCGTTCGCATCGGCCTGGAGAATTCCCATATCGGCTAAATTATGTGCTGGCATGGTCGCCAATTGGCGGCGGGCAACGTCGCGGCGCTGCCATAGGCACAGCAAGGCCCAAATTTGCAATGCATCCGATGTAAATCGGCGCCCCATTCCTGCGCCGATTTCGGCAATGGCCTGCTCGATCTCCCGCCGGTGTCGGTTGATTGTATGGGTGTAATAGCCGTACATTGTCTTCATCCTAGTTCAAGTTTGCATCACATTTATAGATACAATTGACAATATCTCGAACTCAATGTATTCATTGTTACCATGACAATTTGGATGCCTGAATTGGCCGGAACCCGCGGCCCGAAATATCTCGCCATCGCTGATGCCATCGGCACGGCGGTCGCCGATGGATCACTGCCGGCGGGCGCAAAATTGCCCCCGCAACGCAACCTTGCCTATGATCTGGGGGTGACGCTTGGTACCATTACGCGGGCTTACCGCGAAGCCGAACGGCGCGGCCTGGTCGGCGGCGAGGTTGGACGCGGCACCTACGTCATGGATATGAAGCGCCGCGCCGAGAAAGACGGAATTATTGAGTTTGAGCCCGCCCTACCGGGCATTGTGGACATGACCCACGCGACGATGCCGGTGCAGGAAGCGGGTATTGCTTTATCGATGACGCTGGCAGAAATCGCCCAACAATCGGATTTATCACCGCTCGCCAATTATCAAATGAACACCAGCATGACCCGGCACTTTGAAGCCGGCGCAGCCTGGATGACCGAGCTTGGCGTCCCGACGACGGCCGGCAACATCGCCATCACCAGCGGCGTCCAGCATGGCACCATGGTCACGATGATGGCAATGGCGCGGCCAGGTGACGGATTGATCCTTGAGGCTCTGACATATCCCGGCGTCATCCGTGTCGCTCAGCATTTAGGACACCGCACTGAAACAGTTGCGCTGGACGCAGAAGGTATGTTGCCCTCATCGCTCGATGAGGTCTGCCGGCGCTCATCGGCGAGGTTGCTCTATTGCCAACCCAGCGTCCACAACCCTACGACAGCGACAATGTCCGTACCACGCCGCGTGGCCATCGCAGAAGTGGCACGGCGTCATGGTCTGACGATCATCGAGGATAACGTCTGGTCGGCGGTCGGACCAGATCACCCGCCACCACTGGCGACCTTCGCCCCGGAACGCACGTTTTTTCTTTCCGGGCCGGCGAAATGCATGGCTGGCGGGCTTCGGGTCGCCTTTGCTCATTGCCCGGAGAATCAGGTGGATCGCGTCCGCGCCATGGTCCGCATGACCAGTTGGATGACGGCACCACTCATGGCGGAGGTTGCGTCCCGCTGGATCACCGATGGAACCGCCAAGCATTTGACCGAAACCATTCGCAAGACCATCCGCAAACGCGTTGAGTTGGCACGTACATATTTTGCCGGATTCAATATACATTCCGACCCTTCGGTATCGTTCATCTGGTTGGAATTACCTGCCCCGTGGCGCGCCGCAGAATTTCGTGCCGAAGCCGAGGCCCGTGGTGTGCGGGTTTTGACCGGCGAGACATTCACCGCCGGGCGCGATGCGGCACCGCATGCGGTCCGCATTTCCGTCGGCGGAAATTTAAACATCAAAGACGTTGAGCATGCCTTGGCGACACTGACTGAAATCCTCCGATCCCCGCCCGGCGCCGCTGCCGCAGTAATGTAATTATTCAGCTTTCGAAAGTGTGTGCATGATTGAGCGGCCCATGGCCGGCGCCAAACCCGGGCGCCGTTCTGATCGCTTCTTGAACATAGCCATGCGCCCGGCGAACAGCGGCCTCCAATTCCAGGCCTTGTGCCAATCCGGCAGCGACGGCGGACGCCAATGTGCATCCAGTACCGTGTGTGTGCTTGGTATCAATACGTGGCGCACCAAGTTCAATGATCTCCCCTGCGCCGGTGATCAAAATATCCGTGATCTCAGCGCCCGGCACGTGAGCGCCTTTCATCAAAACGTTCTTCGCACCTAACGCCAATAATGCATGGCCGGCGGCCTTTGTGTCTTCAAGCCCCTCAATAGCGAGGCCGCTTAAGATCTCCGCCTCCGGCGTGTTCGGCGTCAGCAAGCTCGCCATTGGCACAAGGCGATCCATAAGGCATGCCGCCGCCGTATCTTGCAAAAGTGCCGCCCCGCCTTTAGCCGTCATGACCGGGTCCAGTACAATGGGAATATCGCCAGCCAGATCACCCAACGCATCATTGACCGCATTGATCACGTCGGGACTGTGGAGCATTCCGATCTTGATGCAATCGGCGCCGATATCCGCCAGCACACATTCGATCTGGCGAGCAACAAATTCCGCTGGCACATCATGGATACCGTGAACGCCAGTGGTGTTTTGGGCGGTCAAAGCGGTCAGCGCAGTCGCCGCATATCCCCCGAGCGCCGTAACTGTTTTAATATCTGCTTGGATTCCGGCGCCGCCACCGGAATCGGAACCGGCGATAATCAGCACCCGGCCTTGCATGAACTTAGGAGACCGTTCCGGTCGCTTGTTCAATCGCGCCGGCGATATCGCCAACGACACTAGCAATCAGCGCCTCATCCTCGCCCTCAGCCATCACCCGGATCAATTGCTCGGTGCCGGACGGGCGGATCAGCAGACGTCCGGTGCCGTCGAGGCGTGCCTCGCCCTCGGCAATCGCAGCCTTGACCCGGTCATTCTCAAGCGGCGCACCACCGTTGATGCGGACATTTGTCAATTGCTGCGGGAACGGTGTGAATTGCCGGCAGACTTCGCTGGCCCGTTTGCCGGTGGTGACAAGCACGGCAAATACCTGAAGTGCTGCGATCAATCCATCGCCAGTAGTCGCATAATCGCCGAGGATTATGTGCCCCGATTGTTCACCACCCAGGTTGTAGTCGCCGGCACGCATCTGTTCGACGACGTAGCGATCGCCGACGTTCGTACGCAACAATTCCAATCCCTTGCCGTTGAGATATTTCTCAAAGCCTAAGTTAGACATCACCGTGGCCACGACACCATTGCCGCGCAGATAGCCCACCTCCGCCCAATGGCTGGCGATCAGCGCCATGATCTGGTCGCCATCGACAAGCACGCCATGCTCGTCACAGGCCAATATTCGGTCGGCATCACCGTCCAACGCCAAGCCGATATCGGCGCCATGCGCCAAAGTTTGCGCTCGCATATATTCCGTATCGGTGGACCCGCAGCCCCGGTTGATGTTGAAGCCATCCGGATCAACGCCCACCGGAATCACATCGGCGCCAAGTTCCCACAAGACTTCCGGCGCAACCTTGTAAGCCGCGCCATTGGCGCAATCGACGACAATCTTCAAACCATCCAAGCGCAACCCGCGAGGAAAGGTTTGTTTTACAAATTCTGTATAACGCCCAATGACATCATCCAGGCGCCGTGCCCGGCCAAGCTTATCCGGTGCCGCGCGCAGGTTTTCCAAACTACCCGCCAAGCGCGCCTCAATGGCGGCCTCGACATCATTGGAAAGCTTGTAGCCGTCCGGCCCGAACAACTTGAGCCCGTTGTCGTGATAGGGGTTGTGCGAGGCCGACAGCATGACGCCTAAGTCCGCCCGCAGTGAGCGCGTCAGCATGGCGATGGCCGGCGTTGGCATCGGACCGACCAGCACGACATCCATGCCGACGGAAACAAGCCCGGCGGTCAACGCCGGCTCGAGCATATATCCAGACAGCCGCGTATCCTTGCCGATCACGACCCGATGGCGATGCTCACCTTTGATGAAGTGTGCGCCCGCAGCCATGCCGACGCGAAGCGCCGTGTCCGCCGTCATGGGCTCGATGTTGGCTGTCCCGCGGATACCGTCGGTGCCGAAAAACTTTCGCGTCATAAGCGCTCACTTCCCGAAAGGGTTCGCCGAATGGCTAAGGTATCCGGTCTTTTATTGCAATTCGGTTAAGGTGTGGGTTCACGAATTGTTACATTACGTTGCCGCCGGTCCTGACCGCGTTCTGATTGGTCAAGCACATCAATCGCCCCCCTCTGAATGGCCTCCCATACGTCGAAGGCCTGCTTTGTTTCGCCAACATCGTGAACCCGAAAAATCTGGACGCCAAGCGCCCGTGCCGCCAAAGCTGTGGCTATGGAACCGGCGACACGATCTTGGGGATCATCGGCGCCCGACAAACGGCCAATAAATCTTTTGCGCGACGCACCGAGAACAATGGGACAGCCAAGATCATGCAGCACATCGAGATGGGCTAACAGTTCAAGATTGTGATCCAGGTTCTTGCCAAAACCGACGCCGGGATCGATCGCTATTTTTTCACGCGCAATCCCTGCTGCTTCACAGACGGCGATGCGCCCGGCTAGGTATCTCCGAATATCTCGGGATGGCACATCGTAGGTCGGGTTCTTTTGCATGGTCTGTGGCACGCCCTGCATGTGCATGAGCACCACCGATGCGCCACTATCGGCGACAACACCAAGAGACGTCGGATCACCACTGAGCGCGGTCACGTCGTTGACGATCCGGGCGCCGGCGGTCAGGGCCGCCGTCATGACGGCGGCACGGCGGCTGTCGATTGAAACCAACGCGCCACCATCGGCCAGCGCCTCAATTACCGGCACAACGCGCCGAATTTCTTCGGCGACAGGCACGGGCTCCGCGCCGGGCCGGGTTGATTCACCACCAATATCAAGAATGTCAGCCCCGACCGCGCGCATGGCACGTCCGCGCCCAACCGCGTCATTCACCCGAAAAGCTTCGCCGCCATCAGAAAAACTGTCCGGTGTAACGTTGACGATCCCCATAATAATGGGTCGATCAAGATCAAGGCCGGCGAAGTGGCCGGACTTGTTGGCGGTTTGCTCGTGCGCAGGTTTGGTCATTCAGGCCCGCGTCCCGGGGGCTGTGTTGCCGGATCTAGGATTCCGTCTGTGGCTCGGCACCGCCGACATCGGTGACGCCCTTGTCCGTTTTCGCCGGACCGCTGGTCGGCACCGACGATTTACTGCCACCTTCCGGTGGAATGTAATCATCATCCTTTCGAACGATTTCCTCACCGCGCAGCAACGCATCAACATCGGCACCGGAAAGTGTCTCGTATTCCAGTAAGCCTTGGGCGATCAATTCTAATTCATCACGGCCGTCCGTCAGAATTTTGCGGGCTTTCTGTTCCGCAACCTCAATCAAATCACGGACTTCTTGATCGATGATTGCCGCAGTGGCGTCAGATATATTTTTTTGACGGGCCACCGAATGACCGAGAAACACTTCTTCTTCGTTGTCGGAATAACGCAACGGCCCAAGTTTATCGGAAAACCCGAATTCCGTAACCATGCGTCTGGCGATACTTGTCGCCTGCTGAATATCGTTACCGGCGCCGGTGGTAATGTTGTCTTTTCCAAACACCAGTTCCTCGGCGATACGCCCGCCATACATCATGGCGAGGCGTGATTTGAGTTGCATTTCGGATTGTGAGAGCTGATCGCGTTCTGGCAGACTCATCGTGACGCCCAAGGCCCGACCACGCGGAATAATCGTCACCTTGTGTAAAGGATCGGTTTTCGGCATGCGCAGGCTTACTAGGGCATGGCCCGCTTCGTGATAAGCCGTGAGCTCTTTCTCTTCTTGGGTCATCACCATGGAGCGTCGCTCGGCACCCATCAACACCTTGTCCTTGGCGTCTTCGAACTCGGCCATGGTGACGACGCGCCTGCCGGTGCGGGCCGCAAGCAGGGCGGCCTCGTTCACCAGATTGGCCAGATCGGCGCCAGAAAATCCGGGCGTGCCGCGGGCGATCACTCGGGCGTCCACGTCAGGCGCCAACGGCACTTTGCGCATATGGACCTTGAGGATTTTTTCACGACCCAAGATATCGGGGTTCGGGACCGTTACCTGGCGGTCAAAGCGACCCGGGCGCAACAGCGCCGGGTCAAGAACGTCGGGCCGGTTGGTTGCAGCGATCAAAATCACGCCTTCGTTCGATTCAAACCCGTCCATTTCCACCAGTAACTGGTTCAATGTCTGCTCACGCTCATCATTGCCGCCGCCCAATCCGGCACCGCGATGACGCCCGACGGCGTCAATTTCATCAATGAAAATAATGCACGGCGCATTCTTTTTGCCCTGCTCAAACATATCGCGGACACGCGACGCGCCGACACCGACAAACATTTCAACAAAATCGGAACCGGAAATTGTAAAGAACGGCACATTGGCTTCACCGGCAATGGCGCGCGCCAGTAAGGTCTTACCGGTACCCGGCGGGCCGACTAAGAGACACCCCTTGGGGATTTTGCCACCGAGGCGTTGGAATTTTTGCGGATCTTTGAGGAACTCGACAATTTCCTCAAGCTCCTGCTTTGCCTCATCAATGCCGGCAACATCTTCAAAGGTCACACGTCCGGTTTTTTCGGTCAGCAGGCGAGCCTTGGATTTACCAAACCCCATAGCTTTGCCACCGCCCGATTGCATCTGCCGCATGAAGAAAATCCACACGCCGATAAGTAACAGCATCGGGAACCACGACAGCAACACACTGAACAGTGTCGGCTGATCTTCATCAGATGGCAGTGCGCGGATACGTACACCCTGTTTCGACAATGTCTTTACGAGGTTCGGATCATCGGGCGCATAAGTCTGGAAGGACCGGCCATCGCGGAAACTGCCGGAAATGGCATGGCCTTGTATAACGACCTCGCGGACATCGCCTTGCTCAACGGCGGTCAGGAAATCGGAAAATGCCATTGACCCTTGCGCGCCACGCGGCGAGACCCCTTGAAATAGGTTGAACAACGCAAATACCAAGAGCGCAATGATCACCCAGAGGGCTAAATTTCGGCTGAAATTCAAAGTTCAGTCCTTTCGATTACGGCCAAGTTTCCGACCGCCCAATTCATAATATTATATGGCGCACAGCAATCAAATCACCCGCAACGCGGACGTCACCCTATAGAGATAGCCTGTCATTGCCAATCCGCAATACAAAACGCCGCGAGCGAAAGCGGTTGGCGGGGCTGAAAAACCACAGAGCTGCCTTGAAAGGCGCAAGTTTCCGGCATTTGTTGATCGCCTATGCCCAGCGGCACCGCAAAAATTCCGCCATTATCGGCAAGCGCCGGCATAGCGGCTCGGGCCGGTTGCGGCACGCCCTGTTTCAGGCTTTCCGGTATAGCGTTCAACTTCCCGAACGGCACGAGACGAACCGGGCCGTCACGGTAAGGCGTCTGGGATCCCGTCCGCACCGAAAATCGTGCATCCCAAAGCAAGTCCATGCCGGCGCCTAATTTCACAGGCAATGGTAGGTTGCGGGCTTCGCGGCAAATCATGATTGTACCGCCCACCTTGTACACGCCGCATCGGCCTAAGGTCCGTGTCACGTCAGTCTCGGCGATGAGCGCGGTGTATAGCCTTTCCAGCGGATCCCGCTTTGGCGGATACGGGGTGCCGCCGACGGTCATGCACAGCCGGCCCAGGGCCCGCAGTCCAATGTCCAGGTCCTCAGCCACCAGTCCGGCAACTTCCAAAGTCGCGTATCCGAACCCGTTCAGGCAGCTATGGCGCGCCAAAAATTGATTGGCAATTTTCTCCATGACGATACGGACTGCACCATAACGCGCCGCTGAACGCGTCAAACCGCCCACCGACCAATTATCGTCCATCAGCTTGCGCCGAATTTGGGTGCGGGCAAAACGCTCGTCGTCATTGCTGGGGTCGTCCAACCATGCCTGGCCGGCGCTCATCAGCGTCGCCTTCAACGCCGCCCGGCGAAACCCAAGAGCAGGCCTGAGTAAGCGGCAATGCTTGAGTTCACGGACTGCGCTCATGCCCGATAACCCATCCGGTCCACTGCCCTTGTTCAGCCGCATGAGAAATGTTTCGGCCTGGTCATCGCCATGATGGGCAACAAGCAAATGAAACACTGAGTGGTCGCGGCACCATTCATCAAGCAGGCGATACCGTGCCCGGCGGGCCACCGCTTGCACACCAGAGTTCGGCTTCGGCCCGCACCAAGTCAGAGTTTGGTGCGCAATGCCACGCGCATATAACCAAGCTGCGACTTGAGCGGCCTCGGCGGTGGCGCCATCGCGCAAACCGTGATCGACGCTCAAGGCGGTTAGGTGCCCGCCGCGCTCCCGGCACCAAACGTCAGCCAGCAGGCATAAAGCCATGCTGTCGGGTCCTCCCGATACGGCAATGGCAATGTGGGGGTTGTCTTCAAACGGACCGAAGTCCGCCATCGAGAGGGCGAAGGCGTCCTTCGAGACCGGCTCCGTGGCCTTAGCCGACATTTAACGGCAGCCGGCCCGCTTGCGTTCACGCTGAATGGCGCTGTTGATGCGGGTTGTCGCCTGGGGAAAATCCTGGACCAATTTTCCAAAAGTCGCGCAGGCTTCTTTCGGCTTCTTCAAATGTGACAGGGCCATGCCCAACTTCAAAAGCATATCCGGCGCTTTCGCACTCTTAGGCTTGGTTTGATAACCTTCGAAAAACACCTGGGCTGCCTGTTCGTAATCGGCACGCACATAATAAGTTTCACCCAGCCAATAGAAGGCGTGCCCGGCGAGCGCGCTGTCGCCATGAGCTTTGACGAATGCCTGCAGGGCAATTTCGGCTTGATCATAATTCGTCTGGCGCAACAGATTGAGAGCGTATGTGTAGCGCTCTTTTACGGTGCCTGCCGGCAACGATGCCGGGGCCGGCACGGCCGGCGGTGGCGCCACCGGCTGAGCAGCCGCAGTCGCCGACGCGGTGGGGCTAGGTTGCACGGGAGACGCGCTCTGCACCTCTTTGACGGCTTTCGCTGACACAGTGCCCAAGCTGCCCGGTTTCGCGCTAACAGCTTGAGCGGCGGTCGCGGCCGGATTTTCTTGCGTCGCCAAGTCGGATGCTTGAATACCGGTGGGTGCCGATGCGCCAGTTACTGGCGCAGCCGCAATGGGCGGCGGCGCGGTTGCTGTGCCACCACCTGAAATGCCGGCCTTCGTTTCCAATGTATTCAGGCGGAAATCAACATCGCCGACCAGTTTTTCCAAACGCTCGGACATCTGATGAATTTGATGACCAATCTGCTCAATACCGCCCGTGGCATTGCGCAAGTCTTCTTCCAGGTTATCCAGCCGCTCGATCATGCGGGCAACGCCCGCGCTCGACGGTGCCGTCGTCGATGTTGCCGCTGAAATCGGGGTCTTCGCGCCAGCTGCATCGGCACCACGCGAGAGTTGGATATTGAGGGTCCGGATATCTCTTTCCAGGCGTTCCAGCCTATCCATCAAGGGGCCAGTATCTTGCGCATTGGCCGGCACGTCGCTCAGCACGATGAGCGCGGCGGCACAAGCGATCCCAAGGACAGCGCGCTGGCACCGATTGATCAACGCCCGCCTAATACCTGATACTCGATATCCATTCATGATCGTCTCGCTTCCGGCCCCAAATTTAGCGGTCTCCGAAAGGATATCGAATTTACCGCGTGCCTCAACATGCACTTCATTTTAGGCAAAAATATGGCGCTTGCCCGCGCCGGCCAAGGGCCTTGCGGGCAAGCGCCAAATCCGTTCAGAACGTATAGTTAGCTGCCAGCGCCACTAACGTTGGTCACACCACGGCGGTTCTGACGATATGCAACATCGTTGGAACCGTTGGCGACCGGACGTTCTTTTCCGTATGAGATCGTCTTCAGGCGGGCCGGGTTAACACCTTTGGCCGCCAGATAATCTTTGACCGCATTGGCACGGCGTTCGCCAAGGGCAAGGTTGTATTCGCGCGTGCCGCGCTCATCACAATGGCCTTCAATCGTGCCAGTCACGGACGGATTGGATTTGAACCAAGCTGCCTGCTTGTCCAAAGTTTTCCGCGCAGCGCCATCTAGGCTGAACTTGTCGTAACCGAAGAACACGCGATCACCGACGTTGACCACCAGGTCTTCCTGCGATCCGGCGCGCACGGACATCTTTCCGCCGCCAAGGGGCGGTGAATAGGTTTCAACGGGCTTGGCATTGGCGACGCCGCTGCCTGACCCTTTACCGCTACCTTCTGATGCGGTTTCGCAAGCGCTGACGAGCGCCACGGCGGCTAAGATGCTAAGAATTTTGATACGCATTTACGTCTCCCCTTTGTCGGGATTTTTACGGTGTCCATCATCGCTGTCGCCAGCGGCAATATACGAGGTATCCGCCCTAGGATACGGAACTAGCTCTATTATATGGCTATCTGGCGGATTCCAAGCGTTTTTTCATAAAAAGCCCTTGATTCACAAAGATTATGACACCGGCGTTACAGAAGCAAGACCACCAAGAGTTATGGAATCAGCGGGGACCACGCCGGATCAGAGGCATTGAGTGGGGTCAGTATCTCGCGTTCATTATGCCCCGTCAGATCAATCGTCCAGAGCCGCGAACGGCCTCCTTTACCATCCTTGGTGGTCCGATCTTGGCGAAAAAACATTAGGACACGGCCATTTGGCGACCATGTCGGCGCTTCGACCAAAAAACCCTTGGCTAAAAGCCGCTCGCCCGATCCGTCCGGTCGCATGACCCCAATATAAAATGTTCCACTGAGAACCTTGGTAAAGGCAATCAAGTCACCGCGCGGTGACCATACGGGCGTAGCATAACGCCCCTTCCCATAACTGATCCGATGAACTTTCGAGCCGTCCGCGTTCATCACATATAGTTGTTGAGCCCCACCGCGGTCGGAATTAAATACAATGCGTTTTGAATCAGGTGAATAACTGGGCGATGTATCGATGCCAGAGTGCCGGGTTAATTTCGTGGCGGCGCGGGTCTGCAAATCCATAGCGTAGATTTCGGTATTGCCGTCCTTGGCCATACTCATAATTACCTGGCGACCATCCGGCGAGAACCGTGGCGCGAAGGTCATCCCAGGGAAATCCCCCAATATTTCCTGGCGCCCGGTATCGATGTTGAAAATGTAGACCCGAGGTAAATTGCCGTAATAAGAAAGATAAGTGATCTCTTGCAGGGTCGGCGAGAACCGGGGTGTCAGAACCAATGCGCTGCCATCGGTCAAAAACCGATGATTGGCGCCATCCTGATCCATGATCGCCAAACGCTTGATCCGCCGGTTCGCGGGTCCGGTTTCGGATATATAAACAACGCGCGTATCGAAATACCCGCTTTCGCCGGTCAACCGCTTATAAATGGCATCGGCAATGATATGCGCAACACGGCGCCAATTGTCGGGAATTGTGTAGTAAGCAAGGCCAACCATTTGCTGCTCGGCAAACACGTCCCACAGCCGGAACTCAACCCGCAACCGGCCATCGGTGACCAAATGCGCGCGGCCCTGCATCAAGGCCTGGGCATTGATCACCCGCCAATCGCCAAAGCGCGGCAAAGTTTTGATGTCACCGGCCTTTTGGATGAATGCTTTCTGATCAATCGGTTTAAACAACCCAGAGCGTTCGAGATCGCCGGCAATCACACGCGATATATCGGTTCCGTATTGTGACACCTCACCTGAGGGCCCAACCATATCAGTCACCGCGACGGGAATGGGTTCGACGACGCCTTTGGTGATATCAATACGAAGTTCCGCACGGGCCTCAGTGGCGGCCAGTCCGCCGGCCAATATAACACCAAGCAAGATAACCAACATCACAAGCCGCTGTCGCAAACTTCCGGCCATTCGACAAACCCCCATGGTCAAAACATTTCCTTCGGGTTGAAGTTCAACGTCATTTGCTGCCATTGGTCAAACTTCTCGGCCGGCAGTTTGAGTTTATTACATTTTGGATTCAAGACCGCTCTTCGCGCAGCTTCCGCCGCAGTCCGGAAAAAAGCGTCGCCTCGCATGCGATTGGCATCAACAACCCGCGCTTCACGAACAGTGCCATCCCTATTCATTATGACAGCCACTTCAATCACCATGTTCTCCGCATCCTTGGCGCCGGCCGGCACATTCCAGCATCGCTGGATCTGATGGCGGACGGCGTCGATTTCACTCATCGACAAAGGTTGCGCACGATTGTGGCGTTTTGTGGGCCGACTTCGCAACGCGTCCGCGATGGATTTTTCAAAGGACGGTTTTTGCTCTTTCGGCGCCTCGGGTGGCGGCTTTTTCGCCGGCGCCTTCTTTTTTAAATCTTCTAAGGTTTTGAGAACCGAAGCAAAAGTGTCGGGCGGCTTCGGCTTGCGTGGTGGGCGAACGCCGGAAAGTTTCGGCTTGGGTTTCGGCTTGGGTTCCGGTTTCGGCTCAACTTTGGGTTCCGCCACCGGTTCGATCTTCGGTTCCGGCTCGGGAACAAGTTCGGGTTCCGGCTCGGGCGGCAGCGCCGCGACCTCTTCCTTTGGCGCAGGTTCCGGTTCGGGTTCGGGTTCTGGCGGCGCCTCTACAACAGGCTCGGGTTCCGGTGGTGGTGACGGTGCCTCGACTTTCGGCGGCTCTGGTGGCGGCGGAGGCTCTTCAGCTTTTTCAGGTTCGGGTTTGGTTACCGGTTCCGGCGGCGGCGGATTGGAGACTTCAGTGATGTTCACCACATCCACATAAATCGGCGTTTCAATGATCGCCGGTTCGGGTTTGAGATAAGGAATGCCCACATAGGCCACGGTCGCCACTGTGGCGTGAAACAGCACGGAAACGGAAAGACCGCCGCGCATCTCAGCTATTGGACCTTTTTCGCCTTCGGCTGACCACCAGCCGGTTTGCCGCCGGGCTTAGCCCGGCGCTTGCTGCCCGGCTGGCGCGAGATCAGGGCAACGCGTTTGAAGCCGGCGGCATTGACGACACCCATCACCTCCATGACCCGGCCATAATTCACCGCTTCATCGCCGCGAACAAATATCCGAACATCGACGTTATTGCCGGTGATGGCGCGCAGCTTGGCGACGACGGTCTCGACACTGGATTCGGTGTCTTGAATGTACACTTTGCCGTCCCGGTCAACGCTGACCGCCAGCGGCTCGTCACTGCCCTGAATCGTTGACGCCTTAGTTTGCGGAAGGTCCACCTGCACCCCGACCGTCAACAACGGCGCCGTAATCATAAAGATCACCAGCAAGACCAGCATCACGTCGACAAACGGCGTGACGTTGATTTCGCTCATCTGTTGCGTTTGCCGGCGAGAAAATTTCGAGCGGCTGGATTTAAGGCTGATCGCCATCAGCTATCCTGCTCCATCTCGCGACTTAGGATGGCCGAAAATTCACCGGCAAAACTATCAAGCCGACCCGCATAACGATCCAGATCACGGGTCAGTTTATTGTAGGCGACAACGGCAGGAATGGCCGCCAGCAAACCCAACGCTGTGGCAAACAACGCCTCGGCGATCCCAGGCGCGACCACGGCAAGGCTGGTGTTCTTGGAAAGGGCGATGGATTGAAAACTGTTCATGATCCCCCAGACCGTGCCGAACAAGCCGATGAACGGCGCCGTCGCTCCGGTAGTCGCCAAAAAGGTCATGTAACGTTCGGCCCTGTCCATTTCACGCGCCAAGGTGATCTGCATGACCCGCTCAATCCGATCAGCAAGCCCGACGGTCGCCGACGCCCCGGCGGTGCCGCTGGGCGATCGGCGCCATTCCCGCATGGCGGCGACGAACACAGCTGCCATGGGATCACGCGGTTGTGCCGAAATTCTGTCATAAAGATCGTCCAAGGAACTGCCGGACCAAAACGCGTGCTCAAATTCGTCGGAGCGTTTATTCAGCCGTCTGACCCCAAGCCATTTGTCAAAAATAATAGCCCAGCACCACACGGATGCCAGCAGCAACGTGATGATCACCGATTTGACCACCAAATCGGCGCGCAAGAACAATGATATCATGCTGAAATCAAAGTCCGCAGCCGAGCCGCCCAGCGTTACCGCATCAACAATTTGGTTTTCCATACGTCACCCTTCGTCGTCTTCATCACATGCTAATTACAGTTACGCCCAAGTCGTTCGCGGACGCCTTCAGGCAACCTGGCGGCACGCCCGCCAAGCGTCATGCAACCCAATTTCAATTCTATCCGGACCAATTCGTCATCATCTCGGCGGACAATTTGCAAGGCTTCCAGCGTCGCGCCGCCGATCTTAGTAACTTCCGTCTCAACAATGAGCGCATCATCCAATACGGCCGGTTTTATATAATCAACGGCACAGCGGCGGACCGCCAAAGCGATGCCGTCCTCAGCCATCAGGCGGGAGCTTTCAACGCCCAACTCACGGAGCATTTCGCTTCGCGCACGTTCGGCAAACCGCAAATAATTTGCATAATAGACGATACCGCCGGCGTCCGTATCTTCATAGTAAACCCGAAGCGGAAATTGATGACGCGCGCTTTCAGCCATCAGCGGCTTCCCCATCGTCCGCACTGGAAATCAATTCCAACTGCGTCAAATTCTCTGGCGCATTCAATCCCAAATGCCGATACCCGGCCTGGGCCAGCGCGCGGCCCCGGGGTGTGCGCATGAGGAAACCTTGTTGTAACAAATATGGCTCTATCACTTCTTCAATGGTATCGCGTTGCTCGGACAAAGCCGCCGCCAAGGTTTCAACTCCGACCGGCCCACCTCCGTAATTCTCGGCGATGCAACTGAGATAGCGTCGGTCCATGGCATCAAGGCCACGCGTGTCAACGTCGAGCCTGTTAAGCGATGCGTCAGCGGCGGCGGCATCAACAATCCCAGAGCCACCGACAGCGGCAAAATCCCTGACCCGACGCAATAGGCGACCGGCGACGCGCGGCGTACCACGGGCCCGGCCGGAAATCTCCCGGGCACCATCTTTCGTTAGTTCGAAATCCAACAACTTGGCGCCACGGCTGACGATGAATTCCAATTCTTCCGGTTCATAAAAAACAACCCGCAACGGAATGCCAAAACGCTCGCGTAACGGCGTCGTCAACAAGCCCGATCGGGTCGTTGCACCGACCAATGTGAAGGGCGGCAAATCGATCCGCACGGAACGCGCCGCCGGTCCTTCGCCGATAATCAGATCCAGTTGGCGGTCCTCCATGGCCGGATAAAGAATTTCCTCCACCACCGGATTGAGGCGGTGGATTTCATCAATGAACAAGACGTCGCGGGGCTGCAAGTTGGTCAGGATAGCCGCCAAGTCGCCGGCTTTTGCCACGACAGGGCCCGATGTTGCACGAAATCCGACCCCCAATTCATGGGCGACGATCTGCGCCAGTGTCGTTTTGCCGAGCCCCGGCGGCCCGTGAAACAGTACGTGATCCATGGCCTCACCTCGGCCCCGGGCGGCTTCAATAAAAACCTGAAGATTTTCGCATACCTGCTTTTGGCCGATAAAATCATCCAGGCTCATCGGCCGGGTACCGGTATCAGAAAAATCGGCGTCGCGATCTTCTGAATTTGCTTCCGCGGTAATCACCCGCTCGTCGCTCATGACCGGCCTCCGGTTCGCGTTTCAACCGGCGCCAATTCCTGCAATGCAATTCGGATCAGGTCTTCGACGCCGGCGCCTTCGCCAAGTTGGCTTGCCGCCCGCGATGCCGCTCCCAACGCATCCGATGGACCGTATCCCAAATTCACCAATGCCGACGCGGCGTCGCTGAGTGACGACGATGCGACCGCATCCGGCGCCGGTGCGGCCGTGCCGCCAACGGGCTTCACAGCCGCCGCCCCCAACGCCAATGCACCGGCCTTGTCCTTAAGTTCCGTCACCAACCTGGTCGCCAGTTTTGGGCCGACGCCGGGCGCGCGGGTAAACGCGCCTTTGTCAGCAGCGGCGATACCTTGCAACAACTCATCAGGGCTCAGGACCCCAAGAATGCCCAGTGCGACCTTGGCGCCAACGCCTTGCACCGTCGTCAGCAACCGAAACCAGTCGCGCTCGCCGGCGCCGGCGAAGCCATAAAGATGAATATGATCTTCGCGGACATGGGTTTCAATTTCCAGCACGGCCGCCTCGCCAACGGCAAGGCGCGAAAGCGTTCGGACCGAACAGAAAACGATATAACCAACGCCTGAAACGTCGACGATCGCCCAGTCGTCGCCAACGGCATCGATCAAGCCTTTTAGCCGCGCGATCATGATGCTGCTTCCAATTGCCGCTGACGTTGACGAGCAATGCGGTGATGGGCGTGACAGATCGCCACCGCCAATGCATCGGCGGCGTCGGCGGATTGAACATCGCATCCCGGCAACAATGTGCGCACCATCATCTGAACCTGCTCCTTGGCAGCGTGGCCGGCGCCGACGACGGTCTTTTTCACCAAGTTCGGCGGGTATTCATCGACCGGAATGCCATCACTTGCCGGCACCAACAACGCAATGCCCCGCGCCTGGCCCAACTTCAACGTCGATGCGGGGTTGGTATTGACGAAGGTTTCTTCAACGGCGGCTTCGTCGGGCTTATATCGATCCATGATCTCGACCAAGCCGTCACGCAATTCAACCAAACGTTGGGCCAAAGCCAATTTGGGATTTGTTTTAATCACCCCGTCGGCGACATGCGCCAGCCGATTGTCACGAACCGCGATCACCCCCCAGCCGGTATTGCGAAGCCCAGGATCGAGACCAATCAACCGCATGCGCACGCCTTTCTCATTCCGATCAAGCGCTCAAGCGCTCTAGGATTTCATCATCGACGTCGAAGTTCGCGGCGACCCTTTGCACATCGTCATTGTCTTCCAGTGCATCGAGAAGTTTCAACAACGTGCCCGCCGTATCCTCGTCAACATCAATGGCATTCTGAGGCTTCCAGTCCAAGCGCGCTTCCTGCGGCTCGCCGAAGGTTTCTTCCAGTGCGTCGCGGACAGTCGAAAAATCATCCGGCTCACAGGTGATTTCGTGGGCGTCATCACTGCTGTCGACATCCTGGGCGCCAGCCTCAAGGGCGGCTTCAAACACATCGTCGGCGCTGGCTTTTTCGGCCGGATAGATAACCATGCCCACACGGTCGAACATAAAACTGACGCTGCCGGTCTCTCCCATGTTGCCGCCATGCTTGGAAAATGCCGAGCGCACCTCGGAAGCGGTGCGGTTGCGATTATCCGTCAACGTCTCGACAATCACCGCGACGCCACCCGGCCCATAGCCTTCGTAACGGACTTCGTCATAATTGGCACCATCGCCGGACTCAGCCTTTTGGATGGCGCGCTTGATGTTGTCATGCGGCATGTTTTGGCCTTTGGCCGCAGCAACGGCAAGACGAAGGCGGGGGTTGAAATCAATGTCAGTACCGGTTCGCGCCGCAACGGAAATTTCCTTTGCCAGCTTGGCAAAAACTTTCGCCCGTTTGGCGTCCTGGCGCCCCTTGCGGTGCATGATGTTTTTGAATTTTGAGTGGCCAGCCATTCCTTAGCACCTCTATATCCTGATTCTTTAGTGGTGATTACATACCATATGTAGGAGGCGAAGACACGACCGCCGTTCGCCTTTTATGACGGCGCAATATGGCAACAATTTGACGGATTGGGAAGCCAACATGAGTTTCACGTCATCGATAACCGTTTCTCAAATTTTCGACGCCGGCGAAGCAGGGAATGGATTCGCTGCCGTCGCATCAGAAGTCAAAAACCTCGCCAATCAAACAGCCAGAGCCACCGAGCAAATTGAGCAGCAGATCAACGGCATCCAAAATGCCACGTCTGATGCCGTCCAGGCGATCGGCAACATCGGCAAGATCGTCTCGGAAATTGATACCATTGCGACGGGCATCTCCTCCGCCATGGAAGAACAAGGCGCCGCAACGGAAGAAATCGCCCGCAATACCGGTATAGCCGCCGACGGTGCTGACAAGGTTCACCGACAATATCAACGAAGTCTCGGCGGCGGTTGGGCAGACGCAAGGCTCCGCCGATCAGGTTCTGGAAGCGGCACAGGAACTTTCGCAGCAAGCCGAGCTTCTACACAATCAAGTGGACGAATTTCTTGTTGGGATTCGTAAAGCGTGACGCCGGGCGGGTGGCTAACCGGGCATGGTCTGGCCAAGCCGCCCGCCGACGCGAACCGGTTCGATCAAATTGGCCAGACCAGTTCGGTCGTCGGTCTCAATATAAGCAGCACACAAAGTGGCTTCACCATCCGCCGGCTCCAACCGACCTTGCGGCATCTTTGTCATGAACCGGCCGATGGCCTCTTTCTTGCGCATGCCGATGACCGAGTCGTAATCGCCGGTCATGCCTAAATCGGTTACGTAACCAGTTCCGCCCGGCAACACCTGATGGTCTGCCGTGGGCACATGGGTGTGCGTGCCGACAACAGTCGAAACGCGGCCATCCAAGGTATGGCCCAGCGCTTGCTTTTCGCTGGTCGCCTCACCATGCACATCGACCAGGATCGCAGCTATATTAGAGCCCAGAATATACTTCCCAAAAGCCGCCTCGGTGCCGGCGAACGGGTCATCCAGAGGATCCATGAACAACCGGCACATCGGGTGGATAACCAGAACCTTGCGGCCGTCGCGGGCCTCAAAAGTACCCACCCCGCGCCCTGGCGTGCCTTCCGGGAAATTCAGCGGCCTCAACAATTTCGGATCGCTGTCGATGTAATTGATGATATCGCGCTGATCCCAAACATGATTGCCGGTGGTGATCACGTCGGCGCCGGACTCATACAGCGTTTTGCAGATTTTATCGGTGATCCCGAAACCGTGGGCAGCGTTTTCGCCGTTAACGATGACGAAGTCCAGATCCAGGCGCTCCCGGAGGCCAGGAAGATGCGCGCTGACCGCATCGCGGCCGGATTTGCCGACCACGTCGCCGACCATAAGAATTTTCATGTGGCTTGCGGAACCTCGTACATACCGGCCTCGGTGGCGATCCAATCAAGGCGCGCATCATGGTGATCACGCGGGACTTTGTCCACCCGTTGCCCAGCGTAGGCAACGCCAATGGCGAGGACGCTTTTACGCGATCTCAAACCGGCCAACGTTCGGTCATAGAAACCGCCGCCCCATCCCATCCGATAGCCTTGATCATCGAAGGCCAGCATTGGCACCAACAACATATCCGGTGCCAACTCGGGATTGTCCGGTGTCGGATGACGAGTCCGTAAAGAGCCGGGCTCCAAATCGGTGCCGGGCTGCCATTGTCTAAATATCAGCGCCTGCCCCGCTGCGATAACGACTGGCAGCGCTAGTTGCATGCCCGTTTGGCGAAGGCCTTGCAGGGCCGGCTCAACATCCAATTCGTCGCCAATGGCCAAATAACCTGAAACCACGCCTCTTGTTGCATGGTTGCCGAATTGGCGAACGATATGGTCTGCGATAATTGCTGGCGAGTTGGGCGAGGCTGTCGCCACGGCCTGCTTTCTTTGAATGGCGGCAGTTTCGCGAAAGCGTTTTTTCCCCGCATTCAACGTCATAATGACAAAGGTACCGCCGCACTGCCGTTGGCTTCGAGAAACCTCCGTGGCCTGCAAGTGCAGGTGGGTGCCATGTAACCGGCCCACGGGCCAGTCAGGGACAGCTCCCGAGAAGTAATCAGCCCCGGGGTTTTAAAGTCTAACGCACAGCGCAGCGGTTCGCCCAAAATCAATCAAATTCCAATAAGAAAACCAAACTGTCGGCCATTCATACCCAAGGAACTTAGGCAAAGTGAACTTAGGCGCGATCCAAGGATCCAGCAATGTCTTCGATTCGGTGTGCGATGGCTTCGAGCGCGACACTCAAATTTTCTTCCCGGTCGAGACGCGCACTGGCGCCATCACCTGAACTGGCGACTTTGAGTTCCGCGTAAGCATCCGATAATTCATCGGCAATCAACAACGACACCATCACCAAAAGCCTGGCGTCGCCGACTTGGCCAACGGCGGCGATCAATTCCTGTACCCGGTTATCAATATAATTGCCTAGCCGGGTCAGATGCGCTTCCTGACCGTCGTCGCAGGCAATCTGATAGCTGCGCTCGTTGATATCCACTGTAACTTGCGCCATGACGTCTATGCCTCGACAGCTGACTTGAGACGACGGATCACGTCGTCAACACGCTCACCGACGCGAACATTGGTTTCATCCAGTGTCCGGTTGCGGTCGCGAAGTGTCACAATTTCTTGTTCAAGGTCGCGGGCGCACTGATCTACAGCCTCCGTCCTGATCGGCGCCGATGATGTGGCTGCTGCATTTGCCTCTAGTTTCGCAATGGCGGTCTCGAGCCGCGATTGCGCCTGTTC
>JABJBP010000110.1 GCA_018665815.1 Rhodospirillaceae bacterium
GTGGGAAGGGGGATGGAGGCGGCGTTTAGGGGCGTTGTTTCTGGGCGTGAAACCATTGGTTCCGCCCACTTTTTTGGTGGTGTGGGGCGTGATATGGGATGTTTCGGGAGACAAGGTTGGCCCAGGGTTAGCCAAGAGTTGGCCCAGAGAGTTGGCGTCGGAGGCATGTTGTGAGCGGTGAACCGCAATTTTTTTCTGGCGCGCGGATGCGGTCGCGGGCCGATCTGGAAGATCGGGTGTTGCGCGCCGCCACCGGGCTCCGCGCGCTCGGCGTTGAGGCCGGCGATGCGGTGGCCTTGTTGTTGCGCAATGATTTCGCGTTCTTTGAGGCGAGCTATGCGGCTGTCGCCATCGGCGCTTATGCAGTGCCGGTGAATTGGCATCTGACGGCGCCCGAGGTGGCGTTTGTGCTATCGGATTCGGGGGCCCGGGTGTTGGTGGGGCATGGGGATTTGATTCGCGGCGTTTCGGCACACCCCGATGGGGAAGCCGTGCCGGGGATTATGGAGACCGCCGCCGCGTTGGGCGTCACGGTGCTGGGTGTCGAGACGCCGCCCGAGTTGCGGGCGGCTTATGGGTTGGATGCGGCGCTGTGCAAGCTCGACGCGGACCTGCCCGATTGGGACGCGTGGCTGACCGCGTTCGCGCCCCTGGGCAAGCTTTCCGATGCCGTCACCGAGACCATGTATTACACGTCGGGGACGACGGGGTTGCCGAAGGGCGTGCGCCGGATGCCGCAGACGCCGGCTGCCGCCGCAACGTTCGCGAAAATCCGCGACGGCATTTACGGCCTGGCGCCGGGCATCCGCGCCATCGTCGCGGGGCCGTTGTATCACTCCGCGCCGAATTCGTTCTCGCTCCGTGCGGCGCGTCAGGCGGCCTGCATGGTGTTGATGGGGCGCTTTGACGCGGAAGCGTTTTTAGCCCTGGTGGAAGAACACCAGATCACCAACGCCTTCATGGTGCCGACAATGTTCGTCAGGCTGTTGAAGCTACCGGCGGAGGTGCGGGCGCGTTATGACGTCTCATCGCTGAGCTACATCATGATCGCCGCAGCACCTTGCCCGCCCGATATCAAGCGCCAGATGATTGAATGGTGGGGGCCGATTATTCATGAATTTTACGGCGCGACGGAGTTGGGCTACATGACGGTGTGTAATGCCGAAGAGACGCTTGAGCGGCCCGGCACGGTGGGCCGCGTTACAGACGGCACGGTAATGAAGGCACTGGATGAGGACGGCCAGGAAGTCGCTGCTGGTGTGCCCGGTGAGCTTTATGGCCGGATGGCGGCGTTTCCGGATTTTACTTACAACAATCGCCCCGATGAGCGCGCGGCGTGCGAACGTGACGGGCTGATCACCTGTGGCGATGTGGGGTATTTCGACGACGAGGGGTATTTGTTTCTGTGCGACCGAACCCGCGAGATGGTGATTTCAGGGGGCGTCAATATTTACCCGGCCGAGATCGAGGCGGTGCTGGTCGGCATGCCGGGTGTGTTGGACTGCGCGGTGTTCGGCATTCCCGATGCGGAGTTCGGCGAGCGCTTGATGGCGATTGTCCAGCCGCAGGCCCAGGCGTCGGAGGGGGGGCTTGTTGGCGGCGATCTCGATGAAGCCACCGTCACTGAATACCTGCGCCCACGCCTGGCCGGCTACAAGGTCCCCCGCGTAATTGAATTCCGCGCTGAACTGCCGCGCGACGATTCCGGAAAAATCTACAAACGCCGGCTGCGCGAGCCCTATTGGGCGGGCGAGACGCGGCGGATATGAGGTGCGCTGTTTTATTTGCCCTCTTGAATTAGCCCCTCAGGCGCCGGGCGCATCCTCCGGATGCTTGGCTCCCGCGCTCCCGCGCGGCGCCCTTTGGGCTTGCCTCCGAGCGAAGCTCGTCGGTACCACAGTTAATTAACGGTGGTGCAGTTGCCAGTTCTTCATTGGTTGGAAATCTGTGTTACCGACGGGCATCAGCCCGGAGGCAAGCGCGACGCGCGCCGGGCCTTATGGCCCGTAAGCCAAGAGAGCGGAGCGAGCGCCCGGCGCCTGAGGGGCACTTAAAAAGAGTCCTACGTAAACCCCTACTTCAACCCGGGTCTTTCCATCGTGAACACCGTCTCCCCCGTCACTTCCGTGTAATCCTGATACCCCATGCGCGCGATGGGGTGGAGCTTGGAGATGTCGATCTGGCCATTGTCCATGATCAGTTCATCGGCGATGTGGATGCCGATCGCTTCACCGAAAACCACGGTATATTTGTTGTTGTCGGTGGTGTTCGGCAGATCGTAGGTGCCGACCAGCTTGCACTCGAATTGGATCGGGCTTTCCTTGATGCGCGGTGGCTTGACCAGTGTTGACGCAATCGGCGTCAGGCCGGCTTCCGCCAACTCATCGACGCTTTTCGCCGTCGTTGCGGACGTGGCGTTCATGGCTTCGCGGGTGTCCCAGGTGGAGAAATTTTGGACGAACTCGCCGGTCTCCAGGATATTGCGGAGGCTGTCTTTCATGCCGTCGTCTTCGACCTGGCCGTGGCCCGAGGAAAACATCACGGTCGGCGGATTATAGGCAACGCCGTTGAAGAAAGAGTAGGGTGCCAGGTTGACGTTGCCGTCTGCGTCGACGGAACTGATCCAGCCGATGGGTCGGGGCACGACCAAACTGTTGAAAGGATTTTTCGGCAAGCCGTGGCCGTCTTTTGGTTCGTAATACATGTTCGCTACGTGCCTTTCTGTTATGCGCCTTCTTGGCCGACAATCACCACCGAACACACGTTCTGATGGGGAAAGCCGCCGAGGTTATGTGTCAATCCGAATTTCGGCTCGTCGGACCGTTGCCGCTCACCGGCTCGGCCCTGCATCTGCAAATACATCTCATAAATCATCCTGAGGCCCGAGGCGCCGATGGGGTGGCCGAAACACTTCAGGCCGCCGTCAATCTGACACGGAATTTTGCCATCGGCATCGTAAAATCCATCCATGACATCCTTGATGGCGCCGCCTTCGGGGGAAATGTAGAGGTCTTCCATGGTCACCAACTCAGTGACCGAGAAGCAATCATGAACCTCAATCAGGCTGACGTCTTCGCGGGGGTTCTTGATGCCGGCTTCTTCGTAGGCCTTTTTGGATGCCGTTCGGGTTGTCATGAAATAGCT
This sequence comes from Rhodospirillaceae bacterium, assembly GCA_018665815.1. Classification (GTDB taxonomy): domain Bacteria; phylum Pseudomonadota; class Alphaproteobacteria; order Rhodospirillales; family Casp-alpha2; genus UBA3470. The sequence goes on from JABJBP010000110.1 coordinate 3,145, forward strand.
GCCGTCCCAGGAATTGTGCTGCACCTCGGTGCCGTTGGAGACCGACAATTGCAGTGCCTTAACGGTGATCAAATCGGTCTTGCCCATGGATTTAGCAATTTCCGGGGTGGTGACGATAGCGCAGGCCGAGCCGTCGGACACACCGCAGCAATCAAACAAACCCAAAGGCTCGGCGATCATCGGTGCGTTCAAGACGCGGTCCTCATCAATGGCTTTTTGCAGATGCGCCTTCGGATTCTTTGCACCGTTGTCGTGGCTTTTGACCGAAATATGCGCCATCGCGCGTTTCAGGTCATCGCGGCTGACGCCATGCTTGGTTTGATAAGCGCTGGCTAATTGTGCGAAAGAGCCCGGCGCCGACATGTTCGACCAGTATTGGTCGTTCAAGGCGCCGCGCGAGCGCTGCGGCAGGCCGCCGTAGCCTGTGTCCTTGAGTTTCTCGACACCCAGCGCCAGCGCGATATCACACGCACCCGAAGCGACGGCATACACCGCGCCCCGGAAAGCTTCCGAGCCGGACGCACAATAGTTTTCGACGCGGGTGACGGGGATGTAAGGCAGTCTCAGAGCCATGGCCAGCGGTATGCCCGACTTGCCGACGTGCTGTTCCTCGATCGCAGTGGAGAACCACGCGGCCTCGACCTGATTTTTTTCGATGCCGGCGTCGCCCAAGGCCTCGGTGAAGGCTTCGAGCATCAAGTCTTCGGCATTGTCATTCCAGCGCTCGCCGAATTTGGAGCACCCCATGCCCAAGATCGCGACTTTATCTCTGATACCTGTTGCCATGGTTCACTCTCCTCCCCGTGGGCTCTTGGGCGCGCCGTCCGGCGTAGCCTTCCAAAAATAGCGGCGGAAACCGCGCTTGGTGTCGAAATCCTTGACCCGAAACATCATGCGCATGGGCTGGCCGACTTGCAACTTGGCGCCCGGATCGACATCGGTGAAATCCATCATGCCGCGGCCGCCTTCCTCAAACTGCACCATACCGTAATAGGCGGGCGGGTCGGGCGAATAGGTCAGGGCGTCGGCGGTATAAGAATTCATCTTCGCTGCCATGTCGGCGAATGGGTGGTCGTCCTGGCTGTCGATGGCGCCGCAGTTCGGGTTGACGCAGACGTTGGATTTAGGGAACTGCAAGGTGCCGCAGTCGCGGCATTGGCCGCCGATCAGCCCCAAGATCATTTCCTTGTTGCGGTACAGCGTCGTCATGCCGGTTTGTTTGTCGACTTCCGAGCGCAGCCCCTGTTCGACGACCATCAGGTCATTGATCGCGAGGTAACGCATGTAGTTCGTCTCTTCCCGACGTCTGGCCAAGTATCCCGAAATGCCGTGCCCCGGCTGCGCGCTACCAATGGCTTCGGTGACTTCGAAAACCAAGGCGTCACAACCTTGGCCAAAGCCGGCGACAACGATGATCTCGCCGGCCTTGGCGTCTTCCAAGGCGGATGCCAGCATAATCAGCGGATGCGCCGCACCGGCCTCGCCCAGTGTGCCTTGCAGGTTGTCGCGGACGCTGTCGTCCGGCATGCCAAGCTTTTTCGCCAGCATGCCGGCGACCCGCCGCGCCGGCGTCGGGAAACAGAAATGGTCGACTGCGTCGGCACTGATGCCGGCGGCGTCCAAGGCGCGGGTAATGGCGACGGGGACGATTTTCATGAACCCTTCGTCGCGGACCCAGCGTTCCTCCCAGACATAATCGAAGGTTTCATCCTGGCCCCTGTAATGATCGACGAAATCAATACTTTCGCTGGCGTGGCCAAGGAGTTTCGCGATCCCGTCGCCGTCACCGACCACCAACGCGGCGGCGCCGTCACCGGTCGTCAGCTCCAGCGGGCTCGCGGCCTTGGTGCGCCGGCGCTCGGCGCCGGCCACGAGGATCGGTCCGCCGCCGCCGCCCGCGGCCTGTAGTGCGTTTAACAGCGCCGAGGTGCCGGCGCGTTGTGACCCGGCGACATCCATGGTCTGCAGGGCGTGGCCCAGGTGCAGCGCTTCGGCGACGATGCCGGCGTTCTGACGGTCCTGGAAGGGCAAGCTGGTGGAGGCAAGAAACACGCCGTTGATACCGTCTTTGCCGGTGCCGCCCCCCGTTCCCCCGAGCGCGTCGCGGGCGGCTTCGACGGCCATGGTGACGGCGTCTTCATCCCAGTTGGCTGTGGCGCGCTCGCCTTTGCCCAAGCCCCTGAGGCCTGGATTGAACCAGGCATTGGCCTCGGCGATGACGCCGCGTTGCAGCCGGGCTTTCGGCACGTAGCCACCGAAGGCGTGAATTCCAACGGACATGATGTTCTCTCTCCCTATAGCGCCTTGGCGTTTTTCAACGCTGCAATGTCATCGTCACTGAAACCCCAATCGCCTAGGGCCTCGTCATTCTGTTCCCCGGCCAGAGGCGGCGGTGTCGGCCGATCTGCCGGTGTGGCGCTGAAGCGCGGTGCCGGTGCACCCTGCCAGGCCCCTTCGATGTTGATATAGGTTTCGCGCGCCTGATTGTGGGGGTGCTCGGGCGCCTCGGTCATGGAAAGCACCGGCCCGAAACAGACGTCAGTGTGTTCCATCAAGGCGCACCAATGCTCACGCGTTTGGGTCTTGAAGACCCCGGCCAATTTGGCGCGCGCCGCCGGCCAGGTTTTATGGTCGGCCTGGTCTTTGAATTCCGGCGCGTCCGTGAGGTTCAGTTTTTCCAATAGCAGGGCGTGAAACTGCGGCTCAATGGAACCGATGGAAATCCAATGGCCGTCGGCACATTCGTAGGTGCCGTAGTAGTAGGCGCCACCGTCGAGCATGTTGTTTTCACGTTCGTCTCGCCACTTGCCCATGGCCATGCGCGATAGCGCGCCACCCAGCAGTAAAGGCACGCCGTCGGTCATGGCTGCATCAACGACCTGGCCAACGCCGGTGCGCTGGGCTGACAGAATGCCGGCCAGTAAACCGTAGGCCAGCAACATGCCGCCGCCACCGTAGTCGGCAACCATATTCAACGGCGGCACCGGGCCGGACGCTTTCGTGCCGATGGCATGCAGCGCGCCGGTGATCGCCAGATAATTGATGTCGTGGCCGGCGGCGTTAGCCAGCGGTCCGTCCTGACCCCAGCCGGTCATCCGGCCATAGACCAATTTGGGATTGCTGCCCAGGCAGACATCCGGGCCGAGGCCCAGGCGTTCCATGACGCCGGGGCGAAACCCTTCGATCAGGGCATCGGCCTGATCAATAAGTTTGAGGGCACCTTCAATGCCGGCGGGGTTCTTCAGATCCAAAGCGACCGAACGGCGCGAACGATTGTGCGAGTTCTTGCGCGGCTCGGGATTCATGAAATGCCCCCCGATGCGGTCAATACGAATCACGTCGGCGCCCAGATCACCAAGCATCATGGCGGCAAATGGGCCGGGTCCAAGACCCGCCAGTTCAACAATGCGTATGCCTTCAAGCGGTCCCATGGCGTTTCCTTTCCGGTGCAGGCTCGGCGTTGACGTCTTCCAGTAAATTCGTGCGAATCACCCTAAGCATTTCGACCAAGTTTTCGATCTGCTCATTTGTCAGGCCCTTCATTGAGGTGCGGTTCAACTGGTTCACACCTTTTGCGACGACGGGACGGATATCCTCGGCTCGCCGGGTCAGCCAGATGCGTTTAACCCGACGGTCCTTAGGGTCGTCACGGCGTTCGACCCAGCCTTGCGCTTCTAGCCGGTCAATCAGTCCACTCATGGTGACGGCGCCGATTTCCATGCGTTCGGCCAGATCACGTTGGGTCAATCCGTCGTGGCGAAACAGGTTCGCCAGAACCCACCATTGGGCCCGGGTCAGGTCATGGGTCTGCATGAACTCGTCGAACACAATGGAACGAAAGCGCGCCACATCGTGAAACAGAAAGCCGATTTTGCTGTCCCAATCGCGCATCGTCTAATCCGAAATCTCGACGCGGCCGTTGTTCAAAACCATCACGTCGCGTTCGACAACCTTCGCTCGGAACGAAACGACGTTGGCGTCGCGCCACATTTCGGTGCGGATCGTCTCGCCGGGGTAGACTGGCGCCGAGAACCGCAGGTTCAAAGATTTGAATCGGGCCGGGTCGTAATCACAACAAATCTTAAGCACGGCATGGCCGGCGACGCCCAATGTGCACAGGCCGTGCAGGATGGGGGCGTCGAAGCCCGTCGTAGCGGCGACTTTCGGGTCGGCGTGCAGCGGGTTCGGGTCACCGGACAGGCGGTAAATCAGGGCGGCTTGTGGCGCCGTAGGCAAATCGCAAACCTCATCGGGCTCGCGGTCCGGCAAGGGGTGCGGTTGCGGTTGGGCGACGGTGGGGCCGCCGAAGCCGCCATCACCACGGCCAAACGTTGTCGATGTCAGCGTCGCCAGCTTTTCGCCGGTTGCTTTGTCGCTAATCTCGCGTTCCGTATAGATCAGCGCGCCTTTGCCTTCGCCCTTGTCGATAATTTCGGTGACGCGGGTTTGCGCAATCACGGTTGCCGCTGGGGGCAGGGGACGGTGCAGCTTAATCCCCTGTTCGCCATGCAGGATCTTCTTCCAATCAATCCCGGTTTCCGGATCGCGGACCCAGAACCCCGGCGTCCCAAGTACGGCGGCCATCGTCGGCAGGGCGGAAAACCCGTCCTCTTCAAAGACAAAATGCAACTGGCCCTGGTCCAACGGGTCGGCGCCGAGGCCAAGGCCCAGGGCGTAGAGGATCGAATCTTTTTCCGTATAGGTTTGTTCAACCGGGGCAAATGGCCAGTTCTTGATCTTTTCGTAATTGATGGACATCACACGGGATCCCAGCTGAAGATATCCTGGCTGCGCTCAAGCGGATAGAAATTCGGGCGCATGGCCGGGAAGGCGTGCTCGATGACGCTTTGCGGTGTCCAGCCGGCGCCTTCGTGCATGCCGCGCAGTGGGCGATTTTGACTCATCAGAAATATTTCGTTGTTGCGGACGGCAAATATTTGGCCCGAGACGTCGTGGGCCGCATCGGACGCCAAGGCCACGGCGACCGAGGCAATTTTATCAGGTGTCATCTGCTTGAGTTTTTCAACGCGCGCCTTTTGCACTTCGTCATGAATAGGAATCGAGCCGATCAGGCGGCTCCAAGCGAACGGCGCGATGCAGTTAGAACGCACATTGAAGCGCGACATATCCAGCGCCAGGGATTTGGACAAACCAACGATGCCCAGCTTAGCCGCTGCGTAGTTGGCCTGACCGAAATTGCCGATGAGGCCGGATGTGGACGTCATGTGAACGAAGGCGCCGGATTCCTGTTTGCGGAAATGTGCGGCGGCGGCGCTTGATGTGTTGAAGCTGCCTTTCAGGTGCACGTTGATCACCGCGTCCCAGTCGTCTTCCGTCATTTTGTGGAAGATCACGTCGCGCAGGTTGCCGGCGTTGTTGATGACGATGTCGATATGGCCAAAGCAATCCAGGGCTTGGTCGATCATGCCCTTGGCGGCGGCGTTGTCGGCGACGCTATCGAAGTTGGCTTCCGCTTCGCCGCCGGCGTCACGGATGGCCTTGACCGTTTCCATGGCCGGCATTTGATCTTCGCCTTCGCCCGCTTCCGTGCCGCCCAAATCATTGACGATGACCTTGGCGCCGTTGGCACCCAGCATCTTGGCGATTTCCGCGCCGACGCCGCGCCCGGCGCCGGTCACCAGGGCGACCTTGCCTTCAACCAATTTTGTATCCGCCATGCCGTCCTCCACATGATTCTCGATTTCAGGTTTTTCGTTGCCGCCGGATAATCGAGTGTTGTTGATATTTAGTACGCAGTCTTATAATACGCATGCGAACGAATTGTCGACTCCTCATTCGCGCCGCGCGGAAGAGCCGTCAACAAGACCGTAAAGGAGCCCAGACGATGATACCCAGAACCCTGTTCAGCGAAGAGCACGATATGTTCCGCGACGCCGTGCAGCGGTTCATCGAAAAAGAAATCACGCCCTACCATGCGCAATGGGAAAAAGACGGCCAAGTCAGCCGTAAGGTTTGGCTGGCGGCCGGTGCGCAGGGATATCTTTGTTGTTCAGTGCCCGAGGAATACGGCGGGACCGGGGCTGACTTTCTGTATTCGACGATCTTGTTGGAGGAAATGTCTTACGCCAACGTCACCGGTCCGGGGTTCCATCTGCATTCGGAAATCGTCGCGCCCTATATCAGGCATTACGGCACCGAAGAGCAGAAAAAGGCTTGGTTGCCAAAGATGGCGCGCGGCGAATGCATCGGTGCCATCGCCATGACCGAGCCCGGCGCGGGGTCTGATCTCCAAGGCATCAAGACGCAGGCAGTGCGCGAGGGCGATGAATTGGTCGTCAATGGCCAGAAGGTTTTCATCACCAACGGCCAGCTTTCGGACCTTGTGATCGTTGCGTGTAAAACCGACCCTAAGGAAGGCGCTAAAGGCATCAGCCTTGTCGTCGTTGAACGCGGTGCGGAAGGTTTTGAGCGAGGGCGAAACCTGGAAAAAATCGGTTGGCACGCGCAAGATACATCAGAGTTGTTTTTCGATCACGTCCGGGTGCCGGCTTCGAATTTGCTTGGACAGGAAGGCCAAGGCTTTGTTCATCTGGTCGAGCAATTGCCCCAGGAACGTCTGATTGTGGCGATCCGGTCCACCGCTGTCGCGGAGGCGGCGTTGGAATGGACGGTCGAATATACGAATGAACGCAAAGCTTTCGGCAAGCCCATCGCTGGATTCCAGAACACGCGTTTCAAGCTGGCCGAGATCAGAGCCCAGTTGGTGACGCTGCGTGTTTATGTGGACAAATGTATCGAGTTGTTGATGGCCGGTGAATTGGATGCAGTGGATGCCGCCGTCGCCAAATTGCAATCGACGGAGATTCTGTGCCAATCCCTTGATGATTGCCTGCAGATGTTCGGCGGCTATGGGTACATGTGGGAATACCCCATCGCGCGGGCCTGGGCCGATAACCGCTATGCGCGGATCGCCGGTGGCTCGACTGAGATTATGAAGGAAATCATCGGTCGTAGCCTGACCGGGCAACGTTAGGGGGCGGCCATGTCATCTGATCAAGACGAGAATAATAAGTACGATGTCGAGCCCGGTGGTTTCCAAAAAATGGTCGGCTATGACATCACCGAATGGGATGTTGGTCATGCGGTTCTATCCCTTGATGCCGGCTCCGATCACGGCAACCGCAATGGATTTATCCATGGCGGTGTTCTGATGACCATGCTGGATGCGGCGTGCACGCGGGCCGGTGCGGTTTGTCCGAATACAGGCGAGTTGCGCCGTTCGGCGACCGTCTCAATGACCACGAATTTCATACGCGCCACCCAGGGCGGCGTGCTACGCGTCGAGGGAAAAAAGACCGGCGGCGGGCAACGGCTGTTTTTTGCCGAGGCCTCGGCGTTCGATGATGACGGTCATCTGTTGGCGACGGCGATGGCCACGTGCCGGTATGCATCAGGTTCATCATGACCGGAAGATTTCGCGCCACTGAATTTTGAGATTACGCGCATCGCCGCGCATTAACGCGCAATAGTTGGCGGCGAAGGACGTGTGACACGCCCGCCGCCAATGGGCAACATACGGTTGGTTTCGGATGCCGCGTGGGGGAACATGAGGCACGAAAACATATTGACCGTTGCCGGCATTATTCTTGTCAGCATATTCGTGGCGTTTGTCGCCTGGGAGTTCGCCTGGGAGTTCGGCTGGCGATTTGATTCGCTGGCAGAAGAACAGACCGCCGCAGCCCATCACGGGACGCATGTTTTAATAGGATTCGGCTTCATCTCGGCGGGTGTCGTGGTGCTGGCCGTCATGCTGCTTCGCATCGTCCGCGAACGGGACCGTAACCGGGATGGGGTCGGAGAGTCCGAGAGCCGTTTTCGTAAAGCTTTCGAGAATGCGCCCATCGGCATTGCGCTGATCAAGCCGGATGGCGAGCGCATTTTGGTAAATCAGGCACTGGCTGATTTCCTGGGATCCAGCATCGACGAATTGACCGGCACGGGGATAGCAACCACATCAGGCAGCAACACTGATCTCGACAGGTCCATGGAGATGCGCCAAGAAGTGATCGACGGTAAGCGAAAGCCCTACGCCAACCACCGCGCTATCAGCGCGCTGATGGCGAAATCGCCTGGGGCGATGTGTCCCGATCGCTGGTCCGCGATGCCGCTGGTGCGCCGTTGTATTTTGTCGCCCATACCGTCGATATTACTGAATTGTTGGCGACCCAGGAAGCGCTTCAAGACAGTAATTCCCAGTTGAATGCGGCTATTGAGAATATCTCCGAAGGGTTTGTCATTTTTGATGCCGACGACAGGCTGGTTCTCTCGAACAGCCGTTTCCGGGATATGTATCCGCGGACCAAACATCTGTACGAGGCCGGCAAAACCTTTGAGGAATTGCTGCGGGGCGGCGCTGAACTTGGCGAATACGTCGATGCCGTCGGCCGGGTCGATGAGTATGTCGCCGAACGCATGAGATTGCGCCAGCAACCCACCCAATCCATGGAACAGCAACTGTCTGACGGACGCTGGCTTTGGATCGATGAACATCAGCTGCCCGATGGCACCCGGGTCGGCGTGCGGATCGACATTACTGACTTGAAGAATACCAAGGATGACGCCGAGAAAGCCAACCGGGCGAAAACTGAATTTCTCTCATCCATGAGCCACGAGCTGCGCACGCCGTTGAACGCCGTCATCGGCTTCGCTCAATTGGTGGAACGTGATGCAATCCGATCATCGAATGATCGCCAGCTTGGGCATGTCAAACAGATCATGACTGGTGGTCACCATATGTTGGCGTTGATTGAGCAGGTGCTGGATCTGTCAAAAATCGAGACTGGGAAAATTGCTATCGACATTGAAGAAATTGCGCGTCGCGACGTCCTTTCTGATTGCCTGCAAACCACGAAAACGCTTATTGGTGATCAGGATATTACACTGATTGATGAGATCGAAGGCGCGTCATCGCTGGCCTTGCGCGCCGATCGAACCCGGGTCACCTAGGTGCTTCTCAATCTGTTGTCCAATGCGATCAAATACAATCAGCCGGGCGGCACCATTACGTTGGGTTGTGATCAATCGTCATCCGATTGGGTTCGGATCGAGGTGTCGGACACAGGTATCGGCATCGCCGAAGCGGATTTTGGCAAGGTGTTTTGCCGTTCGAACGGCTGGGCGAGGAAACGGGCGCCATTGATGGCTCGGGTATCGGCCTGACCATTTCAAAGCATTTAATTGAGCTGATGCATGGCAATATTGGGTTCAACAGCGACACCGAAAGGGGCTCTAAATTTTGGGTCGACTTGCCGATTTCTGGAATAGCCCCTGCTCAGGAAGCGCCCTCGGCGCCTGTGGCGTTCGCTACCGAGGACGCGGACCGCGTCATCGTGGTCCGTGATGAGAAGGAGACCAGTACTGGCCCAGCGCCGCTGGAGAGGCTGGCAAGAAATGCTGAATACCGCTGCCCGATGATGAATCTGTTGTGCTCCGCCAATGTGAAGCTCGAGGTGGATTGGGAATTAGTCCCGGAAGAGGCGACTTCTCCGCGGTTAATTCGAACCATTCTCGATCATGATATTCAGGCGTGGCGGACAATTTGATATCCGCAACCTTTGCACTGAGTCCATCGGATTTGCTATGCTACCGGGCTTCGCTACATAGAGGGACGACGCATGAACGCAAGGGTCGTTCGAGGACTTCGAATGGCGCGGGCGGCCAAATTGGCCATGGCCCTGATTGCGGCTGCCGTTCTGGCATTCCCGGCCAAGGGCGCGGAGAAATTATCGGCCGCCACCGAGCAGTTATTTGATGCCGTTTGGTCCGATGATCTGGCCGCCGTCAGGGGGGCCATCACTGGTGGCGCCGATGTCAGTGCGGTTAACGAATTCGGCGTCAGGGCCGTTGATATGGCGGTCGACAAGGGCCACTACGATATCGCCCATTATCTGTTGTCCGTCGATCAATTGCGTCGCGATACCGAAGGCACGAATGGTGCCTCCGCCGAGCCAACCCCGCGTCAGCGCGTCGAACAACGTACCGTCACCACTGCGTCCCTGGCACCGGCGCCCGTTAATCCGCCCACCGATCCACCTAAAGCCGGTGCTGGTACCAGTGCAGGCTGGTTAATCGCGGCGGAAACACCGGCGCCGACCACGCAGGTCGCTCAACCCCCTAATATTGTCGCGCACGCCACCCCTGATGCGCCGGCGCCGAAGCCCGCACCGCCCGTCAAATCTGCGGCCGAAACCCTTTGGTCGCCGGGTGGCACGGGAGAAAGCAATGCGGCGCCGAAACTCCGTGTTGCCAGCGTTGCCGAACCCCGTCAGATCACGCCGA
>JABJBP010000111.1 GCA_018665815.1 Rhodospirillaceae bacterium
CTTGATTGCCTTCGCGGCACCCGTCTGTCTTGTCTGCGATTTCTGTTTCATCTTCATTCCCTTATCGGTCATTACGATGAACCAGAAATCCTCCCTTATGCAATCAGGCTAAGTTGTTCCATAGGCGCTGACGTCAGACAAACCACGGACCAATTGGTCAGGAAACGATCAACCCTTACCGCGCCAAGGAATAGTCTTCTCGATGACCCAACGCATAATGAGATCAAACATCAATCCCAGCAGGCCCATGATGAGAATCGTCACCCAAATTAGTTCGTAATCGGAAACTGTTCGTGCGATGTTTTCGATAAAGCCGACGCCCGTGGTTCCGGCCAGGATTTCAGCGGCGACCAAGGTTCCCCAACACACACCGATGGCGATCCGAATGCCGGTGAGAATTTCCGGTAGGGCATTGGGCAGAATGACATTCCACATAATCTGTCGGTCCGAGGCACCCAGAGAATGGGACGCCCGTATCTTCGACAGTTGCGTTCCTGACGAGCCGGTGCGTGCCGAGATGACCATGATGGCAAAGGCTACCATGAACAATAGGAAGATCTTGCCGTCGTCGGTGATGCCGAAGATCGTCAGGATAAGTGGCGCCCAAGCCAACGGCGGCACCGGCCGGTAGAGTTCTATCAGCGGATCGAAGAACGATTTGAAGAACCTGGACACCCCCATGAACAATCCCAGCGGCACGCCGAGAAATATGCCCAGGCCGAGGGCCACGAGAACCCGGAAAACCGAATCCCATAGGTGGCCATCAAGCACTGGAATAACACCCAGGTAGACCTTGCCGCGGGCAAAATTGAGCAGCTTGTCCTTGAAATTAGGCGTGATGGTGGCATCCGATCCATGTTTGGCATATTCGCCTGGCCAAATATCGGCAATCCAGTCCGGAACCAAAAAACCGACGGTATCTGCCACGGGAAGCCACTTCCACCACAGAAGCGGGATACCCTTGTAGCCGCCACCCCCATCAATATCGGGGTTCGACAATCTCAGGAAAGTCGCGACGACATCTGTCGGCTTCGGAAGCCAACGCGCGGATCCTTGTTCGGTGCACTGTGTTCGCGATTTAACGACGCCCTGACCGGGAAATAAGATCGATTGGATTGTGCCTAGGTTTCCACGGGCGTGGTCCCTGGCCGCGTCCAGGCCGGCAATGGCCGAATTGACGCCATCCAAGGAGTTCGCCGGAAAGATCGTGCCGTCGTCCAGGCGCCTGAAGATGCGTTCCACCGACTTAATGTAGGCGGCTCGCGTCCGCGTCTTGCGCTCATCGAACTTGCCGATTTCATTGACGGCCTTGAAGGCGCTGATACGGGCCTTGACGTCGGTGATCACTGAGACATTTGCCGGTGGATGGTTCCTAATCTTAACGAACAGCGTCGCGACCTCTTTCGCCTTGGTGGCGACGTTATCAAACAGCACGCCTCGCGCGGTAATCGGCAGAATGGAGATTTCGATGTGCGTCGTGCCCCATTTTGGCTGCGCTAATGCCTTGGCCGTCGGCGATAGATTCGCCGACCCGGCCCTGAGTTCAGTGCTCAAAGCATTCAATTTAAAGACCAGTTGGTCCAGCTTGCCTGTCGCCTCCCGACTGAGGTTTTTTGGATCGGAAGCATTGACCATCAGACTGCGGACTTTGCCGATCAGCTCATTAAGTTCGGCCTGTTCGTCGGCTGTAAAGGCATCGACGGGCAGTTCCCCTTGTACCGCATCAAGTTGGGTGCTGTTGCGCGCTACAAGCAGTGTCGATTTGTAGTAACGCGATCCAATGGGCAAGGCCGCCTTGATTGGGGAAACGACCTCCTCGAGCTTGGCGACCTGGCACATTTCGTTGGCGGCGTTCGGGAAGTAGGCGCGGCCCATGCCCCAGGAAAAATAGAACCAGACCAACAACAGCGTCGCAACGCCGCATACGGACCAGTACCAACCTCCACGAGTTCGCTGCGGATCGCCGAAGACTTCGTCCTTGGCCGTCAGCGCGGCTTGTTTCCGGCCGACGTAAAAGGACCAGATAAGCATTGCGACCAGAAATAAGACAATGACCGCTGCCAAATTTGCTCGATTGTCTGAAAACCATTCAACCACGGCCCATGATCTCCTCTTCCATGTCCCAGATCATGGTCAATATCTCTTCGCGCACCTCACCGAATGCCGCGTCCTGTTTTATGTCTCGAAGTGATTCCTTGAGCCCGCGTTCGGCGAAGGGCAGGTTGTATTCCTTGTGAACGCGGCCCGGCCTGGGCGCCATGACAAACAGGCGCTCGCCCAACAGTAGGGCTTCTTCCACGGAATGGGTAATGATCAAGATCGTCTTACCGGTCTCCTTCCAGAGTTCGAGGACCAGGGACTGCATCTTCTCGCGCGTCAGCGCGTCCAGGGCGCCAAGCGGCTCATCCATCAAAATCACTTCTGGATCGTTGACCAGACACCGGGCCAGCGCAACGCGCTGCTGCATGCCGCCTGACAACTGATAAGTTGGCGTATCGCCAAATCCTTGCAGGCCGACAATGTCGAGCCATTTTTCGACGAGCTTTTGGCTTTCGGCTGGGTCGGTATTTTTCATCCGAAGTCCGAAGTCCACGTTTTTCGATACGGGCAGCCACTCGAACAGGGCGCCCTGCTGAAACACCATACCGCGCTCAAGACCTGGGCCCTCAATCAAATGACCGCCCAGCGATGCTGCCCCCGATGTAGGGTTCAAGAACCCGGCGATCATATTCAGAAGCGTCGTCTTGCCGCAGCCCGAGGGGCCGAGCACAGTCAGCAGTTCGCCTTTCTTCAGCGTGAAATTGATATCTTTTAACGCTTCAACCACCGCACCGTTCTGCGGATTGGTGAAGGCCATGTTCAGGTCTTCACACACGAGGTCGGCCATGGCGTTTGGTGTTCCTGGTTGTTCAGCAAAGTGACGGCGTTCGAAGGGGCGAAAAGCAAATCATCCCTTGATCATTCCGGTGGCCAGAAGCGAAGTCAATTGTCGGCTGAGACGCCTGCCGATCGCCTTCACGTCACAAGCATCCAAAACTAGATGGATAACGGGGAGACCGAGACGAGCAGTCTCCCCGAAATCTCCTGGCGTTCCACTATTTTAGGAACGAACCATCAAGCGTCTTGGCAATTTTCGAGCCATCGGAGTCGCCCGAGAAAACCAATCCCAGCGACGCGGCGGCGGATGCCGCAATGCCGCCTTTACTGAAGTATTGCTCAAGCTGATCTTTCGAGCTCGGGAACATGAAATCAGCCATTTGGGCCTTGGTGGTCTCGATCTTCATGCCCGCGTCCTTGGCAACCTTGGCAATCTGCGCGTCGGTTGCTTTCCAGGCCATATTGGATTCTTCGGTTACCTCAAGGAATGTCCGAACCAGTTCGGGGTTCTCGGTGGCGAATTTCTCGGTGACCGAAATCACGTCGAATGAACCGATGCCGTTGTCGATCTTCTGTTGTTTGGTCATGATCGGCGTGCCCACTTCGCCAGCCGCCTTGGCGGACGCACCACCGAAGATGCAGGCCATTTGGACCAGTCCGTCAGCCAAGGATTGCGCCCCGTCCGCCGGTGCTTGATCGACGATTTTCAGGGTGCTGACATCGACTTTCAGGGCCGCCATGTAACGACGGAAGGCGTAATCGGCCATCGTGTTCAATGGTACGGCGACGGTCTTGCCTTCCAATTCGGAGGCGTTCGAGGAATTGATGCCAAGTCCGTTTTTCACGAAGCAGTTATTCGCTTCGTAAACCACGGCGATGCCGATCATCTTGAGCGGCGCACCTTGCTGGATCGCCGTGACGAACGGCGCCAGACCTTGCGAATAGGAAATATCGATGTCGCCCGACAACATGGCTTCTGTCATGGCAACACCTGTCTTGAAGTCGGTCCAATTGACCGGCACACCCATTGCCTTGTCGTAGGTCTTGTCGACTTTGGCGATCTGGTTCGGCGTCGCCCATTCCAGGAAAAAAGCCGCGTTGACCTTGTCGGCGGCATTGGCGGCGAAGGATACCGCCAGAATCGCGGCGCTGGCCGAGGCCAGTATTGTCTTTTTAAAGCTCTTTCTCATGGTTCGCTCCCTTACGTTAAAATCATCCTGTCATCGTTGCGCGTCGGGGGGGCATTCCCAAATACTCCTGCTAAGCCCCGAAGAGAACGGTCGTTCTCTCGACATAAGCGCTGCATCGGTTTCCCATTATGACTTGAATAGCAATTAATGGATATTCCAATGTAATTTTTATTTTGTAACCGATTTCATAATTATTATTTAATTATTAGCTATAATCCAACTTTTTTTTATATCTTGTATCATGATTTTTTATATCTTGTATCATGATACGGTAATTTTATGAAACCGATTACATCCGATTCCGCGCATTCAATAGGCTGGGGAGTTCGAATTGCCGTCAAATATTGCCAATAGCAATGAACACAGACGCCAAAGCTCGGGCGGAATCCGCGAGGTCGCCAAAGTTGCGGGTGTTTCGATTGCAACGGTTTCGCGGGTGTTCAATCGCCCGCAGAGCGTCACGTCGGAAACGCGTGCTCGGGTCATTGAGGCCGCAGATCAATTGTTTTATGTACCGGACAACGCCGCGCGCGCGCTATCATCGCAAAGAAGTTTGCGTGTCGGTGCGCTGATTCCAACAATTGATGATTCGATCTTCGCGCGTTTTGTCACAGCCTTACAGCGTGAACTGGGTGATGCGGGATATGGCCTAATTCTCGGCATCAACGAGTTCGACGAAGAATTAGAATTTAAGAAGATCCGCAGCTTGATCGAATCGGGCGTCGACGCCATGGTCTTGTGCGGCGTTCGCAGAAACCAAGAAGTCTATGATCTTCTGCGGACGCAGGGAATACCTTATCTACTCACCAACGTGTATTTGCCCGCGAGCCCGCACCCCAGCGTCGGATACGACAACCATGAGGGCATGGCCAAGGCAGCGCGCTATCTCATTGAACAGGGCCATAGACGGTTCGGTGTCATCGATTTTCCGAATGAAGCCAATGATCGGGCGGAAATGCGTGCCGGTGGTGTCGTTGCTGCGCTTGAAGAACAAGGTTTGGTGTTACCCGCCAACTGCCGAATCGAACGGCCCTATAGCTTTGAGGATGGCCGTATCGGTTTGCGCATGCTCCTTGAAAGTGCACCAGAAACCACGGCCGTGCTGTGCGGCAACGATGTGCTAGCGATCGGTGCGTTGTTCGAGGCCAATGACCGCAACATCGACGTGCCAGGCCAACTTTCAATTATCGGTTTTGATAATCTCGACCTAGCGGCGCAGATCACACCGGCGCTGACGACTGTCGACGTGCCGACGGCGACCATGGGTAAACGGACCGCGGAGACATTATTGCATATGCTCGCCAACGCGCCGGCACCGCACGCCACCCCCATCAACACCAATCTAATCATTCGCGGCACCACGGGCCCCGCACCTAAATAACCCGCACCACTTAACCGGAATTATACATTCTCAAGGAAAGAAGAACCGATGGCCGATCTACCAAGCCAAGCACGTGTTGTAATCATCGGCGGCGGTGCCGTCGGATGTTCGGCGGCCTACCATCTTGCCAACATGGGTTGGACCGATGTTTTAGTGCTTGAGAAGAATGAACTCACCGCAGGCTCCACGTGGCACGCCGCCGGGAACTGTCCAAACTTTTCCGCCAATCGCGACATCATGCGCATGCAGGCTTATTCCATCGGCCTTTATGAGAGGCTCGCCGAAACAGTCGATTACCCGATCGGTTATCACCAGACGGGCGCTGTCAGATTGGCTCAATCGCGCACCCGCCTCGAAGAATTTAAGCACGTCGCCGCAATGGCCGGCGGTTTGGGCATTGAGTTCGAAATCACAACGCCGGCGGAACTTAAAAATTACATGCCTCACATGGAACTCCACGACCTGGTGGGCGGCATGTGGGACCCCAGGGACGGTCATATTGACCCGGCCCAACTGACTCAAGCCTTTGCCAAGGGTGCGCGCGATGCCGGCGCCGTCATCCGGCGGTTTTGCCCGGTAACGGCAATCGATCGCCGCGCCTCAGGGGAGTGGGAGGTGACAACGCCGGACGGCGTCGTAGTCGCCGAGAATGTTGTCAATGCCGCCGGATATTATGCGCCTGAAATCGGGCGAATGGTCGGCCGCGACGTCCCATCGGCAGTTCTGCAACACCAATACATCGTCACCGATGACCACCCAGCGATTGTCGACGCATCGGAAATGTTTCCAATGCTCCGTGACCCCGACGACAGTTACTACGTGCGCCAGGAGGGCAAAGGTATCTTGCTGGGCCCCTATGAAAAGCAGGCGACGCCGGCCTGGGGAATCGGCGGCGAAGACATGCCGGAAGATTTTTCTTTCGAACTCTATACGGAAGATCTCGATCGACTAGAATGGTATATTGAAAGCGCCTGCGCGCGCATTCCTATCATTGCCGAGGCGGGGGTGCGCAATGTGATCAACGGGCCAATTCCCTACACGCCGGACGGCAACCCATTGATTGGTCCGGCGCCTGGCCTGGAAAATTTTTATGAATGTTGTGTTTTCACTTTCGGTATCGCGCAAGCCGGCGGCGCCGGCAAGGTGCTAGCCGAATGGGTTGCGGAGGGCCAACCCGAATGGGACATGTGGGCCTGCGACCCGCGCCGCTTCACCGACTACACCACGCCAGAATATTGTGAGGCGAAGGCTATTGAAGTTTATGCCCACGAATACGCTATGCACCTGCCCTATCTTGAATGGCCTGCAGGGCGCCCCATGAAAACATCCCCCCTTTATGATCGATTGGCCGCAAAGGGTGCCCTGTTCGGCGACCGGGGCGGTTGGGAACGCGCGACATGGTTCGCGCGTCCCGGTGACAATCCCGACGATCACAGCGGGTTTCAACGCCCCAGTTGGTATGATGCCGTGGCCGAGGAATGCACGGCGGTTGCCGAACGAGTCGGCATTCTGGACTTGCACGGCTTCGCGAAATTTGAGGTTTCCGGCCCGGGGGCCGAACAATGGCTCGATCACATGATCATTGGCAGCATGCCGAAACTTGGTCGAATTTCCTTATCGTATTTTTGCAATGAGGCCGGAAAAATAATAACGGAAATGACGATCACACAACGGGAAAGCGGGTCATTCAGGTTGACCGGACCAGCGCCCGGTGAATGGCACGACCGGGATTGGTTGCAGCGCCATCTCCCCTTAGACGGCTCGGTGACACTGCAAAACATCACCAAGGATTTGGGCACGCTTGTTCTCTGCGGCCCGAAAGCACGCGAAACCTTGGAAAAAATTACGGACGCCGACTTATCGAACCCGGCATTCCGTTGGTTGTCGGCCCGCGATATTGAGATAAGCGGTATTCCGGTGTTTGCCATGCGCGTGAATTACGTTGGTGAACTAGGTTGGGAACTGCATGCCTCGGTCGATAGAATAGTCGAATTGTATGATGCTCTGTGTGCGGCGGGTGCCGACGATGACATTCGTGATTTCGGCGCCTATGCGGTGGATTCCCTTCGTCTTGAAAAGTGCTACCGCGCCTGGAAACAGGATCTACTGGCGGAGGCCTCGCCTCTGAACGCTTCTTTGGACCGGTTCATCAAATTGGACAAAGATGACTTCATCGGCCGTGGCGCGTTGCGTCTCGAAAATGAACAAGGCCCGGCGCAAAGGTTCGTGCCGCTGCTCATCGACGGAGATGTTAGCGATGCACCATTTGGCGCGCCGGTTCGGCGTGCCTCCAAATGTATCGGTTTTGCCACATCATCCGGTTTCGGCCACCGCATTGGCAGGACCATTGCCTTGGCCTATCTCGATGCCGCGCTCTGCGAAGAAGGAGCTGACGTTGAGATCGAAATATTCGGCAAATGGTGGCCGGCCGTCGTTACAGCGGAACCGCTGTACGATGCCAACAATGAGCGACTCCGTTCTTAGTAGCGAGACCCTTACAATTCCGCTTTGGGTTATAAGCGGCTGTCAGCGTCAATCAATATTGCGTCGGCTGTTCATCCGGAAGCCGTCGCGATGCGGCCACTCCTCGGCTGCGATGAATGTATCAAATTTCTTGCGGTACGTAAGCTCACGACTGATTGTAGGCATTTCCAGACTCTAAGAACGCTGGGTGAACGTCCGTTGCTGGAGACGGAAGCGGTACGGGCTTCTCCTGGCTCAGAACGGGAGCTGTGATCTAAGGCAAAAATATCGATCTTCAGTTTCTAGAAGAGAGGCTCAATTCTTCCTCAAGTGAATTCGCCAGTGCTAGCAGTGAGAGGTCTTTGTTGCGGGCCATCACCAACTGGATTCCGAAGGGCATACCGAGTTGATCGCGACCAAACGGAATGCTGATTACTGGACTTCCGGTGAGCGAAAGTGCAAACGTCAACGCGTACCACGAATAATAAGTGGCGAGCGGTTGGCCGTTGATTTCGGTCGGATGGTTTTGCTCGACAGGAAACGGTGAAATGGCACATGTCGGGCAAATGAGTACATCGATATCGTCGAAAATGGACTGGAACGAACGAACCAGTTGGGCGTGTCGGACACCGGCTTCCGCGCTCTCTAGGAGCGTCACCCGGTGGGAATCGGCGAGATTAGCCGTGACGTTTGCACCGATTAAATCGGGAGAGCGATTTACGGCTTCCGTGTGGCAAGCCAACATTTCCTCGGCCCGTAAAAGTCGGAAAATTTCTTCCGCGTCGGACATGTCGATGGTCTGTTCTTCAGCAAGGCCAACCAGATGTGACAATTGATCCTTCGCCGCCTGGAAAGTTTCCAAGACACCTGCGTCCAATGGGCTTGCGCCCAAATCGTCAGAGAAGCCGACACGAAGGTCCGATAAGCGAGGCGGCGACACGGGTGCCGTACTCAGGGCGGCGGGTGAGGACAGCGGGTCTTGCGGTGTGTACCCCCGCATGGCGTCGAATAACAACGCCACATCGGCGACCGATCGGGCGATTGGTCCTTCAACCCACAACGGGGAAAGTCCAAGCTTTCGGCTCGGCGCGGGCACCCATCCGGTTGATGCCCTAAACCCGACGACGCCGCAAAAGGCCGCAGGTATGCGCAGGCTGCCGCCATAGTCCGATCCCGTCGCGAACGGGGCCATGGACGTCGCGACCGCCGCCGCGGATCCGCCTGACGAGCCCCCACTGGTGAGGTTCGTATTCATCGGGTTGCGTGTCGAACCGAACACCTCATTGGTGGTGTTGGCGCCGGCACCAAATTCGGGCGTGTTGGTCTTCCCAAGCACGATGGCGCCAGCGTCACGCAAACGGGCGACGATGGGATCATCTTGCGTGGGAACGTGGTCGGCGAACGCCCGGCTGCCGAACGTCGTGCGCAAACCTTTGGTTTCCGTCAAATCCTTGATCAAAATGGGCATGCCGTGGAGCGGCGCCAAATCGCCGCCCTTATTGGCCGCATCGGCGACGGCGGCCTGTTCGCGCGCCGCATCGAAACAAGGCGTGACGACGGCGTTCAGCGTGGGGTTTATTTCTTCGATACGCTGGATACAGCTTTCCAGCAATTCCCCGGAAGTGATTTCACGCCGCCTGATCGCATCGCGCAGCCAAACGGCGGATTGATCGCAAAGCGCTGGGCTCTCGCCCATCAGGTGAATTCCATCCTCAATAGAAGCTTGCCGCTGGTTGCCCGGCCTTCCAGTGCGTCGTGGGCCGTCGCCGCATTATCCAGATCAATAATATCGCTAATATTGATCTGCAAATTCCCAGCGCTCACGCCTCTAAACAGGTCGCCGGCGCGGCCGCTGATTTCATCTGCCGTTGTCATGTAATCCGCCAAGTTCGGTCGGGTCATAAATACGGAGCCTGCTTCTGCGAGGGACTGCGGATTGACGGATGTCACCGCCCCTGAACTGAACCCGAACAGGACACAAGTCCCCCGGTGGCGCAGACAGAATAGCGATCGTTCAAACGTGTCCTTGCCGACTGACTCATACACCACATGAACGCCTTCGCCGCCGGTCAAGTCGTCAACCACTTGCTTGAAATCCACATCCTTGTAGAGGATCGCCTCATCGGCCCCCAGCGACTTGGCGACGTCTGCTTTTTTCGGACTACCGACAGTGGTGAGCACCCGGGCACCGCGGGCTTTGGCCAACTGGATCAAAACCTGTCCGACGCCACCCGCACCGGCGTGGATCAGGCATGCCTGTCCGGCTTCGAGAGGAAACAGGGAATGGGTCAGGTAATGGCCCGTGCAACCCTGAAGCATCAAAGCCGCCGCCTTCTCCAACGCGACATCGTCTGGTACGGGCACCAGTTTCCAGGCAGGTACAATCGCGAATTCCGCATAACTGCCTGGGCTCAGGCAATAGGCAACGCGGTCACCCGCCGTCAATCCCTCGACCCCGTCGCCGACCGCATCGACGACGCCGGCGCCTTCCATGCCAAGGGTCAACGGCACGGTCGTTCCATAGGCGCGGTTCTTGGCATACATGCCGTTCCGCATGTAAACATCAATAAAATTGACACCTGCGAAGGCAAGGCGGACACGAACCTCCCCCGCCCCCGGATCGGGCCGGGGAATGTCGGTAACGGTCAACCGATCCGAACCGCCGTATTCGAGAACTTGAACCGCGCGCATGGAATTTCCCCTCTAAGACCTGAACAATAAATTCGGCAGCCAGGTGGCGATCTCGGGGAAAATTATCAGTAAGATCAAGCCAATAAGCTGGATCACCATGAATTGCATCATGCCGTGGTAGATATCGCGCAAGGACCAGTCGGGAACGACGCCTTTGATGTAGTAGGCCGATAACGCCACGGGTGGCGATAGCCAGGCGGTCTGCAAACAAACCGCGACGAGGGTACAGAACCACACCAAATCAATCCCGACAGACTGTACAGCCGGCAGAAGGATCGGGAGCACCACGAGGACGATGGGCACCCATTCCAGCGGCCAACCTAGAAGAAAGATCAACGCCAATACAACGATCAACAGCACCAGTGGCGCCAACTCCAGGGCCACCAGAGCTTCCGCGATCATGGTTGCCGACCCGAGCCTGGCGAACACGGCACCATAGAAGTTCGACGTCGCCACCAAAAACAAGATCATGCTGGAGATGATCATGGTTTGGAACACGGCCTTCTTGAAGCCTTCCCATGTTAACCGGCGGTAAGCGACGGACAGAACAAACGCACCAAGTGCGCCCATGGCGGCCGCGTCCGTAGGGGTGGCGAGACCCGCCAGAATGCTGCCCAATACCGACATGATCAGAACCGCCAAGGGCACGATGCCGATCAACAGTTCCTTGACGATTTCGCCAACACTGTTGGCTCTTTCCTCTATCGGTAGGGCGGGGCCGAGTGCCGGGTTCAAGTAGGACCGGGTAACAGCATAAATCGTATACAGCGTCGCTAAGACCACGCCTGGGATCACGGCCGCGGCGAACAGTTCAGTGATTGGCACACCGACGACTGGCCCCATGACGACCAACATGATCGATGGTGGAATCAACATACCCAGTGTGCCGCCGGCGGCGATGGAACCCGCGCTCAATCGCGTGTCATAGCCGGCCTTCTTCATGATCGGTGCGGCCATAACACCAAGGATCGTAACGGAAGCTCCAACGATCCCCGTCGCCGCCGCGAATAGCGTCGCCGTGACCAGGACAGCGATATACAGCGCGCCCTTGACGTTCGCCAACATCATGCGGAATCCGGTGAACAGCCGGTCCATGAGCCCCGCTTGTTCCAGGATAAACCCCATGAACAAAAACAGCGGCACCGCCGCCAGCAATGGCTCACGCATGACGCCGAATGTCTGGAACACCATCAAGTAAAATACGGTATCACCAAAACCAATGTATCCGAAGGTGACGCCCAGAAACATCAAGGTGAAGGAAATCGGAAAGCCGACACAAATTCCGACGAACAGCGCGCCCAGCGATACCAGGCCGAGAATTTCGGGGCTCATACTTGATCCCCGTCGTCCCAATTGTCGTCAATTAATGGCCACACGCCGTAGCGCGCGGCATAAAGGCTTTTCACCAGTTCGGCGATGCCTTGCAGCATTAGCAGCACCGTGGTGACTGGCATCACCGTTTTAAAAGGATAGATAATCGGTTTCCAGGGGCTGGAAATTGCGACTTCGCCGCGCTCCCAAGATGTTGCCGCGTAGTCGAAACCGGCCCAGAACCAAAGCGCCAAAGCGGGGAAAAAGAAGCAAACGTATAAAAGACTATCGACCGTCCCCTGCCAGCGGACGGGCCAGAGGCGGTAGAAGAAATCGGTTCGGATGTGCCCTTGCATGGCGAGCGTATAGGCCGCCCCCAACATAAAATGGCTGCCGTAGAGCATGTAGGTCATGTCGTAGGCCCAGAGTGTCGGCGCATTGAATAGGTAGCGGGCGAACACTTCGTAGACCAGGCAGCAAACCATGGGCACGATGAGCCAAGCAAAAGTTTTGCCCGACCAAATACTGAGCTGGTCGAGCGCTTTCATCACCCCACGGAACCGCTCGGGGAAAACCTCGTAATTCGTTTGCACCGAAAGGCGCCTTTCTACTCGGCAAGATACGGCGGGAAGAAAACCTTCCCGCCGTCCTTAGCTTGCCAATTACTCTTGGGCTGCTTGGCCGATGGAGTGATAGAGCCCCAACAGCTTAGTCCAATAGGGCACGGTGTTTTTAGCAAATGCCTTTTGGCTGTCCGCGACTTTCTTGAAGAAGGCATCCTTGGCGGAATAATCCTTCATCACCTTCGCGGAAGACGCCGCAAACGCCGGGTAGAGATCGGCTGGCGTGTCATGAATGGTCACGCCGTGCTTTGTCTTAAGTTCGTGGATGGCTTCACCATTACGCTTGATGTTCACGGCAATGGAATCGGAAACCGAAGCTTTCGCCGCGACTTCAATGATCTTCTGAAGATCGGGCGACAATGCTTTCCAGAAATCACCATTGATGATGATGGTGCCGAGATCAGATGCCTGGTGCATGCCCTGCAGGTAATAGTGCTTCCATACCTGATGCATGCCCAAGCGGATGTCTTCGCCCGGGTTAATCCACTCGGCCGCGTCGATCACGCCACGCTGTGCGGCGGGAACCAATTCACCACCCGGGAGCGAGACCGTTGTCACGCCCATGTTGTTGAACAGTTCCCCGGTGATGCCTGGAGGCGAGCGGTATTTCAGCTTACGGAAATCCTCAAGACTCTTGATCGGTTCCTTAAACCAACCGAGTGGCTGGCCGCCGGACATCAAGTTAATAAAGCCGACCATATTGGCCTTGAGGTCGTTCTTGATGAAGTCGGCATAAAGCTTTTCGCCGTCGCCTTCATAATACCAGGACAAAAAAGTGAACTGGTCCATGCCGCCGACGCTGGGTTGGTCAGCAAACAGGTATGCCGCCGGTTTCTTGCCGGAAAAGAAGTGTGGCCAAGTGAAGCCGCCTTCGACCAGGCCCTTGTCGACCGCGTCCTGAACGTCGAAGAAGCCGACGACGGCGCCGACCGGCAGAACCTCGGTCTTTAATCGGCCGCCGGACATGGCGTCAACATTGGCAGCAAATGACTTAATGATGTCCATGTACATGCTTGCCGCAGGAAGCGCCGTTTGGATGCGCCACTTTTTGGCCGCCGCATGGGCGTTTGAAGTAGGTGTGCTAACTGCAGCCAGAACAATAGCCAGGCATGCAAAAATGATGGAAATTATTCTTGGTTTCAAAATCTTGACCTCCTGAGTTTTGAATGTCCTCCTGTTTTTTCTTGGATTTGAGGATTGAAATCACTCTAAACATGGCACGCTGCACGAACAGTGTCCACAAGGATCGCCGAATAGGTGCATGAAAATTACGCACCATTGCTGAGGTGCCTAATTGCGAATCATATTGGTGTTTGTTGACTCGTTCCTCAGTTGAAGCGGCGCTCGCGTGTGTCGTGTCTCCGATGATTCACTATATGCTGAAATAAATCAGAAATAATGGTTGATATTCCTATTTAAGAATCCTATCTCCTTTTCATGGTTTCGACTCAACGCCGGAGGGCTGCGAATTTTGTCTGGAGGAAGCATGCGAGGGTATGTCACATGAAGGTCGGCGGCAAAGTTAGTGGGTGATGCCGTGGCGAGCGCCCTCCGGGGGATGTTCAGGGCTTACGCCGCCACGTTAAGTGGCGACGTTCCGGGAACATTGTTCCGTCAATTTTTTATCATGTGTTTGAATTTGTAGCGTTTTCGACCCCGGTTTCTCGGCGCCTGGGGTGCTTTATCGGCACTGGCATTGGAACCAGAATTGCCATTTCGTTGGGCCAAGGGAAGAAATCTCTCCCAAACGGCGATGAATGGCGTTTAATTGGCGGAAGGAACCAGGGACTGCGAATATTCCGAGGGAGTAGACCATGAGCGAAGAACTTTTTCATTTCATCGACGGCGAGCGGGTCAAGGGCACCGGCGACCGGTTTGGGAATATCAATAATCCGGCAACCGGCGAGATCACCAAGCAAGTGCCGCTGGCCAGCGCCGATGAAGTGCGCGGCGCCATCGCGTCTGCGGCTGCAGCACTGCCCGCCTGGGCGGTGACGCCGCCGGCGAAACGCGCCCAGGTGATGTTTAATTTCCGCGACCAAATTCGTTCTCATATGGATGAATTGGCGGAACTGCTGTCGTCGGAACACGGCAAGACCGTTGAGGACGCGAAAGGGTCGATCTCGCGCGGCCTCGAGGTTGTCGAGTTCGTCTGTGGCATTCCGCAGGTTTTGAAGGGCGAGTATTCCGAAGGCGTCGCCAATGGGGTCGACAGCTATGGCGTTCGTCAGCCCGTTGGTGTGTGTGCCGGGATTACACCGTTCAATTTTCCGGCCATGGTGCCCATGTGGATGTTCCCGGTCGCGCTTGCTTGCGGCAATACGTTTGTCCTCAAGCCGTCCGAACGCGATCCGTCATGTGGGCTGCGGTTGGCCGAATTGATGTTCGAGGCCGGGCTACCGAAGGGATGCCTGAATGTCGTCAACGGCGACAAGGAAGCCGTTGATACTTTGTTGAATGATCCGGGTGTGGATGCGGTCAGCTTTGTCGGCTCGACCGCCATCGGGCGCTATATTTATGAGACCGGCGCGGCGGCCGGTAAACGGGTCCAGGCGTTGTGCGGTGCCAAGAACCACATGCTGATCATGCCCGATGCGGATATCGATCAGGCCGTTGATGCGGTCATGGGCGCGGCTTATGGCTCAGCCGGTGAGCGCTGCATGGCGGTGTCCGTGGCGGTGCCGGTTGGCGAGGAAACGGCGAATGCCTTCGTCGAGAAACTGGCGCCACGCGTGCAAAGCTTGAAGGTCGGTCCCTATACCGATACTTCGGCCGAAATGGGCCCGGTGATCACGCGCGAGTCAAAAGAGCGCATCGAACGCTACATCGACGAAGGGATTGCCGCCGGGGCGGAAGCCGTCGTCGACGGTCGGGGCTTGTCTCTGCAAGGCTACGAAGACGGGTTCTTCGTTGGCGGCACGCTGCTGGACCGGGTGACGCCGGACATGTCGGTCTATACCGATGAGATCTTCGGCCCGGTGCTTTCGGTTGTTCGCCAGGACTCGTATGTTGATGCCAAGCAATTGGTGTTGGATCATGAATACGGTAACGGGGCGGCTATCTTTACCCGTGACGGCGATACGGCGCGCGATTTCACCCAAAGCGTCAATATCGGCATGGTCGGCGTCAATGTGCCGATCCCGGTGCCGGTTGCATACCATTCCTTCGGTGGATGGAAATCGTCGTTGTTCGGCGATCATTCAATCCATGGCATGGAAGGTGTGCGGTTCTACACGCGGCTCAAGACCGTCACCGCGCGCTGGCCCTCAGGCATAAAGGAAGGCGCCGTGTTCAACTTCCATGCCGGCAGTGATACGGCGCCGACTTAAGCGCCTGTATCGTGCGGGCACTTCTGCAACGCGTTACCGAGGCCACGGTCAAGGCCGTCGAGACGGATGAGATACTCGGCGCCATTGGGCCGGGATTAACGGTCCTTGTTTGCACCATGGACGGTGACAGCGAGGCGGAAGCGGAAAAACTTGCCCGCAAAGTCGCGCGTATACGCATCTTTGATGATCCGGACGGTAAGATGAACCTGTCGGTCGGCGACGCCGATGGAAGCGTTCTGGCAATCAGTCAGTTCACGCTGGCGGCCGATACCCGGAAAGGCAACCGGCCAAGTTTTTCAGGCGGCGCGGATTTTGAGACCGCGGAGCGGCTTTACGGCAAATTTGTCGATGCCCTCAGGGCGGAAAGCGTGAGCGTCGAAACCGGACGCTTCCGCACCCATATGCAAGTTGCCCTGGTCAACGACGGCCCCGTGACGATCTGGATTGATACGGTGAATCGTTAAGTTAGGCGTCTGGTTCGCACATCCAATCGATCGTGGATTCACAGGCGCGGCGCGGCTGGATTGGACAATGGGGGGCGCGGCCGAAGTACCCTGTCGATAAGGTTGGCGCCAATACCGAAGCGGCCATTGCCTAGTTTTACGAGATTTACGCATGAGCATTTACATAAGCTTAAATGTAACGTTATAACATTAAATAAATTGGAGTTTATTATGACTGCACTGTTTAGATACACGCCCTTATTGGACAAATTCGCCGTATCGACGTCGGCGGTCTGCGCGATCCATTGCCTCTGTCTGCCGCTCTTCTTGAGCGTCGTGCCCGCACTGAGTGCCACCGTACTGGGTCAAGAGTCGTTTCATGAAATGTTGTTGTGGTTGGTTATACCGCTCAGCCTCGTCGCTCTCTCAATGGGCTGCAGGAAACACAAAAGTTGGCTTGTGCTCTTTTTAGGATTGGTCGGTCTGGGCCTACTCATCGTTGCCGCGACCATGGGGCACGATATCCTCGGCGAAGGTGGTGAACGCATGGCTACGCTAATGGGCGCCATCGCGATCGCTGCCGGGCACATTCGAAACTACACGCTTTGCCGCGTTTCCATGTGTGACCAATGAGGGGATCATGACGGTAGGGCATACGGATATGACGCCGAAAGAGCAACGAAAATTGGCGACGAGTCGAGACGAATTTAAGGTAAATTTTGACGTTGGTGCCTGCCTTCGGGCAGGTGAAAAAGGGAAGCCGGTTCAAACCCGGCGCTGCCCCCGCAACTGTAAGCGGTTATTCGACGCGCCAGAAAGCGGCCACTGGGAAACTGGGAAGGCCGGCGTTTCGGAGAGTGACACCGCGAGCCAGGAGACCTGCCAGCGTTCGCGTCGCCCGACCTGCAAACGGGGCGTTTTGTGGGCGTGGATCACCATCGCGGTGACGCAGCTCGTTACCGCGATGGGAGTATCTCGGGAAATCCGACTTCTCCTTTCGCAATTGGAATGGCCCGGTGCTGGACTCGGCACCGTGGTGGAACTACTGGCCGGAACACGCCGGCCGTGAAAGGAAAATGGATATGCGAACCAAGAGGATTTTGATGTCGCTGTTGACGGGCTTTTTGCTGGTCGGCGGACTGTCATAGATCATGTGGCCGGCCCCGGTGTCGGCGGGCGGTATCAAAAACCAAAACGGAAAAGCCGATCTCACGGTCTACGGGATCATCACCCGGGCCCTGCTTTACGCCGATGACGGCAAGCAAAGTGCGTTGTTCCATGTGGACGGTAGCGTCGAGAATACCCGCGTCGGGTTCCTCATGGAGGGAAGGATAAATCAAGAATGGGGCATCATCGGCCAGTTGGAGCATGACGTCGGTCTTTCCAATCCCGCCGGTAATGCAAGCCTCGGTGATAATGGCGAGACGATCTCCGATGAAACCGCTTTTGGAATCAGATTAGCCGATATCGGCATCGCGCACCGGCGCCTCGGCATGTTCAGTCTTGGCCAAGGGGATACGGCGTCCACGGACCGTGTTGCCGTTGATCTCTCGGGCACCGATCTGGCGAACAACAACAATCCCGCCGACATGGGCAGCGGCCTGAGCTTTAGAAATACCGCTGACAACGCCCGCACCGCGACCCTGGGCGACGTCTTCGACAAAATCGACGGCATCGATAAGGATGATCGGATTCGGTATGACACGCCGGAATTTAACGGCATTCAGGCGGCCGTATCGTATACGGATGGCGAAAGCGTCGACATCGGTGCGGGGTGGTCCGGCGAATTCAATGGTACCGAAATTGAGATCGGCGCTTTTTATGCGGACTACAAAGCCAGAGATTTCGGCACTGACGATGCAGCCTACGGCGGCTCTGCATCGGTGAAACTTGAGAACGGGTTGAGCCTGACCCTGGCGAGCGCGGTCAAGACTTCAGAGACCACGGGCCGCGATGATGCGAACTATCTCTGGGGCAAGGTCGGATATTCAACGGGGTTGTTCTCTGTAGGAGATACCCACTTCGCCATTTCACATGGTGTCTACAACAACTTCGGCCAGAACGATGACGAAGCCACGGAAATCAGTCTCGGTATCGTCCAGGATCTGGAATCCGTCGGGTCCAATATCTGGTTCCTCGTTCGTAATCATGAACTCGACCGCACTGCGCAGACCAATGACGACTTGCTCATCGTTTCGACCGGCGTTCTGCTGAACTTCTAGACGAAGACACGGCGGGCTCTCGCAAAGGCGTGAATTGGCGAGGCCCGCCGTTTCGACTAGTCTCCTCCGGCTGAAAGGGAGGCATGACATGAGTTTAGACGGCGTAAAAGCACTGACCTTTGATACCGGCGGCACGATCCTTGATTGGCACACGGGGTTTTCGACGGCCCTGGCGGAATTGGGTAAAGCCCATGGTGTCGAGGGTGACTGGGGCATGATGGCAAACGACATTCGCCGCGGATCACTGGGCCGGATGTTGAGGCTCGGTGAGCACGAACAGCCGGCCTACAACTTCGACGGCGCCCACCGGGCCAGTGCCGATGAGGTCCTGGACGCCAATGGTCTGGCCGCCGCCACTGAAGAAGAACGCCATAAATTGTCTTGGGATGCGCCGCATAATTTTCAATGCTGGTCGGATTTCCCCCCGGTGTTGCCGCAGCTTCGCGACAAGTATATTTGTGCTTCGTTCACGATCCTGAGCTTCCGGATCATCATTGATACCGCGCGCGCCAATGGTTTGAGTTGGGACGCGGTGATTTCATGTGAAGCCATCGGGAAATATAAAATTCTGCCGGAAGCCTACCTCGGCGCCGCAAAGTTTCTGCAATTGGATCCTTCCGAAATCTGCATGGTTGCGTGCCACAATTTTGATCTGGATGCGGCCAAGGCGGTTGGATTCAAGACGGCTTTCGTCAAGCGCCCGGACGAGTGGGGTGCGGAAGGTCCACCCGACCCGGAGCCCAATCCCATCCACGACATCGTGGTTGATAGTTTTCCGGAATTGGCCGAGGCGCTGGGCGCCTAGATTATCAGTCGGATTGCGCTGGGCGCAGCCCGGCCGAGGCCAACGCGCCCAAGGCCATCGCGGTGGCGGAGATCAGAAAGACTGGCTGGTAGTCGCCATTCCAATTGAATAACGCGACCAGTGTGTAACTGCCGATGGCTTGGCAGATGCCGCTGGAAATTGTCATCCGCCGCCAGAGTTTCGGCATTTCGGCGCCGCCGACAATCTGATGCGCGCGCCCTGAAAGCAACGCCGAGCACCCGGGCTGGGCGCCGACAATCAATGATGAGGCAATAAGTGCCCAAGTGGAGGAATTCAAAACCGGCAGGGCAACGCTGGCGGCAAGGCTTGCAAACACCAAAACGAGACCCGCTTGAAACCCTATTTTGTCGGCCAAGCGACCCCATAGATAAGTCCCGGTCAACGCGCCCAAACCGAATAGCGCCCAGTGTGCGCCGCCGAAAGCCATGTCGTGACCCAGTCCGCGGACTAGGTAATCAATCCAGTAAATGGTGTGGGCGATCAGCCCGACGGTAAACAACCCTTGCGACGCAATGAGGCGGGCCGCATCGGCGGGGTGAATTGTGCTGGTCGACTGCGCTGGATCTTCGCTGGCGGCGGTGATTTCGGGGATGTTTCCGGCCAAACCCCAAAACGCAATGCAGACGCCGACCGCACCGATCCCGGCGATGCCGACCCACGCACCGAAAAGTCCGTACGCCAGCAATTTCGGTATAAGAATTCCCGACAAAACAATGCCGACCCCGACACCGGTGAACACCATGCCCGTCGCCGCCCCCAGGTGATTAGGGGGTGTCGCACGGGTGACGACGGTCAAGGCTTGGATCATCATGACACCGACGCACACACCGACAAGGCCGCGCCAAAACGCCAGCCAGGTAAACCCCCAGGGCGCGGTGCTGGCGATTAGGCAAGCTAATGCCGCGATCAACGCGATTTGCAGTGACCGCCTCTCGCCCCAACGCCGCCGCAATTTCGGCTCGACCAGCGCGCCGAAAACGAATCCGGCCAAATTGAACGCGCCGACATATCCGGCTTCGGCTGCACTTAGTGCGCCATCGGTTACGATGGCCGGTATCAGCGGTGTATAAGAGAACCGCCCAAGGCCCATACCCACCAGTAATACACCCGCGCCGCCGATCGCGAGCCGGCGCCAGGGGTAGGTGGATTGGGTCGGCGTGATCATAAAGCTCGGCCTTGAAGCAAATGGGTGTCGCGATGAGAGCCTAGCGTGTCGAGATCGATAATGAAATTCCGGGGGCCTGTGTTATGGTCGTGAACTTCGCGGGACATTCGGGCGCAATCGAGACAATCGTGGCATTTGAATACAACACATCCGTGCCTTGGGCACTGGCCAATCGCGGCCTGCATGCTTGGCGTGAGCCTTGCGTCTTGGAAATAATTTGATGAATTCTGAAGCCGGTGATGTGCCCGCGAAAGAGCAAAATGGCCGTGCTTATCTGCTGTTGAGCTTGACGGCGTTGTGTTGGGCCGCGAACACAATTTTTGGCCAACTGGCCGTTGGCGAAGTGTCACCGATGGCCTTGGTCGTATTCCGGTGGTTGGGTGTTTTGATTTTGTTGTTGGTGTTTGCGCGCGGCCATATTCGGCGCGACTGGCCAATCCTGCGGCGCCATTTAATCTTTGTCTCAGCCATGGGAATGCTCGGGTTCGCTGGATTTAACGGGCTGTTTTACACCGCTGCCCATTCAACGACGGCGGTCAACATGGGTATTCTGCAAGGCTCGATCCCGATGTTTGTGATGATTGGCGCGATTGTCGTCCTGCGGACCCCGGTCACCGCCATGCAAGGCATCGGTGTTCTGGCAACCATGGTGGGTGTCGCATTGGTCGCGGCTGGTGGTGATTTTGCCCAGCTTGCTCAACTGGCCGTCAATCACGGCGATTTGTTGATGATTATCGCCTGTGCGCTTTATGCGGGGTATACGGTGGCCTTGCGCCGCCGCCCAGCATCGTCGCCCCTGGGCTTGTTTACTTTGATGGCTGCGGCGGCATTCGTGACGGCATTGCCCATGGCTGCGGCGGAGGCGGCTGCTGGCGATTTTCGTTGGCCGACCACGATGGGGTGGTTGATCGTCACGGGAGTCACTCTATTTCCGTCATTCTTGGCGCAAATCTTCTTTATTCAAGGCGTTGAAATGATCGGCCCGGCGCGGGCTGGCGTGTTCGTTAATCTGGTGCCCGTATTCGCAGCTGTCCTCGCCGTGGTGTTTTTGAACGAGAGTTTTGAGGCGTTTCACGGTTTCGCGCTGGGGCTTGTGCTTGGTGGAATTTGGTTGTCCGAGCGCGGCAAGGCCGAGTGATCATGTTTGCCGATTTGCCGCCTTTCGTATTTGCGTTAATTGCGGCTTTCATGTTCGCCGTTGGTGATCAATTCCAGGCGCTGGGACTTGGTCAGGTCAATCCACGTGCCGGAACCGCCATCAGCATCGCGGCGTCCGCCGGATTGTTTTGGGTGCTGGCACCGTTTCGCCTCGATGTTGATCATTTCTTTCATCCGGCGATTTTAATTTTTATCCTCATTGGCCTGTTTCGACCGGCTGTTTCCGGCAATTTGGCGGTCTTGGGAATCCGTTATCTGGGGCCGACCCTGGCCAGCACGCTGGCCTCAATTTCACCGTTGTTCGGCGCGGCACTCGGCGTGCTTTGGTTGGGTGAGGTTCTGACCTTGCCAATTGCCGCCGGCACCGGTGGTATCGTGGTCGCGGTTATTATTTTGAGTTGGCGGGGTGCACGAACGACCGACACTTGGCCGATTTGGGCTATGTTTCTGCCGTTTGGTGCCGCGTTGGTACGCTCTCTCAGTCATGCGCTGACCAAGGTCGGTCTCCAGTACGTCGCTGATCCCTATTTTGCTGGCCTCATCGGTTTTTCAGTCTCGGCGTTGATCACCAACGGCTGGGAGAAATATAAACACCGCGCCGCGGCCCGGGCCGGCGCCAGTGGTGTGAATTGGCGCCAAGCCGGACCGTGGTGGTTCGCGCTCAGTGGTGTTTGCATGGGATGCGCCGTTTTGTCCCTCAATACGGCCTTGTTGAACGGCGACATCGTGACGGTCGTGCCGATCATCGCTTCGGCGCCAGTGTTCACCATGCTGTTGAGTGTAACCGTGTTTCGGCGCGAGCACCTGACCGGTCGTGCCTTGCTTGCGTTGGCGATTGTCATGCCGTCAGTGATCGTCATCGCCCTCAACCGTTAGCGACCAGCTACTTTCAATTCACATGTTCTTAATTGGTCGATGCCAATCGATGCCAATCTATGGTGGTCGAGCATCGACATTTCTACGGGAGGCCGATTGCAGGTGATTGCGCGACGCATAAGGCATCAATATGAAAAATATTTCACTAAAATGAAAAAATTATTGTTTTTTTCATTTTAGTTTATAAACTCAATGGACAATAATGATCGCCCAACGGTATCAGCGGCAAGGAACCGAAAAATGCCGACGGCCCCATTCCCGAAGACGACAGCTGATGCCGGCACGCATACGGAAAACGGCACAACTGTCGGCCAGCAAGTCCGCGAGATGCGCCGCGCGCGCGGCCTGACCTTGCAGCAATTGGCGGACGACATCGGTCGGTCCGTGGGTTATGTCTCTCAGGTCGAACGAAATATTTCTTCGGTGGATATCCGCAATCTCCATGAAATCGCTGGCGCGCTGGGTGTTGGTATCAATTGGTTCTTTCAAGGCGACGGTGGAGCGGCGGCCGACGAACATGGTGTGGTCGTACGGCGTGGCCGGCGAAGGAAACTCGATTTTCCGGGTGCCGGAATTACCGAGGAATTGTTATCCCCTGGTCTGAACGGTGCCTTCGAGATGATCTTGGGGACGTTCCAGCCCGGTGCGCAGGCCGGCGAGAAGAACTACAGCCGGCCCGGAGAAGAAGCCGGCTTGGTGCTGCAAGGTGAGCTTGAACTTTGGGTTGGCGACACCCGGTATCATTTACACGAGGGAGATTCATTTCAATTCCCTCTGAACGAACCCCACCGCAGCCGCAATCCGGGCGAGACACAAGCCGTCGTGCTGTGGGTGATTGCCCCGCCGACTTACTGACAATTCACGCTAATAAATTATTCGACGATCCAAGGGAGTAGAAATCATGGCCAAAGAATTACCGAAAAAAACGCGGGTCGCCATAGTCGGCGGCGGTGTGATTGGGTGCTCTATTGCATATCACCTGACGAAAATCGGCTGGGATGACGTCATATTGCTTGAACGCAAGCAACTGACGTCCGGCACCACGTGGCATGCGGCCGGCTTGATTGGACAACTCCGCGATAGCCAGAACATGACGAAGCTCGCCAAATACACGGCCGAACTTTATCTCGGGCTGGAAGAGGAAACTGGTCAGGCGATCGGCTATAAGATCAATGGTTCCTTATCCACCGCGACTCACGCCGGGCGCATGGAAGATCTGGCGCGCCGCGCCGACATGGCCAAGGTGTTTGGCCTTGCGGTCGATGTGCTGGGCCCCGATGGCTGCAAGGATCATTACCCACCGCTTAATGTGGATGACGTGATCGGCGGCATTTTTATTCCCTCCGACGGTCAGGCTGACCCCGTCGGCATCACTCAGGCGTTGGCCAAGGGCGCACGTATGGGCGGTGCGCAAATTTTCGAGCAGACCAAGGTCGAAGAAGTGCTCATCGACGACGGCAAGGCAGTCGGCGTTCGAACCGACAAGGGAGATGTTGCCGCCGATATCGTCGTACTGGCATGCGGCATGTGGACCCGCGAGTTTGCGTCGCGGATCGGTGTTAACGTGCCGCTGCACGCCTGCGAACATTTTTACATTCTGACGGAACCGCACAAAGCCATCACCCCGGACCTGCCGGTCTATCGCGACTATGATTCCTTTGCTTATTATAAGGAAGACGCCGGCAAGATGTTGCTGGGTGCGTTTGAGCCGGTCGCCAAGCCCTGGGGCATGGAAGGTATTCCGGATGATTTTGAGTTCGGTCAATTACCGGATGATTTCGATCATTTCATGCCGATCCTGGAAGGCGCCATGCACCGGTTGCCGTTTTTCGAAGAGGCCGGTATTCAGACGTTTTTCTGCGGTCCGGAAAGTTTTACTCACGATGATCGCTACCACATGGGCCCGGCGCCCGAGGTTGACGGGTTGTTTGTCGCTGCCGGATTGAATTCCATTGGCATTCAATCGGCTGGTGGCATTGGCAAGGCACTCGCCGAGTGGATGCGTGACGGGCTGCCGCCCTCAGACCTCAATTCTGTTGATATTCGCCGCAATATGCCGTTCCAGGGCAATCGGCGTTATCTGCACGACCGTGTCAAAGAAACCTTGGGCTTACTCTATGATGTCCATTGGCCATTTTACCAATTTAAGACAGCGCGCGGTGTACGCCGCACGCCATTGCATGACCGTCACGCGGCGAACGGTGCGTGTTTTGGTGAAACAGCCGGATGGGAACGCGCCAATTGGTTCGCGCCCGAGGGCGTCGAGCCAACGTACGAATTTTCCTACACCCGCCAAAACTGGTTCGAGTATTCTGCTGCCGAGCACATGGCGGTGCGCGAAAACGTCGGGCTTATTGATATGAGTTCGTTCGCCAAAATTCGCGTCCAGGGACCGGATGCGGAAAATGTCCTGAACAATATTTCAGCGAACGATGTTGCGATCGAGCCCGACCGCATCGTCTATACGCAATGGTTGAATGAGCACGGTGGAATTGAATCGGACTTAACCGTCACCCGATTGGCCGATGATGATTTCATGATCGTGACCTCCGCAGGCTCGCAGGTCCGCGATTTGCACTGGCTGAAATCGCGCACCCCAAGTGACGCGCGTTGCGTCGCCACCGATGTAACCTCGGGATTAGCAGTGCTGGCGGTCATGGGACCGAAGGCCCGCGACGTTTTGCAGTCGCTGACCCCGACCGATCTTTCCAATGATGCCTTCCCTTTTGCGACCAGCAGGGAAATCGAATTGGGGTACGGTATCGTCAGGGCATCCAGAATTACCTATGTCGGGGAATTGGGCTGGGAACTATATGTACCGACCGAGTTTGCCGCGCATATTTATGATGAAATTACCGCTGCCGGCGCGGAACATGGGATGGCGTCTATCGGTATGCACGCGGTCAATTCGCTCAGGATCGAAAAGGCCTATCGGCACTGGGGCCATGACATATCCGATGAAGAATCGCCAATTGAATCGGGCTTGGGATTTGCCGTTGCCTGGGACAAGGCAGGCGGCTTTATTGGTCGTGATTCCTTATTGCGTCAACGCGACGCCGGTGTGAACAAACGGATGGTGCAATTTCTGCTGAAGGATCCTGCCGCCCTGCTGTATCACAATGAACCGATTTACCGTGATGGCGAGATCGCCGGTTATGTGACGTCGGGTATGTACGGCCACGCCCTCGGCGGCGCCATCGGGCTCGGTTATGTCCACAGTGAGGATGGCGTCAATGCGGAATTCGTCAACGCTGGCAAATATGAAATTGAAGTCGTTGGCGAAAAGATCGCCGCCGACGCTTCATTAAAGCCGCTATATGACCCATTAAGCGCCAGGATCCGCGCTTAGCCTGCATACATTGTTAACCATATCGAAGGCATTTTGCCTGTAAATACTTGGAATTATACCCTATTTTGATCTCCGGGATGTAAACGGGGACTGGGGTGAAAGGGGCACCAAACGTGGCCGCCGATATTCCTAAGTATGATCTGCCGGATGCTGCAGTTCTATTGGACCGCCTGAAGGCGATGCCCGACCCGCCGTCGGAATTTACCGCGGTCATGGTGTTGTCACTCAGTATGCTGCCGGTCGCCGAAGCCAGCGATGACTTCTGGCTCGATTTTGATCGCTCCATTGTTGAATTTTCCGATCGCTATTTAGGCAAGGTTTTTGGTCTCGCGGCCACCGAACGCGGCGTTCTGATCAAGATCACCGATTACAATCAGGTCGGGATCAATTCCGACGTCAAAGTCGCCTTGTTGCGGCTCATCCAGGAACACTTCCCTGACAATTTCGGCATGGTCGATCAAAGCCGATTGGTTCGGACCATCGATTTGCGTTTTAAAATAGCCACGGCGCAGAAGATGCTGGAGCGTCTGGTCGTCACCAAAGATGAGGAAAAGCCGCCCGAGTTCCACAAGATGCGACGCCTTCAGGAAGGCGATATCGGTACCGTCGTTCAGGTCAGTAATGAAATTGGGACGGCGCAGTTTGCCCAGGTTTTCATTCGCCATCAGAAAATCGCCGTTATCGAAGAAGGCCAAGCACCCGACGAAGTCATGCATGAATATTTCATCGGCATGGATATGCTAAAGCAGCATGTGTTCAAACAGGTTGAGCTTCGGGGAAGTGGCAATCTTTTTAATCAGCTGACGATTACGCTTGATCAACTTGTATTGCAGGCTTTCGAAGAACTTAACCCCGGCGATGCAAAATGTTCGATCAATTTGAATGTGGAAAGCGTGTTTACGAAAAGCTTCCAGGCGTTCGTCGATAGCGGCGATGATCAGGTGTTCTCTAAAATTGTTTTTGAATTTCGCCAAGCCAATATTCTGCAACACTATGATGAATTTGCCGTCGCCAGCCAATTGATCACATCAAAGGGCGGGACAGTCGCCGTCGATGCTACTTTCCCGGATACCGTGGGTGTCGTGAACCTGGGGCGGAGGACGTTTTGCCCAAATTCGCCAATGAAATTGCCGAAATACAAAAGAACGGGACGGTTTTTGTGCTGGCCCGATTGGATGACGAAGTCGGCCTTAATATTGGTCACGAACTGGGCATTACCATGTTCCAGGGTTTTTACGTGGACGATCTGCTCAAGACCTAGGCGCGGTTTTCCACCGCCTCTACGGGAAACAAATCCTCCAAGCGGGCGAGGCGCAGCATTTTGACAACGCCGTCGCTGGCGGCCTCAACAATCAAATCACCACCGCGGCGGCGGGCCTCGGCCATCAATTGGACCAAACTTGCCAGGCCGGCGCTGTCAATCCAGGTGACCTGCGAAAGATCGAGGCGCAGGTGACGCACGGTCTCCAGCTTTGACATCAAGTCGCGTTTCAACTCGGGCGCCGTGATCCGATCTATGCACCCTTCCATTTCGATGGCGGTCATTGTCTTTATCCCTTCTTTGCGGCCTTCCATGGCAGACACGATGATGTGCTGGCATGGCTATTTCATGGAAGGAATAAGGCGATTTCTGGGCACGTAGCGTGTTACGGGGCGGGCAACTTGGCGCGGATTGCCGCCGCCAATTCGTCATAGCCAGCATGCATTTTCTTCGCACCCACCGCATGAACGAAACTAAATATTGAACGGCCTTGTTGGTCGAAGATCAATACCATCGGGATACGTTCAAGGCCGCCGAAAAGTTTCGAAAGTTCATCGTCCGTCAGGCCTGAAAGAACCGGGAAAGTCGGTTTTGTGCGTTTCAGGAAGCGTTTCATTCGGCCCTCATTATTTCCGGGGAAAAAGCCTTCAAATAGATTGAGGGCGACGATCGCAACCCGGTCTTTGGAGAAATCATGGCGCAGTTGGTTTAATTGCTGAAATTCCGCCGTGCATGGTGGACACCAATTGGCAAAAAAACTGACCACTGTAATCTTGCCGGCGAGGTCGGACAGCGCCGTTTCGGTCAGCGGCTTCATGCCGGTAAGGGTGGATTTTACCTTGGTGTCAAATTGTGGCGCTGCCAAACCGTTAGCGCTCCAAAGCGCCAGAGCGATCATAACGCCGATATGCAAAGAAGTTCGTTTCATGGCTATTATCTTGGTATCGTAATGCCGTCTCGCCAAGCCACAGCGCGACACAATT
Source organism: Rhodospirillaceae bacterium (assembly GCA_018665815.1). Classification (GTDB taxonomy): domain Bacteria; phylum Pseudomonadota; class Alphaproteobacteria; order Rhodospirillales; family Casp-alpha2; genus UBA3470. The sequence continues at coordinate 28,149 of JABJBP010000111.1, forward strand.
ACGTGAGACACCGAGGAGCCTGATCATGAACGGATGTTTTGTCAGCCATTTGGAATGCGCGTTAACCGGTGAACGCCATGTGGGCGCGCCGCCTTATGGGTATTCAACCGCAGGCGCGCCGTTGCTGGTGCGCTACGACCTCGACGCGGTGGCGGGTGCCGTTGATAAATCCATGTTGGCTGAACGCCCGACCGGTTTGTGGCGGTATCGCGAATTTCTGCCTTATCCGGATCGCGCTGATGTGGTTTCGTTGGGTGAAGCCACAACGCCGCTTGTCGCGCTGCCGGCTATAGCGCGCCGGCTTGGCGGTATGAACCTCATGGCCAAGGACGAGGGCGGGTTGCCGACGGGGTCATTCAAGGCGCGCGGCATGGCCATTGCCATCACAATGTTGAAATCCTTTGGGGTCACGGATGTCGCCGTGCCTTCCGCCGGCAATGCCGGGTCCGCCATGGCGGCCTATGGCGCGCGGGCCGGCATGCGGTGTTCAGTCTTCGTGCCCGAGGATGCACCCGAGGTCACGAACCGTGAAGCGGCGCTACTGGGCGCCAAGGTATACAACGTGCCGGGTATCATAGATGCGTGTGGACGGGCGATGATGGAAACCATGCCTGATGATGGCTGGTTTGATCTTTCGACCCTAAAAGAGCCCTATCGTATTGAGGGCAAGAAGACCATGGGGCTGGAATTGGCCGAGCAAGGGGGGTGGCGCCTACCGGATGTCATCTTCTATCCAACTGGTGGCGGGACCGGGCTGATCGGCATGTGGAAAGCGTTCGCCGAATTGCGTGAAATGGGTTGGTTGGAAGGTGATTTGCCCCGCATGGTTGCCGTTCAAACGACAGGTTGCGCGCCCATCATCAAGGCGTTCGATGCCGGATTGGATGAAGTGCCCGAGCCCTGGGAAAATGTTGATACCGAGGTCCACGGCGTGCGGGTCCGCAAGGCGTTCGGTGACCGTCTGATTCTTTCCGCGCTTTATGAAAGCGGTGGGTTTGCGATTGCCGTGGATGATCGTGAAGTTCATGACATGCGGATCGCATGCGCCCGTGCAGACGGCTTTCATTTGTGTCCTGAAGGCACCGCCTGCCTAGCTGCTTACGCCCATGCAATAAATGACGGTCGTATCGCCAAAAGTGACCGCGCGGTCATTTTTAATTCGGCCAACGGGCTGAAATCGCCAATTCCTGTAAATTAATCTACTAATATATCTTTTGTAATATTAAATGATTGATCTAATTATAAAGTAATATATCAATAGCTTGCATTGTAATTCACACCCCCCTTAAGATTCCGGTTCTTGATTTCAACTGGGCAAGCAGCAAATCATTCAATGAACACGACCGCACAGAAAAGTTGGCCAAAAACGGCCGATGGCACCACCGATTGGGAGGCCGTGTTCGAGGACCCGGACGGCGGGCTCGTTCAATTGGTCACACGGGCTCAAACGCTGGATGCGCTTAACGAATGCGCCAGTGTGGTGATCCGCAGCCTGTTTACGCGCAAAGGTGATGAAGCAGAGGTCGTCCGGTTTATGAAGCTTTTGGACTTCGCGATCACCAAAGGCCGCAAGACCGATGATGCGCCTCAGACCCGTACGTCGGTCGAATTCCTGCTTCGCCGGATCAAGCAAGAGCGGATTGATAAGGCAACAGCCTATATCGCTCAGAAAAACTCCAAGCAAGCGATTGAACGCCGGGCGGTTAGGTCGAGCAAAAATAAATCGCGGTTGATGGCCGTCGCGGCTGGCATCGTGGTGCTCGTGATAGGAGGGTCAGTCGCAGCCTGGCTGCTTTCAAGTCCTGCGGAATTGGCGGATAACGCCGACCCATCAGATACGACCGCCCAATCCGATCCGAACGGGCCCCCGGCAGCCCGCGAAACCGTCGCCGCGGCGGAAAAAACGCCGCCCGAACCTGCGCCAAAAAAGCCAGCGAAAGAAAAAAAGCCAACTCCCCAGAATGTCTTTCCAAAGGCCGTGATGCTGAAACCATTTTATTGGTCTTACGAGGTCAAGGGGGGCGGCGTAAGTATATTTCCTATCAACCGGTGATCGTTGTCCCGGAAAGCCCTCAGTTCCGAACCGTCTGCGTTAATGCGCCTTGGGTTACCGATGCCATCTATCTTATATTTAGCCGCGTCCACCCCCGCGACCGATTGGCGAGCGAAAAGGAACTGGCTCGTGCCGGTCAGCGCTCAGCCAGCAAAATCAACAAACGCTACGGCAAAGGGACCGTTGGCGATATCAGTTTTGTGTCGAACACCAACCAGCGGTTTCGCTCATCGGTGATGCGCTGCGAGCTTGAAAACAGCTAACAAGCGACGGCTAGGATTTGACATTCGCCGAATGTGGCGCTGGTAATATCAGCGGACTTTGAGCGCTGCTATGGGGCTAGGTTTGCCGCGCCACTTTAAAGCACGTACGCAATTGTAAGCTTGCGGTGCGGACAAGATGACCCGGTAGCGCCCTGGCTCCGCCGGAGCCTGCATCCGGACCTTGACGTTCCGTTTGCGCTTCGGGCCGCTTGCCGAATAGATGCATTTTCCGCCCGGCATACGTTCAAGCCGCCTGCCCGTTTGGCGGGCGTATCCGACGATCTCCTGATTGGTGCATTTCGGGCACTAGGCGGTCGAGTCAGATCTGAAATCGAGTTTCAGTACAACCGAATTACCGCGCCCGACCGTGGCGCACGCGCCACGGCCGTTGAGGCTAACGGCATCAATAGTGACATGGCCGATCCGTTTGCCGCGCTCGGAATGTTCGTCCAGTTGTTTTCCATCGCCGAGGCCCGCCACAGCGGATGCCGCGAGCCCCAACGAACAGGCTGCGGCGAGGAGACCGACGCGCCAAACTGGATCGAACATATGGTCCTCCCTAGGTATTATTTAGTTCCTCCCTAGGCCTTATGTGCCATTGATAGACGGAGAATCGCTGAACAACCAAAACGTTTCCGTGGTCCTCAATGCAGGTGCTCCAACTCTCTGATAAATAAAGATGAATTCTCCAGCTTGACAGCCGAACACAAAAACGCCCCAAAAATCATCGGGGCGTTTTCATGCGAATCAGATGGTTGATGGTCCCAAAGGGATAAATTTCAGGTGACGGTCACCTTGATCCCGCTGATACCATCGACACCGCCATTTAATACGTCGCCACGAACCACGGGGCCGACGCCCGACGGGGTGCCGGTAAAGATCAGATCGCCCGGCTGCAGCGTGAACAGGCGCGACAGATAAGAAATCATTTCCGGAATTTTCCAGATCAACTGATTGAGATCGCCTTCCTGGCGGGGCGCATCGTTGACATCAACCCAAACCCGGCCGCTTTCCATATTGCCGGTTTCCGATGCGGGATGCAGACGCCCGATGGGGGCGGCATGGTCAAAAGCCTTGCCCGTGTCCCACGGTCGGCCGGCCTTTTTGGCCTCGCCCTGCAGATCCCGCCTGGTCATGTCGATGCCGACGCCATATCCCCACACACAATCCATGGCATTTTCCAACGCGATATCCTTGCCGCCGCTGCCAAGCGCCGCCACCAACTCGATCTCATGATGAACGTCGCTGGTCATCGGTGGGTAGGGGAAATCACCGCCACCATCCAATTCCGAGGCAGGCAATAGGTTGTCCGGTGCTTTTTTAAAGAAAAACGGGTCATCACGATCTGGGTCGTGTCCCATTTCGATGGCATGGGCGGCATAATTTCGGCCGACGCAATAGACCCGGTTAACGGGGAATAAGTCGTCGCTGCCGGCGATAGCGACAGCAGGTACAGGGGGCGGTGTTAGAACGTAAGGCATGGCGTCAAATTCCCTGAGTTAAGGGGGGGGGCGGTGAAATTTCGCGCGGCCAGAGTTATAAGCCAATGGTCTTGACGGACCAAGCTTTCAGAATTTAATCCCGTTGAGAACCGGTTCACTTGGGCGTATGACTTGTAACTGCTTCCGGTCGGGCTCACCGGTGCGCAAAACGCCGGCCAGGCGAGAGCTCCAAAAAAAAACGTACAAATCTTCTTATAACAGGTTCAAGCTTCCACGATGGGCACGTGGAGGGCTGTCGTGCAATTCGTACGTAGCACGCAATCTGGCGTGCAAGGAGATAGTGCAATGATCGATCCTTATTCTGTATCCGCCGAAGCGGGCGCCATTGTTGAGGCCCCCTGGCTTTTGGAATTTGACCAATCATATGACGATGGCATGCTGGTCGAGAAAAAGGCCGTCGAAGCGACGCCCATGGTGATTCGAAAATACGGTATAAAGCAAAACGAAGTGATGGCGTTTTCCAGCCATGAACGTCGTCGCCGGGCATTGACGGTGTTTCATTTTCATCCGAATTTTCCGGAAGCGCGGCGCCGCGATTATATGGAAACCCACATAGAGGGGCATGAATTGGCCGCGGATTACATTGACCACGCGGCATCACTGCACCAGCTGTTGTGGGTGTCATGGCGGGCACGGGCTCGCAAAGTTGCGCGGGTGGGTGGCCTTGCCGTGCATGCATTGGCCATTTTTGTGATCACGCATATACCCGCGGCGCGTTGAAACAAATAGCCGATAGAACGGGGCTGAATGTTGACGACAGTCTGACCGCCTGACAGGCTGCGGAACTGGCATTAAACGTTTCTATTTTTTGAGAACGGAGACCCGACAATGGCGCTTAGAACGCCCTACCTGATGTTTCTTGGTGACGCGCCCGACCAACTGGCGGCGAAGACAGCCAGCGGTGTCGTTCATTGGCGGCCCGACATCTGCATCGGCCAGATTAAGTTGGAGAATTGTAGCGCTGACCTCGGACTTCCCGACATGGGCTTGGAGGAAGCAGCCGAAGCGGGCGCCAAGACCGTCATTGTCGGTGTTGCCAACCGCGGTGGATTGATTTCGCAAGCCTGGGCCGAAACTTTGGTGAAGGCGATAGAGCTTGGTTTCGATGTTGCAAGCGGCCTGCATGCCAAGTTGGTTGACGTGCCGGAAATTGGTGCCGCCGCTGAAAAGCACGGCCGCACGCTCATGGATGTGCGCCATCCGGTGCGCAGTTTTGATGTCGCCAGCGGCAAAAAACGGACCGGCAAGCGGTTATTGCCGGTGGGCACCGATTGTTCGGTCGGCAAGATGTACACGGCCCTGGCCATTGAGCGCGAAATGCAAGCGCGCGGCCTCAATGCAAGCTTTCGCGCGACCGGGCAAACAGGCATTTTTATTGCTGGCGATGGCGTGTCGGTGGATGCTGTGGTCGCTGATTTTATTTCCGGCGCGACGGAATGGCTGACGCCGGAAAATGATGCCGATCATTGGGACGTCATTGAAGGCCAAGGTTCGCTGTTTCATGCGTCCTACGCCGGGGTCAGCATGGGATTGTTGCACGGCGCCCAAGCCGATGCGTTGGTCTTGTGCCATGAACCGACCCGCACTCACATGCGCGGGCTGCCCGATTATCCTCTTCCGGGATTGGCGCAGTGTCTTGCCGCCAATGAACAAGCGGCCCGCCTGACCAACCCGGCCGCCGCTTGTATCGGCGTCGCCGTGAACACCAAGGATTTACCGCCCGGCGAGGTCAGCGATTATCTCAAGGGCGTTGAAGATGAACTGGGGTTGCCCGCCGTCGACCCGGTGGCAACAGGAGTCGGCAAACTTGTCGATAATTTGCCAGCATGACCCGTGAACTTATTGTCCATGACAAGGCCTGGCCGCTGGCGCGGCCATTTGCCATTTCGCGCGGCACCAAGACAGAAGCCGGTGTCGTTGTCGCGGAAATCAATGACGGTGATGCTTTGGGCCGGGGCGAATGTGTGCCTTACGCGCGCTATGATGAAACCGTCCATGGCGTGTCCGAGCAGATCAAGGGTCAGACAGGTGCCGTTGCCTTTGGGCTGGATGGTTTTGGCCTGACGGAACGTCTTCCCGCCGGCGCCGCGCGCAATGCCTTGGACGCAGCACTTTGGGATTTGCAGGCGAAGATGACCGGTCAGCGGGTCTGGGAGCTAACAGACCTACCGGCGCCTGAACCCCAGGTGACGGCAACCACAATCGGTATTGGTACGATCGATGAAATGGCGGCACAGGCGGCGGAATTAGCGGCCAGCCCGCTGATTAAAGTGAAATTGGACGCGGTAGACGTTATGGCACGTATGGAAGCCGTGCGCGCCGGCGCGCCGGATGCACGACTAATTATCGATCCAAACGAAGGGTGGAGTCTGGATATGCTGGCCGATTTCGCGCCCAAGCTAGCGCGGCTGGGCGTGGAAATGATCGAGCAACCCGTGCCGGCGGGCGACGATGCGGGACTTGTGGATTATGAGTCTCCCGTGCCGATTTGTGCCGATGAGGCCTGCCATACGGTGGTTGATCTCCCGGAATTGGTTGGCAAATATCAGATGATCAACATCAAACTCGATAAAACCGGTGGTTTGACGGAGGCCCTGTTCCTGGCGCGCGCCGCCGAGACCATCGGTATGAAGATCATGGTCGGCTGCATGGTTGCAACCTCATTGGCCATGGCGCCGGCGATATTGCTGGGGCATATGGCGGAATTTCTCGACCTCGACGGGCCATTGCTCCTGAAAGATGACCGTCCCGACGGCTTGAAATTTGAGAACGGCCTAATCCATCCGCCAACGCCGGCTCTTTGGGGATAGGGATCACCTCCGTTGCCGCAAGAATGGCCCGGCGAAGGCAAGTCTTAAGATATCTCCATAGCCCCGTCGGGCGTCTCAAATATCGAGCGTTTCTTCTATCATGTATCTATCTTTCTGGCGGTCTCTGCCACCATAACAGGCAAGCCCAAACCGACGGTCTAAGCCTGGTGTTCATGAAGGCGTGAAACCATTGGAAAACTGCGATTTTCGGCACCTCTTTCGACGCACTTGTCAGGGTTCGGTCAGGGTTTGCCGGTATCACTATCCCTCAACAATGATGAAATGATGCAAGCCGTCTGATTTTGGCAGTGGACCATCGAAAAGTTCTCATGAGGGTGACACGCGATGGCTGATGATACCGGCGCCGAAAATCTTGTTGCAAACGGCAGCTTTGAAGACGTCACTTACGAGCGCGGGCACGGGCGCGGACATCATCGTCACCACCACCATAGCCGATCGGCGGAACTGAGCGGCTGGCAGGTTGCCGGTGGGCCGGGACCCGATGTGATCAATCATCGCTGGTTACCGTCGGCCGATGGAGACCGCCACATCGAATTGGACGGTAGCGGCGCGCGCAATACCAACAGCGCCATTTTCCAAGATATTCCGACCGCTGGCACCGGCACGTTTTTGGTGTCCTTCAATTATTCACCGCCGCCTTTCAGCCGTGCGCATTCCAACGGTATAGAAATTATTTGGAACGGTCAGGTTATCGACACGATATCCGCGAATGGTGGCTGGGGCGTTGATTGGCAAACGTTCACCTATGAACTGGAAGGTGCCGGTGATCTAACGCGATTAGAATTTTGTACCGTCGGCGCGGATGATGGTCGCGGTGGTTATCTCGATAATGTCAGCTTAGTCGCTGCTGACCCGCCGCCGTTATTTACGGAAACTGACGATGCGGTCGTTCTCGCGGATGATGATCCTGATTATGGATCGGGCGAGGCCTACGATGCACTCGGCGGCGATGATACGGTTACCGGCGGTGATCTCGACGACACTATTAATGGCAACACCGGCAACGACACATTGAGCGGCGGCGCCGGCGACGATGTGTTGATTGGTGGTGCCGATGGCGAAGTGCTGATTGAGAAAGAGCGTGTAATCGAACACGACCTTTCAAGCCTGTCAGCGACACCTGAAATTGGTATTGACCCGGCGCACTTTGAATTGGCCAATGATCATGCGGTGTCACTGACGTTTGTCGGCGAAGACGCGAAATTACACAATTCAGTCGGCGTCTACAAAATTGGCCCGAACGGCGAAATCAGTGACGTTGAAATTATTTTCAAGGACGCGTCGGAAACCCGTTGGTGGGGTGGCACCAAGCCGGGCACATCGGCAGATTTGGATCTCGCGGCCGGCGAAAGCTTTGGCGTGTTCATCATCGCCAATGGCGCCGGGAAAAACCATTTTCATAAGTTCAAGAACGGCCAGTTCGAGTTTCGCAATGAGGATGGCTCACAAGCCACCCTCGACAGCGACGACTTGATCAGCGGTGGCAGCGGTGCGGATGTGATATTCGGCGGTGCTGGCACTGATACCATTGATGGTGATGGTGGCGATGATGTCATAGATGGTGGCGATGGTGATGATGTCATTAACGGCAATGGTGGCAACGATTGGATTGTCGGCGGTGCCGGCAATGATGATTTGAACGGCGGCGGCGGCAACGACGTGCTGGACGGTGGCGATGGGGACGACACGCTAAAAGGCGCCGCGGACAATGACACGCTTCTCGGTGGTGCGGGCAACGATTCGCTCCTCGGAAACGGTGGCGACAATATCCTCGATGGCGGCGCAGGTGACGATGTGTTGAAAACCGCAGAAGGTGCAGATCAACTGTCCGGTGGCGCTGGAAATGACACCATTACAGCCGGTGATGGCGATGATGTCATTGATGGCGGTGACGGTGATGATGATCTCAAGGGCCAAGGCGGCAACGACACGATCACCGCTGGCCTTGGTGCGGATACGGTGCTCGGCGGCAGCGGCGATGATTGGATCGACGGCGGTGCTGGCGATGACCACCTGGAGGGCGGCGGCGGTTCCGATACTTTGTTCGGTGGTCTTGGGGCCGATGTGTTACTGGGCCAGTCCAGTGCGGACGTCTTGGACGGCGGCGACGGCGATGATCAACTGATCGGCGAAGGCGGAGCCGACACGATGAGCGGTGGTGCCGGCCTTGATACGCTGTTCGGCGGAATTGGTGCTGATGTGATAGACGGTGGCGATGGCGATGATCAGATCAGCGGCGACGAGGGCGCAGATGTGATTACTGCTGGCCTCGGTGCCGATACGGTTACTGGTGGCATCGGTAACGACAGCATTGACGGCGGTGGGGGCGATGACACGCTGAACGGCGATGACGGCAACGACGACATACTGGGCGGCGATGGTGCCGACACGATATTCGGCGGTATCGGCAAGGATGTGATCGACGGTGGCGACGGTGCAGATATCATTCGTGGCGGTGATGACAACGATGTCATCCGCGGCGGTGATTTTGACGACGACATATGGGGCGACGCCGGCAAGGATGAAATTTTCGGCGATGCCGGCAACGACCTTATTTACGGCGACGACGATAACGACATCCTTCACGGCGGTGATGATCGCGACGTTCTGCGTGGTGAGCAGGGTAACGATATCTTATTCGGCGATGCAGATGTCGACATTCTGATTGGCGCCGAAGGCAAGGATACTCTTTGGGGCGGCACTGGCGACGATCTGCTCTTCGGCCAGGACGGTGCCGACACGCTTTATGGCGAAGAGGGAAATGACAACCTGTTCGGTGGCGGTGGTGGCGACGTCATGGATGGCGGCGCTGGCAATGATGTATTGCAAGGCGAATGCGGAAGCGATGTGCTCATCGGCGGCGCCGGTGTGGATGTGATGATCGGGCATGGTGGTTCCAACCGCTTCGTCTTTGATTTGGCGGCGGTTCAGGCCGAATCGGGGATTGGCGCCGGCAATCGTGACACCATCACCGATTTTGACGCCGAAGGCGCGGATGTCGTGGAATTCGCCGGCGCGGTTTCGTTTTCATTCGTCGGCGACGAAACGCAAGGTTTTGCCGGTGGCGGCGGGGCGTCCGGCCGCTTCAACAGCCAAACCAAAATCCTTGAGATCGATTCCGATGGCGATCAACAGGTGGATATGGAAATTGAGCTGCAGAACGTCGATGGCGCCAACCTCGACGATACGGACTTCACCGTCAGCTAACTCAAAACGCCCAATCGTGGCGCGCTTGGTGCTCGGCTTCGAAGGCCGAGATGCGCTCATCGAATTCCATCGTCACCTGCACGTCGTCCAGGCCGTTTAGTAATCGGTGCTTGTCGAATGCATCAATTTCAAATGTATAAGCCGATTGATCCGGGCCAGTCAGGCTTTGGGTTTCCAAGTCGATGGCAATTTCGCCGCCTGGACCTTCATGAAGCTGTCGCCGTAACGTCTCGCAGTCATCCGATGACAACTGGATTGGCAAGACGGCGTTCTTGATGCAATTGTTGTAATGGATATCACCGAAGCTTGGCGCGATCACTGCGCGAATGCCGTTCGCGACAAGGACGCCCACGGCATTTTCCCGCGATGAGCCGCACCCCCAATTGATGTCGGTGACGATAATTTTCGCATCACAGTAAGGCGCGTGATTGTAGATGAAATTTTTTTCCGAGCCATCCGAATTGAAGCGCAGATCGTGCATTAGAAAGCGCGGGTAATCTGGGTCCGTCTTGGTGCGGCGCAGGAAACGTGCGGGGATAATTTGGTCGGTGTCGCAATTGGCGATATCGATGGGCACACCAACGGCGGCAAATGTCTTAAACGGTTCCATGATCAGGCCTCGCTCATCAGTTTGCGGACATCGGTAAATCGCCCGGTTACGGAAGCCGCCGCGGCCATTGCAGGGCTGACCAGATGGGTGCGGCTGCCCAATCCTTGGCGGCCCCGAAAATTGCGATTTGATGTCGATGCCGAACGTTCACCCTGCGCCAATTGATCGCCGTTCATGGCAACGCACATGGAACACCCGGGCTCGCGCCATTCCATGCCGGCATCGGTGAATATTTTGTCCAACCCTTCGGCTTCGGCCTGGCGTTTGATAAGACCGGAACCTGGCACGACAAGGGTGCGGACCTGGGCGCGGCGGTTTTTGGCTACGGCAGCGGCGGCGCGCATATCTTCGATGCGGCTGTTTGTGCAGGCCCCAATGAAGACGGTATCGACGGCAATATCCGAAAGTGCCATGCCGGGTTTTAGACCCATGTAATCCAAGGCGGCTTCCATGTCGGCACGAACCATGGGGTCGGATTCAGTGGCCGGGTCCGGGATAATCCCGGTGACGGGCAGGGCGTACTGTGGGCTGTTGCCCCAAGTCACCATGGGCGCCAGCGCATCGCCGTCGATGCTGACTTCCTTGTCGAAGATGGCGTCATTGTCCGAGCGCAAGGTCCGCCAGTACTCAACAGCGGCGTCCCATTTTTTGCCTTTCGGTGCATAGGGTCGGCCTTCGCAATAAGAAACAGCGGTGTCGTCCGGCGCAATGATGCCGGACCGAGACCCCGCTTCGATGGTCATGTTGCAGATCGTCAATCGGCCTTCCATGGAAAGTTGCTCGATAGCTGATCCGGCATATTCGATGGCGTAGCCAGAGCCGCCGGCCGCCGAGATTTCCCTGATTACCGCCAAAATGACATCCTTGCCGCTGACGCCGAAGCCCAAGGTGCCAGTGACATTGATCCGCATGTTTTTAGGGCGGCGTTGCCACAGTGTTTGGGTAGCCAGCGCATGGATAACTTCCGTCGTGCCAATCCCGAATGAGACGCACCCCAAGGCACCGTGGGTGGAGGTATGGGAATCACCGCATACCAGCAACAAGCCGGGCAAAGTAATGCCTTGTTCGGGGCCGACAACATGGACAATGCCGTGGCGTTCGTCGGTCATTGAGAAATGCGTGACGCCAAACTCTTTGGCGTAAGTTTCCAATCCCTCGACTGTCTCGCGCATCTCGCCTTCGGGAATGTCACTGACGACTTTCGCCGTTGTTGGCACGGAATGGTCGGGCGTTGCGAACAATTGATCGGGCCGGCGCAATTTCAAACCTTGCTCTTTAAGATCGGCAAAACACCGATAATGCAGGTCGTGAATGAGATGACGGTCGATGTAGAGAAGCGTGTCGCCATCGTCACGCTCGACGATGACATGCGCGTCCCAAACCTTGTCGAATAAAGTCTTGCCCATAATTGCACTCGATCCCATTGACTCCTTAGTATAATGGGGGCCGTTGTGCCTGGCGAAAAGAGTTTTTTCGGGGTATCACTCTATGAAATGCCAAAGGTGGCGAGATATCCGAGGCGGCTGTGTTTCCCCGCCCCAGTGCTTGCGCTAAAACGATGGCTGCACCCCAGGGAGATAAATCATGGAACTGCGCCATACCGAGATTCGCGACGCCGTCAGCCAGCTCTGTGCCGGCTTTCCTGGCGAATATTGGCGAGAGAAGGACCGCGAGCGGGCGTATCCGACGGAATTTGTCCAAGCCCTGACGGAATCAGGGTTTCTGGCGTGTCTGATCCCGGAAGAATACGGCGGGTCCGGTCTGGGCATTTCGGAAGGGACAGCGATTTTAGAGGAAATTCAGGCGTCGGGCTGCAACGGCGGTGCGTGTCATGCACAGATGTACACCATGGGCACGGTGCTTCGTCACGGTAGCGAGACGCAGAAAAAGATGGTGCTGCCGGGTATTGCGTCCGGCGAACTGCGCCTGCAGGCATTCGGCGTCACCGAGCCGACGTCGGGTACCGATACCAGCCGCATCCGCACCACGGCGGTGAAAGACGGCAATTCGGCTTATGTGGTCAACGGCCAGAAAGTGTGGACGTCCAGGATTGAGCATTCCGACTTCATGCTGTTGTTGGCCCGCACCGCGGCGCGCGAAGATGGCGCCAAGCCGCACGATGGCATGTCGGTATTCTTGGTCGATATTCGCGACGCTGTCGGTAACGGGCTAACCATCAAGCCGATCCGCGCCATGGTCAATCATGCAACGACAGAAGTGTTTTTCGACGATCTGCGCATTCCCGCCGATAGTCTTGTTGGTGAAGAAGGAAAAGGATTCCGCTATATCTTGGACGGTATGAACGCCGAGCGCATCCTGATCGGCGGCGAATGCATCGGCGATGCGCGCTGGTTCATCGACAAGGCTTCCGCTTATGCCAGTGAACGCCAGGTCTTTGACCGCCCCATCGGCCAGAACCAGGGCATTCAGTTTCCCATTGCACGGGCCTATGCGCAGATGCGCGCGGCTGCCCTCATGGTCCGCGAGGCGGCGGACTTGTTTGACGCTGGCGAACCCTGTGGGGCGGAGGCCAATATGTGCAAGATGCTAGGCTCGGAGGCGTCCTGGGCGGCGGGCGAGGCGTGCTTGCAAACCCACGGCGGATTTGGCTTTGCCGAAGAGTACGATATTGAGCGGAAATTCCGCGAGACCCGGCTCTATCAAATCGCCCCGGTCTCAACCAATTTGATCCTGAGTTATGTGGCCGAGCATGTCTTGGGCATGCCCAGGTCGTTTTAGGTGAGGCGGAACATGAGCGTTGATATCGACCACCTAAATTCCTGGATCGGGAAAACCGAAACGGCGAGCGATCTGTTAAGCGCCTCGCAACTGGCGGGTTTGGCGGCAACGTTGGATGTCGATGGACCTGCCCCCGAACCTGGTGATCCGGTGCCGCCTGCGGCGCATTGGATATTCTTTAATTCCAGAACCAAGGCCTCGGAGCTTGGCTATGATGGACATGCCAAGCTCGGCGGTTTCCTACCACCTGTGGAATTACCGCGCCGTATGTGGGCTGGTGGGCGGATTTCCTGGCCCGGCACGCTGCGGGTTGGTGACGTGATTACCCGCACCTCGACCATTGCCGATGTCACCCATAAATTCGGAAAATCCGGCGAATTGGTGTTTGTCGTTGTCAGGCATGAAGTTGCCAACGATGCTGGCGTTTGTGTCAGCGAAGAGCACGATATCGTATACCGCTCGGCCGATGATTCGAACGTGGCGCCACCGGCGAAACTAGTGGCAAGACCGGCACCGGATGATGCCGTGTGGTCCCGTATCATTGATCCTGATCCGGTCATGCTGTTTCGCTATTCGGCGCTGACGTTCAATGGCCACCGAATTCACTATGATCTCAAATTTGTAACGGAGGAGGGCTATCCGGGCTTGATCGTTCATGGGCCCTTGATCGCCACCCTGCTGATGGATCTCTGCCAGCGCAAGCGCCCCGATGCGGCGCTTGCGAATTTTTCGTATCGCGCCATGGGTCCATTGTTCGATACCGCCCAGTTCACCGTCAACGGCCGGCCCGGCGCGGACGGCACGGCGAGTTTGTGGGCGGCGAATGCCGAGGGCAGTCTTGCCATGCAGGCAGACGCTGTGTTCGACGGGTGATGGTTTGGCAATAGTTGAAACATTTGACGTCATCATTGTGCTTGGCGCGGCCCAGGCCCCCGATGGTACGCCAGGGTCGGTCATTTCGCGCCGGGTTCTCCATGCCGTGAAGCTTTTCAACGAAGGTCGCGCGCCGGTGATGCTGATGTCCGGCGGTGCAACCCGCCACGCCGAGCCCGAGGCCGATGCAATGGCGCGCGTGGCGATCGAGGCCGGCATTTCCGATCAAGCCATATTTCGCGAAACCCGTTCAACACGGACGATGGAAAATGTATTGGAATGCCGAAAGATTTTGACGCGCGAGGATTGGCACCACGCTCTGGTTGTCACCGATAGTTTTCATATGAAGCGCGCGCTATATACATTCGATGCCTTCGGTGTCGAAGCCTTTGGTGACGGCGTGCCCGCGCCGCCGAGCTTGCGCACCGTGTTGGCCCACATCTGCGAGTTTTTCGCCCGCCAAATGTATGAACGCGCCATCCGTGCCTATATTGATCAACGCATATCGCCTCTACAGTTGGGCGGCGGCAAATAGAGTTTCATGGCGATCGCCTAGAGGAATACGGCCACGTCCGATTTGAAGAGTGACCCGTAGGGCGGCGCGGTCTAAAAATACCCCATGAAACAGAATAAACACGCCATGGCGGGCGTCCGTGTGTTGGATGCGGCGACCTTCATCGCAGCGCCTTACGCGGCGGCGATTATGGGTGAGTTTGGCGCCGAAGTGATCAAAATTGAAAATCCGAAGGGCGGCGATCCGTGGCGGCGCTACGGCACGGACAGCGGCCAGCCCAATCAGTCGCTGGCCTGGCTGACGGAAGCGCGCAACAAGAAATCCATCACGTTGAATTTGCGCGCCCCTGAAGGTGCGGCACTGTTCAAGCGCCTGGTTGAGACGGCGGACGTGGTTTGTGAAAATTTCCGGCCCGGCACTTTGGAAAAATGGGGAATTGGCTGGACCGATCTCAAGGCCATCAATTCGGGCCTGATCATGATGCGAATTTCGGGTTACGGGCAAACGGGCCCTTACAAGGATCGCCCTGGGTTTGCACGGATCGCCCATGCCGTGGGCGGCTTGACCTATCTTTCGGGCATTCCCGGCGAGACGCCTGTGACGCCGGGCTCGACGTCCTTAGGCGACTACATGTCCGGTATGTATGGTGCCATCGGCATTTTGATGGCGCTGCGTCATCGCGATGCGACGGGTGAGGGACAGATGGTCGATATGGCGCTGTATGAATCCGTGTTTCGGGCACTTGACGAAATTGTCCCGCGCTATGCGAAAGATGGTTTCGTCCGCGAGCCGGAGGGAACGGGCACCGTCAATGCGTGCCCACATGGGCACTTCCCAACCGGTGACGGCAAGTTTCTTTCCATTGCATGCACTACGGACAAGATGTTTGAACGCCTGACCCAGGCCATGGTGCGGCCCGATCTTTGGGAGAACTTTGGTGATCAGCAAACGCGCCTTGCCGCGCGCGTCACCGTCATCGACGAAGTCACTCAATGGACGACATCCATGAGCCGTGATGAGGTGATGGCGGCCTGTGTGGCGGCCGAGGTGCCGTCCGGCCCGATCAATTCCATCGCCGATATTTTTGCCGATCCGCATTTTCGCGCACGAGACGATTTATTGGCCGTCAATGTGCCCACGATCGGTGAGGTCACCGTGCCGGGCGTTTATCCGAAATTATCAGCGACGCCGGGCAGCGTCGATAGCCTCGGTCCTGAACTCGGCAATGCCAACGAAGAGGTGTACGGCGGACAATTGGGGCTGAGCGCCGACGATATGGCGGCGCTGAAAGACAAAGGAGTGATCTGAACCATGGTCAGATTGGCGGCATTCGTATTGATGGCGATGATGATGGGCCCGTTGATGGCGCGCGCTGCCTCACAGAAAACACTCGACCAGCAATTCGAGCAATTGGCACGCCGGGTTGATCAAGGTGTCGGTGGGTACTTAGGGACGGTCAAGCCTGTGTCAGGGGAGATTAAGCTCGCCTATGGCCCGGCTCAGCCAAACCTTCATCAGATTACGACGTGGGTGGCGACGCGGGGCGCGGTGGCGCGTATCCGGGTGCGCGCCGAATTAACCCGTCAAGCTTCTGCGGCGGGCCTGCTTATGGGCGTGACGACCCTCAAAGATTACAACATCGAACACCTGATTGGCGCCGATGGGGTGACGATTGGTCATGAGGCGTTGCCTCGGGGAACCACCGTGATCGTCGCGTCGGATCATCGCGGGGTCATCCCCGATGCGGTGATTTTGCCGCCCGCCGGCGGGGGCACCATCGCCTTGCCGCAACCCGGCACCCGGCCGTTCATTGAGGCGATCAATCGGTTTCCGTTGCCCGTCTTGGTAACGGAAACGGCAGTGCAAGATTCAGATATTTTTCTGCCGCTGACGTTCCCGTTGGGCGGTAACGCGGGAATTGAACCGGTGCGCGGCGCCGGGCCGCGGTTGCGTGGTGAGATCGACTGCAAACCTCGCCGTTGTCTTTTGGTGCAGGTCGATGAAGAAACTCTTTTTAAGCAAAAAGGTCAGGAAATCCGCGGTTCTGCCAAGGGCCACGTGGTGATCACCGCCGGTCCGGTTAACATTGTTGGCGCCTTTCTCAACCTTCGAACCGAAATATTGCAGGGTGGTCGCACGGAGGTCATCCGCTCCATCTTGATCAACGAACAGATCAAATAGCCTTTCCATCCATGCCGAACCCACCAACCACAGGGGTGAAGCCGGACCGCCGTGACAATCCGGGGCTGGGCATCATGATGATGCTCGCGGCCATCGGGTTTTTGACGACGATGAACCTGTTCATCAAACTGATCGGGCCCGAATATCACCCCATGCAGGTGACGTTCCTGCGTAATTTTGTCGCGGCTATGGTCATCGTGCCATTTATATTGCGGGCCGGCGGCATTTCTGTTTTGAGAACACATCGTCCTTGGGGACATGCGGCACGGGCACTGGGCGGCATATTGGGGAACGCGTGTTATTTTTATGCCTTCGCGCGGTTGCCCATGGCCGATGTTTTAGTTATTTCCCAGGCGGTGCCGCTGTTCGCCACCGCGCTTGCTGTATTGTTCTTGAATGAACGGGTCGGTTGGCGTCGCTGGACAGCAATTTTGGTTGGCTTTTTAGGTGTTGCCGTTTCCGTTGATCCCACGGGTGCCATGGGAACTGCATCGTTAGTGACCGTGTTGGCGACCCTTTTTTGGGCCTCGACAATCTTGCTCATGCGCAGCTTGGGTGCAACGGAAAATCCTTACACCATTGTGTTCTATTATATGGGCGCGGGTACGGTATTGGCGGCATTGTTTATGCCGTGGGTTTGGATCACGCCGCCGATTGAGGCTTTAAAGTTTTTTGTCGCTGCCGGGTTACTCGGCGCCTTGGGGCAGTTTTTCATGACCTATGCGTTGAAAGTCGCCGAAGCTTCCGTGGTCAGCCCATTCAACTACACGGCCATTATCTGGGGTATCGTTTTTGATCTGGCAATTTGGCACGCTTGGCCGACCTGGCCGACGTTCTGGGGGGCGATCATCATCAGCGCCGCCGGGCTCTACCTGTTCCGTCGCGAAGCGGGGCACAAGCATCGGGCCAAAAACTAGATCGATGATTCACACGTAACACGCGCCACCGCGCTTGCGGCTTGGACTTGAGTATCGTTCTCAAACCGTGGTGGGTTGTAGCACCGGGACGGATTGCGTAGCATCCCTGCTCAATTGATCTGAAAATTATTCGTCTCGGGGATGTGATGGGTGACGACGATGATCTGAGCACTGCTGGCCGTGCCGGTGGCGTAGCCGGATGGCATGGTGGCGAGCGGCGCCAGGGCGATCGGCGTTCGCGGAGTGGATCTGGCGGCGGTGATGTGACCCGCGGGTCGGACCGGCGCCAATCTTAGTTCTGCCACGTTTGCGGAAAAAAATTTCAACCAACGGCCACGCAAAAACGTATCTGCCCCGCGTGTCGTGGCAGCGCGCTCCGCATGGGCCAACCGGCGGGCCGCTGGGGTGGCGTTTAAAATTCAGTCGGCAGGCGGAAAATTCAGTTCAACAACGAAACCATGTGGGCCAGTGACGAAGATTTGTCGCAATCCGGCGCCCGGCACCGTGCGCCGTTCCTGAACATTATCAAGCGCTTCGATCCGTGACGATATCTCATCATAGCGCCGGCCATCACCTTTGAAGGCCATGTGGTCAACGGTTCCGGTGTTCCCGGCGGGCTCGCTATCAGCATTGATCAGATGCACGATGGCCGGCCCCCCGGCGCGGTCATAAAGCCAATAGCCGGCAAATTTAAAGGGCGGGCGTTCACCAACTTCCAACTCCACCACCGCACAGAAGAATTCCTTCATGGCGTCCAACTCGTTGGTGCGGAGCGAAAAATGGTCGAGTTGCATGATTTCAAAGCCCGTTTGCGAATTCGGTAATGGCGGTCATGGCTTCGGTCCAGTTTCCGTTTTCCGTATGGCCGGACTTCTTCCGGGGTTTGAACCCGTGATCGCCGTCTTCCAGCCAGTGTAGACGAACGGCGGCGCTTAGGCGATATCCGGCGACATCGTCTGTACCGCCAAGTGCGTCACGTGTTCCTTGGCAGATCAGCGTCGGCGTTTTCAAAGTTTCCAAATGATCAAGGCGCAGCGTGCCCGGTTCCTTGCCCGGTGCATGAAAGGGATATCCCAGACAAATCAGTCCTTTAACGCCCGCCTCGTCGGCCACCAGCGAAGCCATCCGCCCGCCCATGGATTTGCCGCCAATAATTAGATTGTCGGCGCTCAATTGGGCGACCACATCCAACCAGTATTCCATCAACATCGGTGCCCTGTTCGGCGGCTTTCTCTTGCCGGTCGCTCGGCGTTCCGCCATGTAGGGAAACTCGAACCGCGCAACGCGAAACCCTTCCGCCCCCAAACCCTCGGCGAACGCCTGCATGAAATCACTATCCATAAGTGCCCCGGCGCCATGGGCGAGGCAGATCGTGGTTTCGGCGTTTTTCGGGCCATCGAAAAGAAAGGCGGTTTTGTTCATCGCGGGATTAGGGTTTCCCGCCGCCGACACGAAGATTGGCACCGCTAACATAAGATGCTTTGTCGGTGAGCAGCCAAACAATGGCTTCGGCGACCTCAATCGGCTGACCGGGGCGACCCATGGGCAGGCCCGGGCCGAGAGTCTTTAGTTTCTCGCCGGGCATGTCGGTCTCAGTAAGGCCGGGGGCGACGGTATTGACGCGGATTCCTTCGCCGGCGACTTCCTGGGCAAGACCGATTGTTAAACTATTCACGGCGCCTTTCGATGCGGCGTAGAGGATGCCGTCGTTCGGCCCGCCCGCAGTGGCGGCGCCGGAGGAAATGTTGACGATGGCACCGCCTTGTCCGCCGTGCTTTGTCGACATGCGTTTCACGGCCTCGCGGGCACATAGGAAACAGCCAAGCACGTTGACGTCGAGAACATCTTCGATCTCAGCAACGCTCAAATCATCGAGCCGTCCGCGCGGCCCGTGCACGCCGGCGTTATTGACCAATCCGGAAATGGCGCCAAGCTTCGCCTGGGCCGTGTCGAACAAGCGCATGACATCCGCCTCATTGGCAGTATTGGCTTGGACGGCGATGGCCTTGCCACCGGCGGCAACAATTTCGGCTACAACTGCCTCGGCCTTCTCAGCGCTGGCTTGATAATTAACGCAAACGGCATGGCCGGCGTCGGCGCAAAGTTTCGCGGCAGCCGCGCCGATGCCTCGGCTGGCACCGGTGATGATGGTGACGTTGGTCACGATGTGTGTCCTGTCATTGCCGTTGGATCGACCCAACGCTCGAAATCATCATCGCTGAGATGGCCTAAGGCCATGGCGGCGGCCTTCAGCGTCGTGCCCTCGGTGTGCGCTTTCTTGGCAATTTCCGCCGCTTTGTCATATCCAATGTGTGGATTGAGGGCGGTCACCAGCATCAAGGAGTTCTCCACCAGTTCAGCGATGCGTTGGTGGTTGGGTTCAATGCCCTGCAGGCAATTTTTGGTGAAGCTCCTGGCCGCGTCGGCCAGCAATCGGATGGAGCGCAGGCAAGCCGCTGCCATGACCGGCTTGAAGACATTGAGTTCGAGATGCCCGCTGGCGCCGGCGATGGTCACCGTCGTGTGATTACCGATCACTTGGGCGGCGACCTGGGTGACGGCCTCTGCCTGGGTCGGGTTGACCTTGCCGGGCATGATTGATGAGCCTGGTTCGTTGGCGGGCAGGGACAATTCCCCCAGGCCCGAACGGGGGCCGGAACCGAGCAGGCGTATATCGTTGGCGATCTTCATCAACGTCGCAGCGTTTGTATTCAGTTTGCCGGAAAGATTGATCAATGCGTCGTGGGCGGCCAGGGCATAAAACTTATTCGGGCACGTCCGAAAGGTGTGGCCGGTGATCGCGTTGACCTCATCGACAAATGCCACGTCAAAGCCTTCCGGCGCATTGATGCCGGTGCCGACTGCCGTACCGCCCTGAGCCAATTCCCAAATCTGGTTCAGGGCCTTGTCCGTGCGTTCGATATTTTCATGCAGTTGATGGGTATAGCCGGAAAATTCCTGACCCAATGTCATCGGTGTTGCGTCTTGAAGATGTGTCCGGCCGATTTTCACGATATCCGCAAACGTCGTGGCTTTTTCGTCAAGCACGTCGCGCATCTCTTCAAGTGCCGGCAACAGTCGCCCATGGATCGCCAATGCCAGCGCGATGTGCATGGCGGTCGGGAAACTGTCATTCGATGACTGGCTCATGTTGACGTGGTCGTTTGGGTGAACCGGTGATTTTGAGCCTAATTCACCGCCCAGCATTTCAATGGCGCGGTTCGCAATGACTTCGTTCAAATTCATATTGGTCTGAGTGCCCGAGCCGGTCTGCCAGATCACCAAAGGGAAATGATCATCCAAGGTGCCGGCGATAACTTCATCGGCGGCGGCGATGATGGCGTCGCCGATTTCGCTGCCCAGTAGACCGAATTTCATATTCGCCCGGGCCGCCGCCTTTTTCTGAATGGCGAAGGCGTGGATAAGCTCAATGGGCATGCGCTCCGCACTGTCGCCGATCTGGAAATTTTCTAGCGATCGTTGGGTCTGGGCGCCCCAGTAGCAATCCGAGGGCACATCAATGGACCCTTGAGAATCTGATTCAGACCGCAGCGCATTCGAATCCTTCATGACAATCTCCAGATACGGTGTGAGGTTTTATAGAAATTCAGCGAAGAAATCGTTGCCTTTGTCATCGACGACGATGAAAGCCGGGAAATCGACGATCTCAATCTTCCAGATGGCTTCCATGCCGAGCTCTTCGTACTCGACGACCTCGACCTTGGTGATGCAATCCTGGGCAAGCCGCGCCGCCGGGCCGCCGATGGAGCCCAGATAAAAACCGCCGTGGGCACGGCACGCATTGGTCACGGCTTTTGAGCGGTTGCCCTTGGCCAACATGAACATGGAGCCACCTGCCGCTTGCAGTTGATCGACGTAGGCATCCATGCGGCCCGCCGTGGTGGGCCCGAATGATCCGGATGCGAACCCCGCCGGCGTCTTTGCCGGGCCCGCGTAATAGACGCCGTGGTCCTTGAAGTACTGTGGCAAACCTTCGCCGGCGTCCATGCGCTCCTTGAGTTTGGCATGGGCAATATCGCGGGCCACGATCAACGGACCGTTCAGGCTGAGCCGCGTTTTCACCGGGTATTCCGCCAATTGCGCCAGAATTTCGGGCATCGGTCGGTTGAGATCGACGGAAACTACTTCGCCGCCCAAATCATCGCCGGTGACGTCTGGCAGATATTGAGCCGGGTTGGTTTCCAGCTGTTCGAGGAATACGCCATCCTTGGTGATCTTGGCCTTGATCTGGCGGTCAGCCGAGCACGAGACGCCGAGGCCGACGGGACACGACGCGCCGTGCCGGGGCAGTCGAACAACGCGCACATCGTGGCAGAAATACTTGCCGCCGAACTGCGCGCCGATGCCCATATCACGGGTGAGTTGGAGAATCTTTTCTTCCCATTCAACGTCGCGGAAGGCTTGGCCATGCTGATTGCCCGTGGTCGGCAGGGTGTCGAGGTACTTTGTCGACGCCAATTTCACGGTCTTCAGGTTCATTTCCGCAGACGTGCCACCAATGACAACGGCCAGATGGTAGGGCGGGCAAGCAGCAGTCCCGAGCGTTCTGATTTTCTCATCTAGAAACTTGACCAAGCTGTCGGCGTTCAACAAGGCCTTGGTTTGCTGATAGAGAAACGTCTTGTTGGCCGAGCCGCCGCCCTTGGCGATGAACAGGAAGGAATATTCATCTGAATCGGTGGCATAAATGTCGACCTGGGCCGGCATGTTGTCGCCAGTGTTGACCTCTTGGAACATGTCCATGGGGGCGACCTGGGAATAGCGCAGGTTATTTTCGTCATATGCCCGCATGGCGCCTTCGCAAAGTGCCGCTTCGTCGCCGCCGCCGGTCCAAACGCGCTGGCCTTTCTTGCCCATGATGATGGCTGTGCCGGTATCCTGGCACATGGGCAGCACGCCGCCCGCTGCTATATTGGCGTTCTTTAGAAGATCGAGTGCAACGAACCGGTCATTGTCCGAGGCTTCCGGGTCATCAAGAATTTTCGCGAGCTGTTTTAAATGGGCGGGCCTGAGCAAATGATTGATATCGCTGAAAGCCGCGGCCGCCAACGTCGCCATCACGGCCGGGTCAATGGTCAGGATTTCTTCGCCGTTCAACTTAGTTGTCGCGACCCCATCCTGCGTTAGCTTTCGGTACTGCGTGTCGTCGGCGCTGAGCGGAAACATCGTATGATGATCATAACCCGTCATAACATCCTCTCTGGTCTTCCTTATCGGGATAAAGGTGCCATAAAAGTGGGGCCGGTATTCTCAATTCAACGACGGCCGGGGCGTTTATGGGCGTTTATTTCTAAACGCGTCCAAGGCGATAACTTCGCCAGTTTTGGGCGTGCCGTCCTCGTTGGCGCCGGCAATATCATCGTTGTCTTCCATGGTCGGCAGTTCTTCAAGTGCCTCGGCCATCTCATCTGTCTCATCGGCGGCAATGGCGGCCAATTCGTCTTCGTCCATGGAAACGGTTTTCAACTGTAGACCGAAGTTGACCGAAGGATCGGCGAAGGAGGTAATCGCCGAATAGGGAATGACCAGCAACTCTGGCGCCCCCTTGAAACGCAAGGACACTGTGAACCCATCGGGTTCGACGGTCAGGCTTTCGAACTGGTGCTGTAGAACAATGGTCAACTCATCGGGGTGTTCGGCGCGCAAATAGGGTGGCACGTCGACGCCTTCGGCGCCGGTTTTGAAAGTGATGTAAAAATGATGGTCGCCCGGCAATCCCTGATCGGCGGCAAGGCCTAGCGCGCGCTCAATGACGCGGCGCAAAGCTTCCTCAATCCAGATGTCGTAGCGGAGTTGTTCGTTATCCATGCCACTGTTCTACCCCGGAACGGGGAACGTGACCAGCGCCGTGGGCGCCTGATTTTGCGCCGCGTTTATTTCTATTTCCGGGCTTTGACCAGCTTGAACCGGCTCCAGCGCTTTTTGCTGCCGCGTGGCGGCTTGCCGACCATCAATTCATCGCCGCCGCCGTCGGGCGTGAAAAATTGCATGCCTTTGTGGAACGAGACCATGGAGATTTTCACGCCTGGGGTCAGCGGTGAGCCCTTGCCGGCGCCGCTTGAGGTTTTGATTTCCACCATGAAACGTTTGTCGCGTTTCTTATATTTCGACTTGGTTGCAAATGCGGTTTTCTTGCTGACGTTGACCCAGACGTAGCGTTTTTTCGCGGCTGCCATCATGACCACCGGCGCGCCAAACTTCGGATCGTGGCGTTTGCCTTTTGCGTCATGCAGCAGAAAAACCGCGCTGCCTTCGCATTCCGTTGCTGAGGCATCCAGATAGCCGCCACGTGCGCCGCGCGCCACGTAATGCTTGTTGTCAGCTGTTTTGAAGCAAACCCGAAGGGTTTTTGCATCGACGGCAAACGTCGTTGGCGCCGCCGTCATGAAAACAGCCAAACCGACCGCTATCGATTGAATTTTTCCATCGCCGAACCCGCTTTCGTCATGCTTTCCGCTATTCTTTCACGACATTAGTCAGCCAACCTGACGGAAAGCTGAAAAGACTAAACAATGCGGGGTCAGAAATAAAGTGGGAGGCTTCTGTTGCCAGGCGCCTCCCGAACCCCGCCTAGACGCGCAAACGCCTAGGACTTAACTGTTTCGGTTTATACGACTGCGTTAAGCAGCGGCACGAACCGGTGCAAAGTTGTCATTAGCAACTATTACAAATGGACCGGTAACGGCGGTACCCAACCGAACGAAAGCCATTGCCTTTACTACGCACGTCGATCCTGTTTCGCCCCCTTAAAATCCCCTCAACCAGTGGTTCTATAAACCGTTTGGCGAGGGGAGGAAATTGGTGGAGGCGCCGGGCACTGCCCCCGGGTCCGCAACGCTTATTCCGCAACGCGTTTATCGCCATAGCCGGCGAACCGGCAGGCCTAATATGTGCCTATTGGTCGAAAATCGCAATGGTTCAGTGGTTTAAACAACCTCAACGACACACGCCATGCCGGCCTGGTGGTGTTCCAGGATATGGCAATGGAACAGCCATTTGCCGGGGTTGTCGGCAACGAAGGCGATTATCGTGATTTCTTCGGGGTCCAACAGCACCGTATCCGTCCAGGGTTGGATCGGATCGGGTTTGCCGTTGCGCTCCAGTATTTTGAAGGCATGGCCATGCAGGTGCATGGGATGCGGCCACGCGGTGTCGTTTTGGATGGCCACGACCTGGCTGCGGCCTTTTTGGAACCGAAACAGGGGATCCATGACCATCGTGTGCGCGGCGACGCCGTTCAGGGCCCAGGCCTTGCCATGGTGGCGGACAAGGTCGCGAATTGCGGTTTTTTCACCTTTAAAAGTGGCCCCCGCCATACTGCCCATGGCGCCGCCGGAGATCACCAATTTATGCCGGGCGGCATTGGCCAAATCCAGCGCCGGCAATGGGTTGACGATGAGTTGTGTGGACGCCGCCAGCGGAGAATTTCTGAGCGGTTGGTCCTTTGCATAAACCAATTTGAGATAAGTAAACGGCGCGCGTTCGAAATAATCGTCAATCACGTCAACGACGGCGCCGGGCGCCAAGTCCATATCTATGATCACGTCGGCGCGCTGACCCGGCGCCAGGATAATCCGTCCGCCCGGCGGTTGGTGGGGCCGGACCGGATGCCCATCCAGGGCGATGACCGAGGGCTTGTGTTGATCAAAGCGCAGCCGGAAAATCCGCGCATTCGCCGCATTGATGATCCTGAGTCTGATCCGTTCGCCGGCCCGCACCGGAAAACTCTCGCTATCGCGGCCATTCAACGTGGCGACATTGCCCAGCCGGCCATTGTGGCTGAGGTCGTGCATTTGCCCGAAGGGCTCGGCAATTTGTGCGTCATCGTTGAGCCGCCAGTCGTCAATGACCCAGGTGACGTCGCGGTCGACTTTCGGTGGGTCGGCTTCTTCGATAATCAACGGCCCATAGAGTCCGCGGGCGATCTGTTCGGCTGATTTGACATGCGGGTGATACCAATAGGTGCCCGCGTCGGGCAAATCGAACGCGTAATTGAACGTTCCGCCCGGCATGACGGGCGGCTGGGTCAGCCCCGGCACGCCATCCATGGCATTGGGCAGGCGCAGCCCATGCCAATGGACTGTGGTCGGATCTGGGAGATCGTTCTGAAACGAGATATCCAACCGCGCCCCCTGGCGGTAGCGCAGTTCGGGGCCGGGCACGCCGCCATCGTATGTCCAGACTCGGGTGTGGGGATTTTTACCCCCCAATAACGCGACCTCGCCAGGCCTAGCTACAAGCTTTTTTTGGGTTGCGCCTGCCACCGACGGCGCCGTCCACGACCAAATGACGGCCGATCCGGCGCCGGCAAGAAATTTTCGTCGGGTCAATCTTTGGTGCATGGCTGAATTTATGATGCTTGCCGCTGGGGGAAGGTCAAGCGCCGGCGTATCGTTTGACGGTCTCCAGCAGTTCAGGCGTCAGCGGAATCCCTGAGGCGCGCCGTTCATCCATGGCGCGGGCCTCCAACTCACCCGGCAGCAGCACTTCACCACCTTCGTCGAACGGTGCCGAGCCCTTGATTTTGGCGACGAATTCTTCCATCCGGTCGTAGTAGGTGCCGGCGCCCAACAGCCGCAGCGGATCGATGGCGATGAAGAAGTGGCAGACACCTTGCGGTTCTTTCTCCGCCCACATGTCGCCGACATCGTCCAGGAACCGGCCGCCGGACATCACACCGGACAACAGTTCGACCATCAGCGACAATCCGTAACCCTTGTGGCCGCCGATAAACTGAATGAACCCGTCGAGGCCGGCTGTCGGGTCGGTGGTTGGGGCGCCGTCGGCATCCAAGGCCCAACCCAGAGGCATGTCTTCGCCGGCATCGCGCAGTTTTCGCATCTTGCCGCGCGCCGCGACACTTTGCGCCATATCCAAGATAAATGGCGCGCCGCCGCGACGCGGTGCTGCGAAGCCCAGCGGATTGTTTCCCATCAACAAATCACGCCCACCAAAGGGCGCCATGGCCGGCGATGCACTGGTCCCGCAAAACAGCGCCATGGCGGCGACCGAGGCGGCGAACCCATAGGGCGCGGTGCCGCCGAAATGATTTGAGTTTTTAACCGAGACCAATCCAATGCCGTTGGCCCGAGCTTTCGCCATGGCACACTCCAACGCCTTGGCGCCGACCACCTGGCCTTGCCCACCGTCGCCGTCGATGATTGCCAATGCCGGTGCGCGATCTTCGATTTGGATGTCGGGGATGGCTTTTACGACACCAGCCTCGACGCGCTTCAGGTATTGTTCGACCCGATGCACGCCATGTGTCGAGATGCCCATCAGGTCTGTCGTGACCAGGATTTCGGCGACGGCCTCGGCGTCATTGTCGGGGAAGCCTGCACGGCGGAAAGCTTCCGTCGTCAGGGCCGACAGTTCCTCGGCGGATATGAAAACTTGTGATGTGGCCATACCCGCAGATTGCCCGCTTCGCTTTCCTTGGTCAATTGGTGCTAATCTCAGTCAACAATTGGGGAGGATAAGATGGATCGCGCCCGCGCAAAGCGTATTGCCAAGCAATGGATGTTCCCGACCGAGACCACCAGCTACATGGGGGGCCTTGAAGACCGCCCGGTTCTGGTGAGGTCGGAAGGCCGCACCGTCACCGATTCGGACGGTAAGGAATATCTGGATTTCCAATCCGGGCAGATGGGCGCCGCACTGGGGCATCAGCACCCGCGCATGACAGCGGTCGTTGAGAATACCATGCGCTCGATGATGCATTCGACCAACACCATGCTCAACGCGCCGCGCCTCAAGCTGCATGAGCGGTTGGGAAAGTTGCTGCCGCTGCCGTTATCGAAATCGCTGTTTTTGGTGTCCGGTAGCGACACGATTGAGGCCAGCGTGGATTTGGCACGAAAAGCAACCGGTGGTGTCGATGTGATTGGCTTTCACGCTGGGCTGCACGGCTCGACTTCATACCTGACGCGCTCATTGTCGTTCAACTGGGAGCGCAGAAAGCACAGTGTCGTTGCCCCGGCGACGCAAGCCATCGTCACACCGTATTGTTATCGCTGTCCGTTAAAACTGAAATTTCCCAGTTGCGACATTCAATGTCTGGATACCAGCCTCGAACTGGCTGATGCGAACTTCACCACCAAGCCCGCGGCCTTCATCGGTGAGCCGATCCTCAGCGCCGGCGGTGTAATCCAGCCGCCGGAGGGGTATTTTAAGAAGCTTCAAGAAGCCCTCAAGGCGCGCGGCATGTTGATGATCATGGATGAGGCGCAGACAGGATTGGGCAAGACCGGCAAGTTGTTTGGATTCCAGCACGAAAAGGGCGTCAGTCCGGAGATCATCGGCATCTCCAAGCACTTTGGCGGCGGCCTGCCGATCAGTGCGGTCTGCACCACGGCCAAGGTTGCCCGTGACGCGGTCAAGAACGGCTACTTCGCGACGCGCTCGCATGCCACCGATCCATTGCTGTGTGCCGCCGGAACGGAAAGCCTGAATATCGTCGAAGACGAAGACATGGCTGGAAAGGCGGCGAAAATTGAAACGCGCATCAAAGGCGCGTTCAACAAAATGGCCAAGGAATTCGAGTCGGTTGGCGACATTCGCGGTCGGGGCGTGTTGTTGGGGATCGAGTTCGTCACTGACCGCGTCAAGAAGACGCCGGCGAATGCGCAGACCAAAATGATATTTGATTATTGTCTGAACAAAGGACTGATCTTCCAAATTAGGGGAACACGCGGCCTGCAGAATGTCATCCGCCTGGTGCCACCGATGACCACGACCAAGCCGGAATTGGATCGGGCGCTGTCGATTTTGTATGACGCCGTTAAGCGGGCATCGAAAGGCAAACGGCGGGGCTGAATGATCGACGCATTGGAAGAAACCGCCAAGGTCATCCAGACTCCGTGCGGCGACGGGCACATGGTTTGGCATCTCTGGGGTGAACGGGCGCCCCTGGTGTTGCTGCACGGGGGCTCCGGATCCTGGACCCATTGGGCACGGAATATCCCAGCCTTGTCCCAGCGGTTCCGGTTGCTGGTCGCGGATTTGCCGGGGCTTGGTGATTCCGATGAACCGACCGTGCCCTATGACAGCACGAATTACCCGGCCAGTACGGCACGCCTGGCGGCCATCGTGCAAACGGGTGTGGATGCAATTTTGGGCGACGATGCGTCGTTTCATCTCTGCGGGTTTTCCTTTGGATCAATCATCGGCACGTACTTGGCGGCGCGGGCCGGCCAGCGCGTCAAAACTTTGACGCTGGCCGGATCCGCCGCCTTCGGCCTGCCTTGGGATGGCCTGAATGGCAATCTCAAGGGGATGACGAATGAGATGACAGAAGCCGAACGCATTGAAATTCAGCGCCATAACCTGTCGATCATTATGATGGCCGGTCTGGTCGGTGAGGATGCGGCGCGTATGCAGCTTCGAAATGTTGAACGCGCCCGGGTCCGCTCGCATGGGATTGGTGATACGGATCTTTGATGGTTGCCCTCAAGCAGGTCACCGCGCCATTGAACGGTATTTGGGGCCGTCAGGACATTTATGCGCAACCGAACCTCAAGCGGATCGGTGAGATTTTTCGCGATCAGGATGCGAGCGCGATTTT
This sequence comes from Rhodospirillaceae bacterium, assembly GCA_018665815.1. GTDB lineage: Bacteria > Pseudomonadota > Alphaproteobacteria > Rhodospirillales > Casp-alpha2 > UBA3470. Next base: position 57,423 of record JABJBP010000111.1, read on the forward strand.
TAATATTATCGATGGCGCCGGCCATTGGGTGATGTACGAACAATCGGCGATATTTGATGCGACACTGACCGAGATCATCGAACAGCGTGGCGGTTCGTGATAGAGACGCCATAAATCCAAAGTGGAGATTCCCATGACAGCCGACAGCTACCAACACCCCGATGCCATTGTCACCACCGAGTGGCTTGCCGATCACCTGGATGACCCGGGCCTTCGTATTTTCGAATGCACCATGAAGCTGGTTTATGAACCCGGTTCGCCCGTGCGCTCGATCAACCAGCGCGACGCCTTTGACGCCGGCCATATTCCCGGTGCCGGATACTTCGATTTGCAGGCAGATCTTTCCGACAACGAAAGCTCGTTCCGCTTCACCATGCCGCCGCCGGCGGCGTTGGCGACGATACTGGCCGGGCGCGGTGTCGGCGACGGTACCCGCGTTGTGTTGTATAGCCGCGACAGCTTGCAGTGGTCGACCCGGGTCTGGTGGATGCTCCGCGCCATCGGTTTCGATAACGCGGCGGTGTTGGACGGCGGATGGAGCACTTGGATCGCCGAAGGCCGGCCTATTTCGACGGAGGGGTGCGCTTATGGCCCCGAGACCCTGAACGTCAAACCGAGACCGGCGCTTTTCGTCGGCCCCGACGCAGTTCAGGCGGCCATCAATGATACGGCAGTCTGCACCATCAATGCTCTGACGCCGGATATCCACAGTGGTGAGAACCTGCGCTACGGGCGGGCCGGCCGAATTCCTGGCAGCGTCAATATCTCAGCCGCTGAAATGCAGGACCCGGAAACCTTGAAAATACCCACCGCCGAAGACTCGGCGGGCCGATTTATCGCGGTCGGCGCGGACAGCGCGGCACGGATCATCGTTTATTGCGGCGGCGGTATCGCCGCCAGCCTGGATGCGTTTTTGCTGCACCAGTTGGGCCATGAAGACATCGCCATCTACGACAATTCGATGACCGAATGGGCCAATGATCCGGCGCGCCCCATGGAGACGGATTAGCAGATACGGATTGAGGGCCTGGCCATATGATAAACCGGCCCGGCGGATGCCGGGCCGGCTGCTTTTCCAGGGAACGGTTGCTGCCTTGCCAGGTTACGGCTGTTCCCCGGGCAAATCCCAAAATGACCGCGTCGATTCAGCCAAAGCCTGCTCGCGGGTGATGCCGATATCGGCAAGTTGGCTGTCGGTCAGCTCGGCCAACTGCCGGCGCTGGCGATTAACCCGGTAGGCCTTCACGGCCAGGACAATCAGGTGCAAGGGGGCGACCGGACGAAGTCCCAGGCGGAATGTCGGGTGCTGGGCGAGGGTGGCGGCGTGAACGTTTGTCATGTTGGCCTCCTATGGCGCGGGCTAATGTGTGGCGGCGTGTTGGCCACAGAGATAGAGAATTTTATTGAATAACGAAGATGAATGTTTATTATAAAGTTGATAATGTTTCGTTATTAATAGAAATTGAGTCCGCTCATGGCCCATAACATCGATACCTCCCTGCTTCGCGCTTTCGTTGCCGTCGCCGAGACCGGTGGCATGACTCGCGCCGGGCTGTTGTTGAATCTGACCCAAGCCGCCGTCAGCCAGCAGGTGAAGCGTCTTGAAGACCTGCTTCAATCGCAATTGTTCGAGCGTGAAAAGAAAAAGGTCAAATTGTCCGCCGATGGCGAGCGGCTGTTACCGCTGGCGCAACGCATGCTGGAAATGAACGATCAGGTCTGGGGCGTGATGACGGCGCCCGACTTCGAAGGCGAGGTCCGTGTCGGCGTACCGCACGATATCGTCAAGGCGTTCATGCCGCCGATCCTGAAAAGCTTTGATCGTGCGTGGCCGCGCGTCAGCGTCTCACTGGTGCCGGGGGCATCGTTGGAATTGATGGAAGCCATGGACCGTGGTGAGACCGATCTGACCATGACGACCGAGCAAGGGGTCCAACCGGGTGGTGAGGTTTTGCTGCATGACCAATTGGTTTGGGCTGGTTGCCGGGACGGCCGGGCACATTTGAATGACCCGCTGCCGATCACGGTCGGTAATCCGCGATGTATTTTCCGAGCAGCGTGCACGGCGGCGCTTGCGAATATTGATCGCCAGTGGCGGGCCGTGGTCGACAATGGCAACATGTTGTCCGTTTATGCGGCCCTTGAAGCCGATTTGGCCGTCACGCCGCTGATGGCGTCAACGGTGCCCGAGGGGCTGGTTGTTTTGCGCCCGGAGTCAGGTCTGCCGCCGCTACCGCCGTTCAATGTCAATCTATACCTGCCAAAGGCGGGCGCGTCGGATGCCGGTTTGGAGTTTGCTAAACATATCCGTGAACAGTTCAAGGCGCGCTACCGTCACGCCGCCTGACCGGGTCGGTCAGAGCATTGACTTTAATTTCGTTAAACTTGGTGCCGCATTGACCCGATTCCCCATTGGCCATTATATTCCGTTGCCCCATCAACCCATGGGCGTGGCCGACTAGCCGGGCCCTTTACTCAAGCAGTTAGAGCTATGGCTAAGATTCTTCTCGTCGAAGACAACGAAATGAACCGCGAGATGCTGACGCGGCGACTGACCCGCCGTGGCTACGAGGTGATTGTTGCCGGCGACGGCCAAACCGCGGTTGACCTTGCCGGCAGCGACACGCCGGAAGTCATTCTGATGGATATGAGCCTGCCGGTCATAGATGGCTGGGAAGCGTCGCGCCAGATCAAATCCATCGAAACCACAAAGGATATTCCAATCATCGCGCTCACTGCGCACGCAATGGCCAGCGACCGTGAAAAGGCGTTGGAGGCGGGTTGTGATGACTATGACACCAAGCCCGTTGATTTGGATCGGCTTTTGTCGAAAATCGACAAGGCTGTAAGCACCTAAGCCGCAAATCCTTCCATTGGTGCGCTTCGGGCCAATGTTATCGTGGGAATTGGCATTGCCGAACCGCCCGAAGCCCAACCGCAAATCCGACAGCTGATTTTTATTCGCCGTTTTTTAGGCGGTTGAGGGCACCAACGGCGCCTTCAGGGTCCGCGGTCCCCCAGAAACCCACGGCTGCCCTGAGCGCGCGCAGGCGCCCGAACGGCTCGGTGGCGAAAATAATATTGCCGGTCCCATCGGCATGGGTTTCCGATACCACCATCTCGATTTGCTGAGAATTGAAATTGCGCAACGCCTTCCATGGCCGGGTCTGAGCGATGATCGCGCGGTAGTTTGTCACGCCGTAGAAGGTGGCCGGCGAGGTCCACCAATGCCAAAATGGCTTAATGGCAAGGCCGGCGCCGAAAATCGTAAATATGATGCCGAACATGACAACAAATATGGCCGGGCTGCGTGGGTTTGCCAGCATCGGCTCGTGGGCCATGTAGAGCGCAATGGCGCCAGCGATGAAGATGACGCGTCCGAAAATGGCTCGAAATGGGTTTGAGCTTGCATAGGTCTTCCGATCCGGTATTCCAGACCACAGAAGATTTTCATCCTCATCCAACTCGGTGCCAATCACCTGTGCCGGCGTGAGGGCAGCCTTGGCATCGTTCATTGCGGATTTTTCTTTGACGTGCAGGTCTCGTCGATGCGGTCGTGTTGGCTGTCATAGGCCATCTCGCACACTGTTTGGTCGGCGCCCTTTTTTAATACAAAGGTCGTAACCTGGATGACCCGAGTGAGATTTTCATAGGGCGCGACACCCGGCAGACTGCGTCGGCTTTCTTCCTTTGAAACGACGCTCCAGCCCGCCGTTCGTAAACCGGCCACGCTTATTTCTTTCGCGGCAATCGGGCCGGCCCAGAGAATCGTAGCGGCAAAAATGCTGATCGCGGCGCCAGGCATCATGTCGGAAAGTCGCATTCACAGTTTTCCAAGTCGTTGATTCAACGCCACTATAATCGGAGCCGGGGGGCGCCGTCACGACCTTGCTTGGAGGCCGCCCAACGAGCGGCTAGAATTTGCGCATGCAGCAGTATCTTGATCTCATCGGTCACGTCCGCCAAACCGGTGTCTTGCGCGGTGACCGTACCGGCACCGGCACGCAGAGCGTTTTCGGCCATCAGATGCGGTTTGACCTGGGCGACGGCTTTCCCGTCCTGACCACCAAGAAGCTGCATCTGAAATCCATTATTCATGAATTGCTATGGTTTCTGGCCGGCGATACCAACATCAAATACCTGAAAGACAACAACGTCTCGATCTGGGATGACTGGGCTGACGAGAACGGTGATTTGGGACCCGTCTACGGCTATCAATGGCGGTCCTGGCCAAAGCCGGACGGCAGCCATGTCGATCAGATGACGCAAATCGTCAACGATATCCGGAATAATCCCAATTCACGCCGCCATATTGTCTCGGCGTGGAATGTCGCCGACGTCAATCAGATGGCATTGCCGCCGTGTCATTGCCTGTTCCAATTCTATGTGGCCGACGGCAAATTGTCGTGTCAGCTTTACCAGCGCAGTTGCGATATCTTTTTGGGTGTGCCGTTCAATATCGCGTCCTATGCTTTGCTGACCATGATGGTCGCTCAGGTCACGGGATTGAAGCCCGGTGATTTCGTTCATACCTTGGGTGACGCACATCTTTATACCAATCATTTTGACCAGGCCGATTTGCAGTTGGCCCGCCAGCCGTTGGCGTTGCCGGAAATGAAGATCAATCCCGATATCGATGACCTGTTTGGCTTCACCTTCGATGATTTTGAATTGGTCGGCTACGAATCACATCCCCATATCGCCGCCCCCATCGCGGTTTAGGCAGTAATATTTTGATCCGCGTCTCTTTGATCGTCGCCATGGCTGAGAACCGGACGATTGGATTGGACGGCGGGATGCCATGGCATATCTCCGCTGATTTGAAATATTTCAAGCAGATGACCATGGGCTGCCCGGTCATCATGGGGCGGAAGACCTATCAATCCATTGGTGGCGCACTGCCCGGTCGGGCCAATATCGTCATTACCCGCAATGAGACCTTTGCGTTGGCGGATGCCGACGTTGTCCATGACATTGCGGCTGCTGTTCGTAAGGCCAAGGCAATTGCTGAGATTGAGGGCGGCGAAGAAATCTTCGTCATAGGCGGCGCCGAAATTTACGGCCAAGCACTGACTGAAGCGGATATGATTTACCTGACCGAAATTGCGGCGACGGTGCCGGGCGATGCGTTCTTTCCGGAATGGGCGGAGGAAGATTGGCGCGAAGTCAGCCGTGAAACCCATCCGCCCGAGAAAGCCGGCGCGCCGGCTTTTAGCTTCGTCGTCATGGCCAGATTGCGCTGAAACCGGTTGTCGATCACTTCACAGATGGAAACAATCGATGGCGATCCACCATTCGCGTTCGAACGGATTGAGCGCGCCGAGGTATATGTTGTCGTTCTTTTTCACATCCGACGTCGGCTCATAGCCCGGTGTCATGCCGATGAGAATGGTGCTGACGCAGATCGAATTTTTCTTGAACAACGCAAAAACATCACGTCCGGCGACGGACCGCTCGGTGAAGCGTTTCGTTTCTTTGGTTTCGCGCCAGCCGGCCAGAGTTAGGGCAGCTTTGATATGCGCGTTCATGTCGATGAGCGTGCGAATTTCCGGGCCCTCGAAATGCGCGCCCGAGCCCACCGTCAACAGGCGGCAAATGCGGCCTTTGATACCCATTTGATTGGGCGGAAATTCGAATTCCATCCGTCGAAAACCCGGACCCACGGGCAGGCCATCTTCAAGGGCCGTCCGCACTTCATTGCATTCGGCCGCCGGTAATGGTTCCACTTCCTGAGCGATGGCGGGTACGGCCCGCAACGCACCGACGGTCGGCGCCGCCAGAAGCAACACCGCAAGTAAACCAGGTAGAATGAGTTGCAGACCCCGCATGGGTCGACATGGTACGGGAAAACGTGCGCCAGCCCAAGGGGTTAGACGCACATCGTCGGAATTGCCCGGAACCGCTATTGAATAACGATCTTCGGCGCGTCGGCTTCGCGGGCCGCCAGGGTCTGGCCGATCTTCTGCCAAACCGCATCAGCGATGAACCGGTAGGATTTTGCGTGCGCACCGTCAGGTTGCGAGACAACGATGGGATGGCCGCTGTCCGATGTGGACCTGATTTCAATATCCAAGGGTATTTCACCCAGGAAATCACAGCCCAGTCGCTCGGCTTCCGTCTTAGCGCCGCCGTGGGAGAAAATTTCCGAGCGCTCACCGCAATGCGGGCAATTGAAATAACTCATGTTTTCGACAATGCCGAATACCGGCACGTCGACCTTGCGGAACATATTAAGACCCTTACGGGCATCCAACAGCGCAATGTCCTGCGGGGTGGAGACGATCACTGCCCCGGTCACCGGTACGCGCTGCGCCATGGTCAACTGTGCATCGCCGGTACCCGGCGGCATATCGACGATCAACACGTCCAACTCGCCCCAATTCACGTCGCGCATCATTTGCTCAAGAGCCGATTGGACCATCGGTCCGCGCCAGATCATTGGTGTGTCCTCATCGACCAGGAAGCCGATGGACATGACCTTGATGCCATAGTTTTCCATGGGTTGCAGAGTTTTGCCGTCATCTGATACCGGCTGGCCGGAAATCCCCATCATGCGTGGCATGGACGGCCCGTAAATATCGGCGTCCATGAGGCCGACTTTATGACCGGCGGCGGCCAAGCCTAGCGCTAGGTTGACCGCGGTGGTCGATTTACCGACGCCGCCTTTGCCCGATGCCACAGCGACAATGGCGTTGACGCCGGGAATTGTTTGCCCGGCTTGCGCCAGTTGTTGTCCACCGGGGCCTTGGTCTTGGCCGTGGGAGTGTCCAGGACCGCCATGTCCGCCTTGCGGCGGCGGCGGGCCGGGTTCGGTGGAACCGCCACCAGTCCGCTCAGCGGTCAAAACCACGGTTGCCGTCAGGACGCCGGGTAAATCAAAGACGGTTTTTTCGGCTTCCTTGCGCATCGGTTCAAGCGCCGCACCGCGCGCCGGATCTACTTCAATGGCGAAGGCAACGTGCCCGTCCTTGACCTGCAATCCGGAAATCATCCCGCTTGCCACGACATCTTTGCCGCTGTCCGGGTCCTTCACGTTCCCGAGAGCGTCGATGATTTGCTGTTCGCTAACTTCCGCCATCCTTGCAAGCTCCACTTGATCTACCAATATTCCCTGTACGCAGGCGTGTTATGACGCGTTGCATCATCGGCGGCACAGGCCTAAAACACTTGCGGTTCCGCTATATGAAGTAGCGCAACATTCTTAATTTACAAGTTTGGTCTGCCGAAGACGGGCGATTTATTTTACGGAGAGGCGATTTATGTCTTTAAAAGCACAAGGCGGCGGCCCCTGGGGCGGCGGCGGTAATGGTGGCGGCGGTGGCGGTCGTGGACCCCAGCCCCCAGATATCGAAGAGATTCTGCGTAAAAGCCAGGACAAGGTCAAAAGCCTTCTTCCGGGTGGCGGTGGCGCTAAGGGACTGGTTTTGCTTTTATTCGCGGTTGTCGCGGTTTGGTCCTTCAGCGGTGTCTATCGGGTCTCTCCAGGCGAGCAGGGCGTTGAGTTGCTGTTTGGCAAATACGTCAAGCGGACACCACCGGGATTGCATATCTGGTTTCCCTCACCCATCGGCGGCGTCATCAAGCCGAACGTTGAACGCACAAACACCATCAACATCGGGTTCCGCGGTACCGGTGACGTGGCCCGCGGCGGCGCGCGCGACGTGCCGCTGGAAAGCCTGATGCTTACGTCTGATCAAAATATCATCGATATTGATTTCGTGGTGCAGTGGCGGATCAAGAATGCCGCTGACTTCCTGTTCAATATACGTGATCCGGAAACCACGGTGAAGATTGCCGCGGAAAGCGCCATGCGTGAGGTCATTGGCCAAACGACATTGGAAGAAGCGATTACCTCGAAGCGTCAACAGGTCCAGCAGGAATCGAAAGTCCTGTTGCAGAAGATCCTCGATCAATACGGTGCTGGCGTCTCGATTGCTGAAATTCAAATGCAAAAGGCCGACCCGCCGCAAGAAGTCATTGACGCCTTCCATGATGTGCAACGGGCCAAGCAAGACCAAGAGCGGTCCGTCAACGAAGCGACGGCATACAAGAACGACATCGTCCCGCGCGCCAAAGGTCAGGCGCAGAAGATGCTGCAAGACGCGGAAGCCTATAAAGAACGTGTCATCAAGGAAGCCCAAGGCGAGGCGGCGCGGTTCTTGTCCGTCTTTACGACGTATTTGGATGCGAAGGACGTGACCACGCGCCGACTGTTTTTGGAAACAATGCAAAATGTCCTGAAGAAATCCGAAAAAGTCATTATCGACAAGGGAGAAGGCGGTGGTCAAGGCGTCGTGCCATACTTGCCGTTACCCGAACTCAAAAAACGCGCTACTGGTCAGTAAGCGGAGGACCATGACATGAAAAAAGCTTCCCTCGCGATCATCGGTGTACTTGTCGTCGTTCTTGGTATTGTCGCCAACAGCGCATTGTTCACCGTACATCAAACAACGCAGGCGTTGATCCTGCAGTTCGGTAACCCAATCCGTGTGGTTAAGGAACCCGGCCTTCACGTCAAAATGCCGTTCCTCCAGAACGCTGAGCTTTTTGATGGGCGTATTCTTGATCTTGACCCGCCGGTCCAAGAGGTCATTTTGGCCGATCAAAAGCGGCTGAATGTCGATGCCTTCGCGCGTTACAAGATCACCGACCCGCTTGAGTACCGCAAGCGCGCGTTGACCGATGCCAACTTTCGCGACGTTTTTGGGCGTCGGTTGAACGCGGCGGTCCGTGCCGAAATCGGCCAGATTCTCTTGGGCGATATGCTGACAGCGAAGCGCGCCGAAAGCATGCACACCATCACGGAAAAGATGAAATCATCGGCGGCGGAATTCGGCGTTGAAGTGGTCGATGTTCGCATCGGCCGCACCGATCTGCCCGAAGAAACAGCTCAATCGGTTTACAACCGGATGCGCTCAGACCGTATTGCCCACGCAGCCCAACTACGCGCCGTCGGTGAAGAGCAAAAACTCCGCATTCAGGCTGTCGCCGATAAGGACCGCACCATCATCATCGCCGAAGCGCAGCGCTCATCGGAAATCCTGCGTGGTGAAGGTGAAGGTGAACGCAACCGGGTGCTTGGCGAAGCCTTCGGCAAGGACCCGGAATTTTTTGATTTCTACCGGTCCATGGAAGCCTATGGCCAGGCCCTGGGTGATGGCACCACCATGGTGTTAAGCCCGGATTCCGAATTCTTCCGGTTCTTCGGTTCCGCCAAGGGAAAATAATGCGGATTATCTTGCGGCCATGAGCGATCTTTGGGCGGCGTTGGCCTTGGCGGTGGCGCTCGAAGGGATCGCCTATGCTTTGTTTCCCGATGGCATGAAGCGGATGATGGCCATTGCCATTGAGCAACCCTCTCAGAGCCTGCGCGCGGCTGGCCTCTGTGCCGCCGTATTCGGCGTCGGCGTCGTGTGGTTGATCAGAGGCGGATGATGGACCCAAAGTATCCCGAAATGTCAGAGAATTACCTTGGTGGAGCCACGCTTCAGCCACATTCAGCTTACATATATATGGGGCAATCTCGAAGAGGCGCCGTTTGGCGGCATTTCGGGAAGAGATAACTCAAGAGCGGGCCGGGGCGCAAATGCGCTCCGCCGCTGCGTAGACACGAGGTTCGAGAGATGAAGTCAAACACGTTTATTCAAACCCAGGGAAATTTGGCATATGGACGTCTGATGGCGGCCTTCGTCGCGGCCATGATGATCGCCTGGGCGGGCGTAGCCCAAGCCAAGGCGCCGGATGGTTTTGCCGATTTAGCAGAAAAATTATTGCCGTCGGTGGTCAATATTTCGACCACGCAAACGGTTGAGGGCCGTGAAGGCCCGGCCATGCCGCAGTTGCCGCCTGGCTCGCCGTTCGAGGATTTTTTCAAGGAATTTTTTGACCGCAACGCGCCGCAACAACGCTCGCGCCGGGCGACGTCGCTGGGCTCGGGATTCATTATTTCCAAGGATGGCTATGTGGTCACCAATAACCACGTGATCGCTGAAGCCGATGAGATTACTGTTGTACTCCAAGACGATACGCGCCTGACCGCCGAATTGGTTGGCCGCGACCCGAAAACGGATATTGCGGTGCTTAAGGTCAAGCCGGAAAAAGATTTGCCGGCCGTGCCGTTTGGTAGTTCCGACCGCGCCCGGGTAGGCGACTGGGTCGTCGCCATCGGCAATCCTTTTGGACTTGGCGGGACTGTGACCGCCGGCATTATCTCGGCCCGCGGCCGCGACATTAATTCCGGCCCCTATGATGATTTCATTCAAACCGATGCTTCGATCAACCGGGGCAACTCCGGCGGGCCGATGTTCAACTTGAAAGGCGAGGTTATCGGCATTAATGCGGCGATTTTCTCGCCCAGCGGTGGCAGTGTTGGCATTGGGTTCGCTATCCCCGCATCGACGGCACAGCCGGTGATCGAGCAATTGATCAAGTCGGGCGCCGTGAAGCGCGGTTGGCTCGGCGTGCATATTCAGGGTGTCACCGATGAAATTGCCGAGACCTTGGGCCTAGAGAAAGCCGAAGGCGCGCTGGTTGCCAGTGTCATCAAAGACAGCCCGGCAGAAGCAGCCAAAATCAAGTCTGGAGACGTGATCCTTTCCTTCGACGGAAAATCCGTCACGGAAATGCGCTCATTGCCGAAAATTGTTGCCGAGACCCCAGTTGATCAGGAATCCAAGGTCATTGTCTGGCGCGACGGCGCGAAGAAATCGTTGCGCGTCGTTGTTGGAGAGTTGGAGGAAGACACCAAGGTGGCAGCGAAAAGCGCTGCGGCCAAAAGCAAAGGCGGGGAGCGTTCCATTGACGAGATTGGCCTCACCGTTGCAACGCTGACCGACAAGGTTCGCGAACGCTTTAAATTGCCGAAAGATGCCAAGGGTGTCGTTGTTACAAAAATAGAGAACGACGGCCTAGCGGCTGAAAAAGGTGTCAGGCCCGGTGATCTTGTGGTCGAGGTTTCGACCGAGGAAGTCAGCAACCCAACCCAGGTTGTCGAAAAGGTCAAGGAAGCGGTCAAGGCTGGGCGGAAATCCGTGCTGTTCTTATTCGAAGGGCAAGGCGGATTGCGCTACGTCGGCTTTAGAATCGAAAAATAACTGACTTAGGTTTTGTTATCCGGAGAAGCGGCGCCCTCGGGCGCCGTTTTTTCATGCGCTCAGATTGCAAATTCAGCGCGGCGGTATCCCTGGTAAAACAGCAGTGCCGTGAGGTCTCCATGATCAATGCGGGCGGGTGCGGCCGTGGCAACCACCGGCTTGCCGTGAAAAGCGACGCCAAGCCCGGCTTCGCGGATCATCGGCAGGTCGTTGGCACCGTCACCGACGGCCATGGTCGCCCTGGGGTCCAGATTCATTTCCGCCCGTAAGCGCATGAGCGTTGCCAGTTTCGCTTCCTTGCCAAGGATCGGCCGGGCGACTTCGCCGGTCAGCTTGGCATCAGCGAATATAAATTGATTGGCATGATCCTCGTGAAACCCACAGGCGGTGGCGACCCGCGAGGTGAAAAACCGGAACCCGCCGGACACCAACACACAATGGGTGGCGTTGGCGGCCATGGTCCGGACTAGTGTTTCAGCGCCGGCGGTCAATTCGGTTTCGCGGTAGGCATCTTCAAGTGTGCTTTCCGGCAAGCCAGCCAACATAGCGACGCGTTCCGTGATGGCCGTCTCGAAATCCAATTCGCCGTTCATGGCGCGTGCCGTGATCGCGGCGATTTTGTCTTTCAATCCGACGAATCCAGCCAAATCATCAAGGGTTTCGGATGTCACAATGGTGGCGTCCATGTCGGCTAGAAAAAGCCGCTTGCGCCGCCCCTGGATGGGTTGGGCCACCATATCCAATATTTCGCCGCTTAGGGCTTGGCAGACAGCGTCTTCGGCGTCCGATGTGGCGGTGCCCGAAAATGCCAAGTCCGCGGCTTCCTCATCCGCAAGCCAAACAACTTCGGCAGTTTTCGCGTCGAGAGCGTTGAGAGCGCGGCCCGCCCGCGCGACAATGGCGCTGTTCAGGCCGCCACGCCGGGGCGCAACAATGGTGAGTACGTTATCCGTGTTAGTGTCCATGGCGCATCCCATAGACGATGGTGGCGGTGGTTGCAAAAGTTGCGTGGAGACAGATGCCTAAAAATGTGAACACCCGCCCGATCGTCGTTGTCGGCGGCCCGACGGCCAGTGGCAAGTCCGGCCTAGCCATGAAGCTGGCCGAACGGTTTGATGGCGAGATCATCAATGCCGACAGCATGCAGATTTACCGCGAACTGCCGATCTTGAGCGCCCGGCCCAGTACAGCAGATGAAACCCGTGTGCCGCATCATCTGTATGGCGTGATCTCCGTCGCCGATGGATATTCGGCGGGGCAATGGCTGCAGATGGCCGAGATTGCGATTTCCGATGTCTGCATCCGCGGTAAGTTGCCGATCATATGCGGTGGCACCGGGCTCTATTTGAAGGTTCTGATGGAAGGCATCGCGCCAGTACCGCCTGTGCCCGAAGACGCCGCGCTGGCGGCTCGGGCACTTTATGATGAACTCGGTGGCGATGCGTTTAAGGCCCGCCTAACTGAGATTGATCCGGATGGTGCGGCGAAATTGCCCGCCGCGGATCATCAGCGCTTGATCCGCGCTTATGCGGTGAAGACCGCCACCGGGCGCACGCTGGCCGAATGGCAGGCTGATCAAAGTGTCGATCCGGGGGTTGATGGAAAATACTTCACAATTTTGTTGGCTCCGCCGCGTGACGCGCTCTATGCACGGATTGAGGCGCGGTTCGATGCCATGGTGGACTTGGGCGGGCTCAAGGAAGCGCAGGCGCTGGGCGCGCAGGGCTTGGATCCCTCTCTGCCGGGATTGAAGGCACTCGGGATGCCGAATTTCCTCGCTCACTTGGCGGGGACCTGCACGCTGGACGACGCCATCGAAAAAGCCAAACAGACGACCCGCAATTTCGCCAAGCGCCAAACCACCTGGTTTCGCCATCAAATTTCGGCCGATCTGGAGGTCCCCGGGTTCGGTGATGGTGCCGAGGCGGGCGCAGTGGATGCCTTGGCACGTTTTCTCGGTTAATATGGCCGGTATGAAAAGAGATATGAAAAAGATAGTCATTCTGGTTGTCCTCATCGGGACCTTGATTATGCCTGCGACAGCCGCCGAGCGCCCGGCGCCGGCGCAGCTGGCGGCGTTCTTCGAAGCCGTGGTTTTCGGATCGGAATATGGCGGCGCGGGTGAGGGCTCGAAAGTCATCAAGAAATGGACCGGTCCGATCCGTGTCGGCCTGCAGTCCATGGGCGGCAAGATGATCGATAAGCCCGGTGGCGGCAGGGAATTGAAATTGGAAAAGCTGAAGCCCACGGCGGCTCAGGTGGGTTTTATCCGCAAGCACTTAAGGACACTGCTGAAGATCACCGGCGTCAAAGCCGAAAACGCCAAGAAGGTAAGTAAGAAGCCGAACTTCCATATCAAATTCGTGCCGCGCATTGCCATGCACGCGCCGTTCCTTGTGCGGGGCGCCGACCCGAAATTATTGCGCCGCCTTGCCGCTCCGGGCGTTTGCTATTTCCTCAGCGCCGCTAAAGACGGCAAGATCGTTTGGGCGACCATCATCGTCAACAATCAGCTTGATGAGCGGTCAATGGAGGCCTGTTTGCTGTAGGAAATGACCCAGACTTTAGGGCTTCCCAATGACAGTGATCTGATCAAGCCCAGTATCTTCAATAACCGCAGTCAACCGACCCGGCTCAACCGAACCGATAAAATTTTGTTGCGCGCGCTCTATGATCCGCGCCTAGCTGCGGGAACGCCGAAGAAGCATGCATTGGGAATCGCGCGCAAGGTGATCGCGGAAATTGATGCAAAGTTGCCGTGAGAAGCTATGAATAGAAAAAACTTTATGATTCAGAAAGAAAAATTCCATTTCACGAAATATTCATAAAGATTTTTTCAAATAAACTTATCATTAGTTCCAATATAGGTATTGACCGTCCCGCCCTGACGGATTAGGTTGCCGCCCTTCCCGACGCCATCCTCCGAATGGGGACCTGGGAACGCGGGAATTCATGAAACTTCGATGGGGATCACCGGCCCCCGAGCCGGTGCTTTTCATCGCTGACGTGAATACGACGATACAGATTGAAGACGCAGAAGGAGCGACAACGCCATGGCCAGGGAACAAATGACAGGTTCGGAGATCGTCTTGAAGGCGCTCACGGAACAAGGTGTCACGGAAATCTTCGGATATCCGGGCGGCGCCGTCCTTCCCATATATGATGCCATTTTCCAGCAGAACCGCATCCGCCATATCCTCGTCCGCCAGGAAGGCGGCGCGGTGCACGCGGCGGAAGGTTATGCACGCTCCACCGGCAAGGTCGGCGTCGTTTTAGTCACATCCGGTCCTGGTGCGACCAACGCGGTGACCGGGCTGACGGACGCGTTGATGGATAGCATTCCGGTGATTTGCCTGACCGGTCAAGTGCCGACGCATCTGATCGGCAATGACGCGTTCCAGGAAGCCGACACCACCGGCATCACACGGCCCTGCACCAAGCATAATTATCTGGTCAAGGATACCGAAGACCTTGCCCGTGTGGTCCATGAGGCCTTTCATGTCGCAACCAGCGGCCGCCCCGGCCCGGTGGTTATCGACCTGCCGAAAGACGTGTTGATGGCGCTCGGTTCTTACACGGCCAAGAGCAAGGTCAAAGTGAAAAGCTATGCGCCCCAGGTGAAGGGCGATCTCGGCGCTGTCAAACGCGCCGTCGAGGCCATCGCCAAGGCGAAGAAGCCGTTGATCTATGCCGGCGGCGGGGTCATCAATTCCGGCCCGGCGGCAAGCCAGCTGCTGACCCAATTCGTGAAGATGACCGGCGCACCGTGTACGCTGACGCTGATGGGGCTTGGCGCCTTTCCGGCGTCCGATAAGCAATACATGGGCATGGTCGGCATGCATGGCACCTACGAATCGAACATGGCCATGCACGATTGCGACGCCATGGTTTGCATCGGCGCCCGGTTCGATGACCGGGTCACAGGGCTATTATCCAAATTTGCCCCGAACTCGACCAAGATCCACGTCGATATCGACCCGTCGTCGATCAACAAGAACGTGCCCGTTGATATCCCGATCATCGGCGATATCGCCCACGTGCTTGAAGACATGATCAAAATTTGGCGCTCAACCCAGGCGAAGGTCGACGCCAAGGCGTTAAAATCGTGGTGGACGGAGATCGACGCCTGGCGGTCCATCGAGTGCCTGAAATACACCCAGGATAAAAAGACCATCAAGCCGCAGTACGCCATTGAGCGGCTGTATGAGCTGTCGAAAAAATCGAAGAAGGACACCTTCATCACCACGGAGGTCGGGCAGCACCAGATGTGGGCGGCTCAGTATTTCCATTTCGAAAAACCGAACCGGTGGATGACGTCGGGTGGTTTGGGGACCATGGGCTATGGGCTGCCGGCCGCCATGGGCGTCCAGGTGGCGCACCCCGATGCCCTGGTTGTCGATATTGCCGGTGAAGCGTCGTACCTGATGAACATGCAGGAACTTTCCACCATCGCCCAGTACCGGCTGCCGGTGAAATCGTTCATTCTCAATAACTTTTACATGGGCATGGTTCGTCAATGGCAGGAACTGCTGCACGGCGGGCGTTACGCGGAAAGCTATATGTCCAGCCTGCCCGATTTTGTCAAATTGGCTGAGACCTTCGGTATGGTCGGCTTGCGGGCGACGAAGCCCAGCGAGGTCGATGACGTGATCAATGAAATGATCAACACCGATCAGGCGGTGATCGTCGATGTTCACGTTGATCAGAAGGAAAACGTTTTCCCGATGATCCCGTCCGGTGCCGCCCACAACGAAATGTTGTTGGGGCCGGATGACAAGACCGAGAAGCCAGTCTCCGAAGAAGGCATGGTATTGGTCTAGAAAACGAGCCACCTGCAAACGTTGCAATCGGGCCAAATTTAACTATAACGGGGGCCGCCGTGGCCCCGCCGGAAACGGGAATCCGTGACATGACGCGGGCCACCCGGGAGAAATCATCGTGAACGCCGAAATCCAGGTCGAGAACTCACATACCATCGCCGTGCTTGTTGATAATGAGCCGGGCGTCCTGGCGCGCGTAATCGGTTTGTTTTCAGGGCGCGGCTACAACATCGAAAGTTTGACCGTTGCCGAGACTGACAACGTCAATAATATGAGTCGGATCACCATCGTCACCACGGGCACGCCGATGATCATCGAACAGATCAAGGCACAACTCGGACGCCTCGTGCCGGTCCACAATGTCACCGACCTGACCACAGAAGGTGCGTCCGTGGAACGCGAATTGGCCTTGGTCAAGGTGGTCGGCGAGGGTGAAAAGCGGGTGGAAAGCCTGCGTATCGCCGATATCTTCCGGGCCCGCGTCGTCGACAGCACGAACTCATCGTTCGTGTTCGAGATTGTCGGCGATACGGGCAAGCTTGATGCATTTATCCGATTGATGGAGCCACTGGGCCTGACCGATGTGTCCAGGACCGGCGTCGCCGCGATATCGCGCGGCGTCACCGCTTTGGACGCGGCTTACTAACGGGCGCGGATTAAACGAACAGCTTGAATCGAAGGAATAATCAGATGCGAGTGTATTACGACCGAGACGCCGACGTTAACCTGATCAAGGACAAGAAAGTCGCCATTGCCGGTTATGGCAGCCAGGGCCATGCCCATGCACTGAACCTGCGCGATTCCGGCGTCAAGGATGTGACCATCGTGTTGCGCGAAGGCTCGGCCTCGGCGCCGAAGGCCGAGAACGACGGCTTTACCGTGAAGTCCGCCGCCGAGGCCGCCAAGGATGCCGACGTGTTCATGATCCTGACGCCCGACGAAGGCCAGGCCGATCTTTATAGCGAACACGTCCACGCCAATCTGAAGGAAGGCGCCGCTCTGGCGTTCGCCCATGGCCTGAACATTCACTTCGGCCTGATTGAAGCGCGCGCCGATATTGACGTCTTCATGATTGCGCCGAAGGGCCCGGGCCACACGGTGCGTTCCGAATATCAGCGCGGCGCCGGTGTGCCGACGCTTGTCGCCGTGGCGCAGGATGCCAGCGGCAACACCATGGATATCGGGTTGTCCTACGCCGCCGGCATTGGCGGCGGTCGCGCCGGTATCGTCGAGACGACGTTCAAGGAAGAATGCGAAACCGATTTGTTCGGCGAACAAACCGTGCTCTGCGGCGGCCTCACGGCGTTGATCATGGCGGGCTACGAGACGCTGATTGAGGCGGGTTACGCGCCGGAGATGGCGTATTTCGAATGCTGCCACGAAGTGAAATTGATCGTCGATTTGATCTATGAAGGCGGCATCGCCAACATGCGCTACTCAGTGTCGAACACCGCTGAATACGGCGACTATGTGTCCGGCCCGCGCATCATTGATGCCGGCGTCAAGGAACGCATGAAAGGCGTGCTCGACGATATTCAGGACGGCACCTTCGTGCGCAACTGGATGACCGAAAACAAAGTCGGCCAGCCGAACTTCAAAGCCATGCGCCGGCGCGGTGCCGAGCACGACATCGAGGTCGTCGGCCAACGCCTGCGCGCCATGATGCCGTGGATCGCCGAAAACGCGCTGGTTGATAAGGCGAAGAACTAGTTTCAGAGTAAATCTCGAGCGGGCGCCTGCGCTCGCGACGACGATTTGCGGCAAACAAGATAAACAATAATCCGCTGGCATAAGAACCCGCGTCCCGCTCTTAGGGCTACACCCCGTCTCCTGCGAAGGAGGCGGGGTGTTTTTGTTTTACCGCTGGCGTTCTCTTTATTGTAATATTGAAAAGTTTTTGGCTAATTTGGCGAGAAAGGCATGAACATGAAGCGCACAATTTGCGGACTTTTGACTCTTGTCCTCTTCGGGCGTCAATCGACGGGCCTGTACTCAAAAGAATTTTTTACCTCGGTTCCTGCCAAAGGTGAGTTCAAGAGCGATGTTCATTATGCAGCCGCGCTCGGGATCTATTATTTCCCAAGAAAATGCAGTTGGGTATATACGGCGGATGGTCTGAGAACGTCTGAGGCCGTCCAATACCCATCCAGATTCACCGGCAGTTCGATCATCAAGAACAAAGTCGATGACGGCACATACTTGATCTACATGAGTGATAGCAAAGAATCTCTCGGCGAAATACCTTTGTATGTAAATGTCCACACGCGCAACGGGACCTGTTGGCGCAGCGACGGTTTTGAAACAGGGGAATTTTACGACTTTTCCAATCATGCGCCCAAATTGCCAAAATAGACATTCGTGGAAATGGCAATTCGCGACAATTTCGCCACGGGGCAATAAAACATGTAGTAGGTGAGCGACGAACGGCGGTTTCGCTATGCTCTCCCAAGGGAGGATTTTCGGATGATCCCCAACGTACCATTGCCCGACGGACCGGTCCTTTTGGACGGCGGCATGGGCCAAGAATTGCTGGCCCGAGTCGGCGGCGAAGTGGGGGCGTTGTGGTCGGCGCAGGTGTTGATCGACCGGCCTGATTTGGTGCGTGATGTGCACGAGGATTTTATCCGGGCCGGCGCCGATATCATTACCACCAATACCTATACGGCGATCCGTACCAAGCTTGATGAAGCGGGACCCGGGTTTCTGTTCGAAGACTTGAACCGCCGCGCCGGGAAGTTGGTGAACGAGGCGCGTGATAATGAGGCCGGGAACAAGAATGTTGATCGCCGGCTCGCTGCCGCCGTTCTACGGCAGCTTCCGGCCGGACCTGGTGCAGGCATTCGAGGTCATTGAACCCATGTACCGCGAACAAGCAGAGGTTCTGGCGCCTTACGTGGATTTCTTTTTGTGTGAGACCATGTCGAGTGCCGCCGAAGCGTTCGCGGCGGTGGCCGGCGCGGCGGCGATCGGCAAGCCGATCTGGGTGAAGTGGACCCTGGAGGACCACGGCTCGGCGAGATTGCGGAGTGGCGAGACGGTGAGCGCGGCCTTCAAGGCGCTCGATGGGCAGCCGGTCAGCGGATTTCTTGTCAATTGTTGCTCGCCAGAAAGCATTACCGCAGCAATGGTCGAGTTGGCGACCTTAAGCGACCTGCCGGTCGGAGGGTTCACCAACGGGTTCGCAGAAACTCCGAAAGATTGGGAGTCGGGTGACGGTATCCAATCGCTTGGTCAGCGCCAAGACTTGGATGCTGAATCATATGCTTCGCACGTTGCCGAATAGCTGGATGGTGGTGCCCGGATTGTTGGCGGTTGTTGCGAAGTGGGGCCCGCGCATATTGCCTGATTGAGGTGTCTGCTCGACGATAGGGCTTAGGGGGTGAGCAAGGCATAAGAAGGTCGCGGGCCTTGCAATTGGATTCGAGCCGATTCATGGTATCGGCGAATGTCTGTTGAAATTGGAAAAGGCGGCGCCGAATTATGGACCCCTTGATCTTGAAAATTGCGTTAGTGCCGTGGGAGCCGGTCGTTTATCTGGTTCTGTTCGCCGTTTACGCGCGGGCCTTTTCAGGCGCTTCAATCGATGGCGCTGGCACGGGGCAACTTGGATGGCGGCATGGCGCGCAGGCCATTTCCGTTTCTGCGACGGGCACATTCATGGCCTTGGCATTCATGGCCGTCACACTGTTGGGATTGGCCAGCGGCGCGAGCATGGAATTCCTGCCCGCCGGATTAAGCGTTCTTCAGGTGATTATTTTGATCGGTGCCTTTGACGCCGTTGTCGCGTCCGGTGCGGCGACTTATGCGGTTGCGGTCAATCCCGGTTGGATGAATTTGGATGAAGATGGCCTTGAACGTTCCGTGCTGCTTCGCCTCATGACGGCCCGGAGCTGGTTGTTTTTCGCTTTGCTCAGGCTGGCCATGGCCGGCGCGCTGATTGTCATGGAACCGGCTGCCGGCATGGCTCGCCACGCGGCCACAGGCAACGGCGGCGCGTCGGCAAGTTCAATGGACGCGTTGAATAAGAAGCTCACGGGTATGGAAGCGCGCCTGGATGAAATCGCCAAGGTGAGCTTGCCGGCCCTGACGTTGAAGCTCGATGCGGCGAGAGAGAATATGCAAAAAGCCTCTACAGACAGTTGGCCGGATGTGAAAGTTGGCCCCGGGGCGACGCGCATGCGCGCCGCCGTCGATCAACTGAAGGGCGCCCTACGCGCGGAAATCGCCACAGCGCCGGCGGACGGGAAGGTTTCTTCCAGTGCCATGGGCCCGTCGATGATCAACATATTGGAAAGTTTCTCGGCGGTCCTGGACAGCGATATGCAAGCCGCCGATGGGCGCAAAGCCGAGACCGTGCGTGCCTTATTGGCCTTGATTGAACCGATGGCACAGCGCCTTGGGGTTGGATCGGCAATGGCTCAGAAATCAACCGGCATGGTTGCCGCGGCCGATATTCCGGCGGCGATCACCTTTAGCTTCCCATCCGGTGCCAACACCGTGCCGACCCAATCGGATGACGGCAGGCCGCTGGCTGCGGCCCTCAATGATATGTCGGCCTTTGTCCGCGCCCACTCCGGGTGCCTGGTTCTGGTGGAAGGTCACGCCGATGCGAAAGGCCGCGAGGATACCAATCTGTTGCTGTCCTTAGAGCGCGCTGAGGGGATTGCCGGGCCATTGCGCGACAAGCTCGACAGTGGTCATGTTATCGCCGTGCCGAGGGGCGAGCGCGAACCTCTAGTGAAGACCAAGGATGGTGTTGAGAATCCGAAAAACCGGCGGGTCACGCTGGCGGCGCGGTGCCTGTACGAAATAAAGGCGCCCGACGCGGCAACGAAAAAGATCGCGCAAGCCAGTTAACTGGCAATCCTTAAGATCATATTCAAGGTGCCGGTCCAGCCGTTCTCCAAACACGTCCCGATGGCGCGCTCAACGCCTAGGCTCTTGACCATGCTCTCGGCCAGTTGCCGTTGATAGGCGTGGTTGTTGGTCCTGGACTGTGGTGCATTGAAAGTCATATCGACTCCTAGCACTGGGAGGCCAGGCGAAAATGGTCTCCGCGGTGTTAATGCGCTACTGACCGACAATTCAGGGTGACGTTAAGGCTTTTGAAACAGCCTTTTCCGACAATACAGTTGACAACTAGGGGCCTCCGGGTGTTTTTTCGGGGGAGCGCTGGTACGAACCGGCGAGAAGTTAGGGCAATGACGACGAAGATGACAATGAATCGCCACCCGCAGGATCGGAACGACGGCTTAAACACCGGCGCGTCCATCCGTGCGCTTGCCCTTGATCTCCTCCTTATCCCCACAGGGGCCCTCCGACTTAGGTGCCCCTGAACGCATTTGCCGGCAAGCTCAGATGAGCACGCCGCGTTCAGGGGATTGTCTCCAAAATTGTTCTGGTGACTCCTAAGTTGAGGAAAGGATTATTCAAATGAGCACCCAATCAGATACCGACCCGAACCGGGTCATCATTTTCGACACCACTTTGCGTGACGGCGAGCAGTCGCCGGGCTGTTCCATGAATTTGGAAGAGAAACTGAAGATTGCCAAAATGCTGGAAGGCATGGGCGTCGATGTCATCGAAGCCGGCTTCCCGATCGCCTCACCGGGTGATTTCGAAGCGGTCAATGAGATCGCCAAGGTCGTCAAGGATGCCGTTGTTTGCGGCCTGGCGCGATCCGGCAACATGGATGTCGATGCCGCCGGCGAGGCGCTGGCGCCGGCCGAACGCAAGCGTGTCCATACGTTCATCTCAACCAGCCCGCTGCACATGAGCGTCAAGCTGCAGATGGAACCTGAAGACGTCCACCAGGCTGTCATCGACAGCGTAACGCGGGCCCGCAAATACACCGATGATGTCGAATGGTCGGCGGAAGACGGTACGCGCACGGAGCACGACTTCCTCTGTCAGTGTGTCGAAAGCGCCATCAAGGCCGGTGCGACGACAATCAATATCCCCGACACGGTGGGCTATACGGTGCCGGACGAATACGCCGAACTCATCCGCATGGTCATGAACCGGGTGCCGAATATCGATAAGGCGCGCATCTCGGTGCATTGCCATAATGATCTAGGCTTGGCCGTCGCCAATTCCCTGGCCGCCGTCTCGGCCGGCGCACGGCAAGTCGAATGCACCATCAACGGCATCGGCGAGCGGGCCGGCAATGCGTCGCTGGAGGAAATCATCATGGCGCTCAGGACGCGCTTTGACGTGATGCCGTTCGCCAACAACATCATTACCGAGAAAATCACCCCGGCCTCGCGGTTGCTGTCGGGTGTCACCGGCTTCAACGTGCAGCCCAATAAGGCCATCGTTGGTGCCAATGCTTTCGCCCACGAAGCGGGCATTCATCAGGACGGTGTCCTGAAAGATGCCGGTACTTATGAAATCATGACACCCGAATCGGTTGGCCTGAATAAGAATCAATTGGTCTTGGGTAAGCATTCTGGGCGCCATGCCTTCAGTGCGAAGTTGAAGGAGCTGGGTTTTGAGATCGGTGATAATGCCATGCAGGATGCGTTCCGGCGTTTCAAGGTGCTGGCGGACAAGAAGAAAGATGTGTTTGACGAAGACATCATTGCGCTTGTCGACGACGAGGCCGTGCTGAACGCCAACGACCGAATCAAGGTGTTGGCGTTGGAAATTAAGTGCGGCACCGTGCACCAGCCGCCCGAGGCCGCTTTGGAATTGGAAATTGACGGCGAAAGCAAGGCCTGCAGCGGCACAGGAGACGGTCCGGTGGATGCGGCGTTCAACTGTATTCATGAACTTTTCCCGCATACGGCGACGCTGCAGCTCTATCAAGTGCATGCTGTCACCGAAGGAACCGACGCCCAAGCCGAGGTCACCGTTCGCCTTGAAGAAGAAGGCAAGACGGTGAACGGGCAGGGCGCCGACACGGATACCATGGTGGCTTCGGTGAAGGCTTATGTGCATGCATTGAACAAGTTGCTGGTGAAGCGAGAAAAAACTGCGCCTGCGGCGCTTTCGGCCTAGCAACCTCCGCTACAAGTACTTATAAATGCAGTGTCGGCGCTGAATTATTTTTCAGCGTCGTTACCGTATTAATCTTTCATTGACCATTATCCATTAGCGATAGTCTATGTTTTCACTTCTTTTCGGATTCCTCTCGGCCGACATGGCCATCGACCTGGGCACCGCCAACACGCTCGTCTACGTGAAGGGCCGCGGCATCGTGCTCAATGAACCCTCCGTCGTCGCCATCGTCGAGGTCAAGGGCAAGAAGCAAGTCCTGGCCGTCGGCGAGGAAGCCAAGCAAATGCTCGGCCGCACGCCCGGCAACATCCGCGCCATCCGGCCACTTCGTGACGGCGTCATCGCTGACTTTGAAGTTGCCGAGGAGATGATTAAGTATTTCATCCGCAAGGTGCACAACCGGCGCAGCTTCGCAGCCCCCGTGGTGGTCGTCTGCGTGCCGTCGGGGTCCACGGCCGTCGAACGACGAGCCATTCAGGACTCGGCCGAAAACGCCGGTGCCCGGAAGGTTTATCTGATTGAAGAGCCCATGGCTGCCGCCATCGGTGCCGGCCTGCCTGTGACCGAACCGACGGGTTCCATGGTCGTCGATATCGGTGGCGGTACGACGGAAGTCGCGGTGCTGTCGCTAGGTGGCATTGTTTATTCTCGTTCGGTCCGCGTCGGCGGCGACAAAATGGACGAAGCCATCATTGCCTACATTCGCCGCAATCATAACTTACTGGTCGGTGAAGGCAGTGCTGCACGCATCAAGGAAGATATCGGTTCGGCGTGTCCGCCCGAAGATTCCGAAGGCGAGACAATGGAGATCAAGGGCCGCGATTTGATGAACGGCGTGCCGAAGGAATTGATTCTTTCGGAGCGCCAGATCGCTGAGAGTCTAGCTGAGCCCGTGGGCGCGATCATCGAAGCGGTGAAAGTCGCGCTCGAACATACGGCGCCTGAACTGGCCGCTGACATTGTCGACAAGGGCGTTGTCCTGACTGGCGGCGGCGCGCTGTTAGGCAATATGGATTTTGTTTTGCGCCACGCCACCGGCCTGCCGGTATCCATTGCCGATGACCCGCTATCTTGTGTGGTGTTGGGCACGGGCCGCGCGCTTGAGGAAATGAAACGCCTCAAGGACATTCTCACGACAATGTATTAGTCCCAGATATTAATTCCAGGTATTAATTTCTCTGCAAGTTTCCGTTAATATACTTGTGATTACTATAGCATCACGGTAACCCCCTTTGTTTGGGGTAACCACGACGCAGACATGCCGCACGAGTACTTGAAAGTGAGGCCCAGGTGAAAGACTCGACGCGTACCGTCAGCCGGATTACCGCGCCCGTCAAAAGCGCGGCCCAGCGCTTCGCCTATATGGCGTTGATACTCGGTGCTGTCGGCGTGTTGGTCATCGGCCGCGTCGATGCCGTCCATATGGATCAACTTCGCGCACAGATCACCGATGCGGTGACGCCTATTCTCAATGTGCTGTCGCAACCGGTCGATGCGCTTAATCAGGCGGCCGGCAAGGTTCGAGAACTTTATGCCGTTCACGAAGAGAACCAGCAGTTGCGGATTGAGCGCGATCGGCTTTTGCAATGGCAGGCGGCGGCACGCAAGCTCGAAGCGGAGAATCGCACGCTTAGGGGATTGTTGAATTTTACCGCCGGCGCGCAAACCAATTTCATTGCCGCCCGCGTCGTCGCCGATTCGGGCGGCGCCTTTGCCCATAGTTTGATTTTGAATGCAGGAGATCTGGCCGGCGTGCGCAAAGGCCAAGCCGCGGTGACCGGCGACGGACTGATCGGCCGAGTGTCGGGCGTCGGTCGACGGTCGTCCAGATTGCTGCTGATTACCGATTTGAACTCACGCATACCTGTGGTGATTGAATCGACACGTACCCGCGCAGTCTTGGCCGGCACCAATTCCGGCCGGCCCCGGTTGATCCATCTGCCGACGGGCGCGATCATCGCCAAGGGGGACCGGGTGGTGACGTCGGGTCACGGTGGCGCATTTCCCAGCGGATTGCCCATTGGTGTGGTCTCTGCCGCGACTGATGGGATTTTTGATGTCCAGCCTTACGTCAATCGTGACCGCTTGGAATACGTTCGGATATTGGATTACGGCCTGCAGGGAATTATTCGTTCCGGCCCCGACCGGAACCGCCGCAAGCCGGCCAATTAGGCGTCGGCGGGATGCGTGAAATCAGGATCGATTGATGAAACCGTCAGTATGGCATCGCATGGATATCCTGAGGCGGCAATTGACGCCGTTCATGCTGACCATCTTCTTGGTGTTTGTCGGGCTGGTGCCGTTTCATATTTCTGATCTGGCACGGGTTATGCCGCTGTTTTCGTTGATCGCGGTGTTCCACTGGGGCGTGTACCGCGCCGAACTCCTGCCCATGTATGCGGTCTTTCTGATCGGCTTTTTTCAAGATGCGCTCAGCGGCGTGCCCATGGGCGTTTACACACTCGTTTACGTATTGGTTTACGGCTTGGTTTCTTTTCAGCACCGGTTTTTCTCAGGCAAATCGTTTTACGTGGTTTGGCTGGGATATGCCGTGGTGTCGGCGGGTGCGAGTTTCCTGGTATGGTTATTGGTATCGTTGCTCCACGGCGCTGTGGTCGACCCGCTTGCCGTCGCTTTCCAGTATCTTCTGGGGCTTGGTTGTTATCCCTTGATCGCGCACCTGTTCCTGCGTTGGCAGCGTGCCGTGTTGCAGCAGGTCTGACATGAACCGGGACGCTGAACGCCACAAGCTGTTCAATCGCCGCTGCGTCATGTTGGTCGGCGGCAAGGCAGTGCTGGTTTCGGCGCTGATCGGGCGGATGTACTACCTGCAGGTTTTGGAGTCCGAGCGCTACAAGACCTTGGCCGAGCAAAATCGTATCAACCTGCGGCTTTTGCCGCCGCCGCGGGGCCGGGTTATTGACCGTTTCGGTGTGCCACTGGCCAACAATCAACAAAACTACCGGGTATTGTTGATCCCCGAAGATACCCGCGATGTAGCGGCCACGCTCGATAGTCTGGATGAAATCATTTCCGTCGGCCCCGGCGAGCGCCGGCGAATTCTTCGCGACGTCAAACGCAACCGAAGCTTCGTTCCGGTCACGCTGCGTGAAAACCTTGATTGGGGTGAAGTCGCCCGGATTGAGGTCAACGCGCCCGACCTGCCGGGTGTGATGATCGACGTTGGCCAAAGCCGTGATTATCCGCACGCCGATCAGCTGGCCCATGTGCTGGGTTACGTTGCCGCCGTATCGCCCAAGGATCAGACTGGCGACCCATTATTGGAATTACCCGGTTTTCGGGTCGGGAAAGCCGGCCTGGAAAAGATCCACGACCTCAATCTTCGTGGCCGTGGTGGCAGTTCGCAGGTTGAAGTCAATGCCTACGGCCGTGTGATCCGGGAACTCCGTCGCAAGGAAGGCGAGCCCGGGGCTGAAATCAGCCTGACCATCGATATGGGATTGCAGAAGATGGCCAGCCAGCGGATGGCCGATGAAAGCGCCGCCGCGGTCGTTTTGGATGTCCATAACGGTGACGTGCTTGCGATGGTTTCGACACCCAGTTTTGACCCCAATCTTTTTAACACCGGTCTGAGTGCTGTTCAGTGGAAAGGGCTGGTCAACAATCCTCGCGCGCCATTGATCAACAAAACCATCGCCGGCAGGTATTCACCTGGCTCAACCTTTAAAATGTGTGTGTTGCTGGCGGCCCTTGAAAAGGGTGTCATCACGCCATCCAGTCGCATCTTCTGCACCGGGTTCCTTGAACTGGGCGACGCGCGGTTCCACTGTTGGAAAAAGCATGGGCATGGATTGGTTGATGCCCACCAGGCGACTGTTCAGTCGTGTGATGTATTCTTTTACGATATCGCCAAGCGTACCGGTATTGAGCGGATCGCCGCCATGGCGCGCCGGCTTGGTCTCGGCGCGCAATTGGGGATTGATTTGCCTGGCGAGCAGGCGGGCCTGGTGCCGACCCCGAAATGGAAGCGTGGGGCCTTGGATGCGCCGTGGCATCAGGGCGAAACCTTGATTGCCGGTATCGGCCAGGGATACATGCTGACGACGCCGCTGCAGATGGCGGTGATGACGGCCAGGATCGCCAACGGCGGATTTGCGGTCAAACCGCATTTGACTCGCGCGATCACCAAGGATGGGGTCGCGAAGTCAAAGGAGGCGGATAAATTCGATAGTCTAGATCTGCCATTGCGCCATCTGGAAATTGTCCGAGCCGCCATGAATGACGTGGTCAATTCGCCGCGTGGCACGGCGTACCGTTCACGGATTAAAGAACCTGAGTTTGCCATGGCCGGGAAGACAGGTACCGTTCAGGTGCGCCGGATATCAAAGGCCGAGCGCAAGAAAGGCGTCAGAAAGAACGAGGATTTGCCGTGGAAGGTGCGCGACCACGCATTGTTTGTCGGATTTGCGCCGGCTGATAATCCTCGCTACGCCGTTTCCGTCGTTGTTGAACACGGCGGCGGCGGTTCGAAGGTGGCTGCGCCGATTGCCCGTGACATTCTGGCGGAAGCCCAACGCCGTGGTTCCGCCGGCCGACCGGTGAAGACAGCGGGACAGCGCGCGCCCGCGGACACTCATCGAACAGTGCCCAAGGAGCGGGACGGATGAGGGAAGACAGTTTAAATCAGCCCGAATTTACCTTCGGTCAAAAACTTTTGAACCTGCATTGGTTTTTGGTGTTTTTGATCTGTATGACAGCCGCCATAGGTGTCGCCATGCTGTATTCTGCGGCCAATGGCAGTTTTCAGCCGTGGGCGTCACGCCACATGGTGCGTTTCGGCGTGGGATTGGTGGTGATGATCACCATTGCGTTGATCGATGTCCGCATCTGGCTGCGTTACGCCTACGTGTTTTATGGCCTCAGTCTTGTTCTGCTGATTTTGGTCGAGATCATGGGGTATGTGGGCATGGGCGCGCAGCGCTGGCTGGATCTGGGCTATTTCAACCTGCAACCGTCGGAACTGATGAAAATTGCCCTAGTGTTGGCCTTGGCGCGCTATTTCCACGGCCTCAGCCTGGAAGACGTGGAACGCCCAACCCGCCTGATTATGCCGTTGTTGATGGTCTTTACGCCGGCCGGCCTAGTGCTGCGCCAACCCGATCTTGGCACCGCGCTAATGTTGATCCTGGCGTCGGGGGGGATCTTCTTTGTCGCCGGCGTGCGGATTTGGCAATTTGCGCTGGTGATTGTCTCGGGCCTGATCGCCGCGCCGGTCGGTTGGCAATTCCTGCACGAATACCAAAAGGCGCGGATCATGACCTTCCTCAATCCCGAAGCCGATCCGTTGGGCGCTGGCTATCACATCATTCAGTCGAAAATCGCGCTGGGGTCGGGGGGCATGACCGGCAAAGGCTACATGCAAGGCACCCAAGGCCATCTGAACTTCCTGCCTGAGATGCAGACCGACTTTATCTTCACCATGCTGGCCGAGGAGTTCGGCCTGGTCGGTGGGCTCGGATTGCTTGCCATGTATGGTTTGCTGTTGGTTTACGGTGTCGCCATCGCGACCCGGTCCTACAGCCAGTTCGGGCGCCTCGTCGCCATGGGCGTCACCGTCACGTTCTTTCTCTATGTGTTCATCAACATCGCCATGGTGATGGGCCTGATCCCGGTGGTCGGTGTGCCGTTGCCGCTGATTTCTTACGGCGGAACGGCGATGATGACCTTGTTGATCGGTTTCGGCCTCTTGATCGGCGTGTGGGTACACCGCGATGTCGTAATTGGGCGTAGAGGCGGCGACGAGGTCTAACACACCATCATTATTTCGACCGCCGGCGGCGTATCGACAAAGCACATAAGCAATGCTATACGGCTTCTTCCTCAACTTGGGGGCGATTAGCTCAGTTGGTAGAGCAGCTGACTCTTAATCAGCGGGTCACAGGTTCGAGCCCTGTATCGCCTACCATTTAAATTATTGATAATAAATGATTATTTAGGACTCTGGCTGGAAACGGCTGGGGCCTAATTTATTCTAGGGAGCACATAGGGAGCACGAGAAACGGGTGGATATACCCTAACTCTCGATCCGAGATCGCTGTTTTCAGTCGCTTATCTCACCTGACAGCCTTAAAGGTTGTTTAGCGATTTGCTCCATAATTGCACTTCTTTTCAACCTCAACGTGGGGAATCTAAATGACGGCATATATGATAGTTGATGTGGACGTGAATGATCCCGAAGGCTACGAGAGATATAAATCCGAAGTCCCGGCACTCATTGCGAAACATGGTGGCGAATATTTAGTACGTGGTGGTGAGTTTGAGGTACTTGAAGGCGAATGGCAGCCAACCAGATTAGTAGTCTTTAGTTTCCCTAATCGCCAGGCAATCCATGACTTCGCCAATGATCCAGAATATGCAGAACTGAAAGCATTACGTCAGAGTACTGCAAGTTCCAGTTTGGTCGCTGTCGACGGAATGGATTAGACCTCTCCGACGTGCCGCCACAGACAGGATGTCCACTGTTCCCGCAGGAGTCCTTACGACGAGGACAACGGTTTACATCCTGGCGGCTCCATCACGCTTAACAAAGTCCAGCAGGACTTCTTTAGTTCTGCTGGTCTGCCTAGTGGCGAGCGTTCTTCTTCTTTCTTCTCTTCACGGCTGGCGATCCAACTGCAAAGTTGGTCGTGAGGATTATTAAGGACGGCGATACGTCCTTAACGTACCCCAGTGAGGATTGATGATGTTGGAACACTCCCCCGCCTTTTAAAAACCGGGCACCGATATTCTAACCTAGAGGCGATAGTCAGATCGGGCGTCACCCAATGTCCGCTTAGCCCTCTGAAAGCGGACGTTCTGACCGGTTGCAGAACGGTTCTGAGTGTAGGCAAAAATGGCCTTTAA
>JABJBP010000112.1 GCA_018665815.1 Rhodospirillaceae bacterium
CACCCTGCCCGCCGTCGACCCTTTCGTGGCACCGCTGCTGTACGCCATTCCCGTGCAATTGCTGGCCTATCATATCGCCGTCATTAAGGGCACTGATGTGGATCAGCCGCGCAATTTGGCGAAAAGCGTCACCGTGGAGTAAATTTCGTTTTATTTCAGACGATAAAAGTCGCTGGGCTTTACAGATAAAATTCACACTAACTTCTCGAGTTTTAAGTGCGTATCCGCTTGCTCCTAAAAAGAGGGATCGGTGACAATCAGTACGTCGATCCCGGCGGCCGACATGGCGGTCCGAGCCTTGGCGACACGCCGCGCATATTCGGCCGGGCTGAAGGGCAGATCTTCGGGGCGGGCAGGCATGAATTCTCTCCTCGGTCACGTAGCGTGACGGATTGGCAGAAATTGTCAATCCGTCAACCCCGCGGTCTTTTCATGAGGATGACACAGTGCGCCACACCCGTCAGAATACCGGCGCAGGAAGGGGTGATGGGGACGAACTGAGATTGACGGCACGCTCGGCGAAGGCCCCCGCGTGATGGTCAACTTACCTCTGTCGCGGACATTGACCTGAGTTGGGGCCTGAGTTGAGGTCTGAGCCAAAGCCTGGGCCAAAGCCTGAGCCCAAGTAGTCGCTCACTGCGCCGGTGGTTGCGTCGGACCGCTTGATGTGTCCAGCGCCGGCGGCTTGCGGTCCGGATAAAACTTTTTCAACGCCTTGCTTAAACCGTCATTCCCGCCGTCCGGCGCGCCCAACCAAATGATCAGCCAGACAATCATGGTAATCGCATAAAACCCGACCGTGAGAGGGCGGACATAGGGTCCGATCTTGGCTTCCAAACGCTGGCGATTGGCGCCACCAGGCGTCCACCAGCGACGCCGCACGAACACCACCGCGCCAATCAGCGCACCGAGCACCAGCAGCAATTGAAATTCCGATGTCATGATGAAATCTATACATGACTTCAAGCCACTGGTCATTCAGGACAATAAATTATATGTACATTTAAATCATTCTTCCCGGCACTGGGGCCCCGGGCAAACTCAGAGGGGTTAAATTATGGAAAATCAAGTACGCGATGCCATCGAACTGATGATCGATACGATGACGACTTATGGTCTGGATGTCGTCGGCGCCATTCTTATCCTTATCATCGGTTGGTGGTTTGCCGGCCGTGGCAAGGCTTGGACGCAGAAGGCGATGATCAGGACCGGCAAGATCGACCCGATGATCTCGGGCTTCCTTTCCAACATGGTGCGCTACGTCATCATTATCGTCACCGTGCTGGCGGTCCTCGACCGCTTCGGTGTTGAAACGACAAGCTTCGTCGCCATTATCGGTGCCGCCGGCCTAGCTATCGGCCTCGCCCTGCAAGGCGCGCTCAGCAATGTGGCTGCTGGTGTCATGCTGTTGTTCTTCCGGCCTTTCAAGGTTGGTGATTTCATTGAAGGTGCCGGGCAGATTGGCGTCGTCAAGGACGTGTCCCTATTCGTCACTCACATCAAAACCGGCGACAACGTCGAAGTCATTATCCCCAATACACATCTCTGGGGTGCTGCGATCAAGAATTACAGCTTCAACCCGACTCGCCGTGTCGATCTGGTCTTCGGCATTGGCTACGACGACGATATAGATAAGGCCATGAGCGTCTTGGGCGACGTCATCGGCGCCGATGAGCGCGCCCACAAAGATCCGGAGCCAGTCATCGTCGTTGGCGAATTGGGTGCCAGTTCCGTCGATATCATCACCCGCGTCTGGTGCGACGGCGGCGATTACTGGAATGTTCGATGGGATCTGTTGAAGAACGTCAAACAACGCTTTGATGCTGAAGGCATTTCCATCCCCTATCCGCAACGCGACGTTCATCTCTACGAAGAGGACGCCGACTAATAGGCAAGTGCGTCACTCGCCGCAGATGTGAAGAGTGATCCGGCGCCGGTGCGGGCGGTGGCGGTGTTCGAATAGGTATATGCCCTGCCAGGTGCCGAGTACGGGCTGACCCCCGCCGACGGGAATGTTCAACGACACATCTGTCAAAGCGCTTTTGATATGCGCCGGCATGTCGTCGGGGCCTTCCGCCGTGTGGCGATAGAGCGCCGGATCTTCACTGACCAGGCGGGCGAAAAAGGTTTCAAGATCGCGCTGCACGTCGGGGTCGGCATTTTCCTGGATCGTCAATGACGCCGAGGTATGGCGACAGAACGCCGTCAGCATGCCGGTCGCAATATCTTGATCGGCGACCCAGCCACAGACCTCGCGGGTGATTTCCGTCAATCCCTGGCCCGGTGTTTCTATGCTGAGTTCAATTTGTGCCTGGTGCATCCGTCGAGCCTAGTGGGACACCCCTTATGACACAATATCCGCCGGTTCGCCGCTGGACATTGCAATCCGTCGCACATCGCGGTACCACTGGATGCGTGAAAGAACAATTACAGAACAAACTTAACGCCGCGTTGCCTATCGTTGCCCCCCTGCCGATCCCTCCATCCAGAGCGGAAGGCATCACGCGCGGCACCAGCCGCCTACTCCGTGACATGGACTTTGAGATGCTCACGGAATTCAAGCTGTCGTCGCGGCGCCGTGCTGATCTGGCCGGACTGGACCGCCAGGGTCGCCTTGTCATCGTCGAGGTCAAATCATCACTGGCCGATTTCCGGACGGATAAGAAATGGCCGGAATACCTGACCCATTGTGATTTGTTCTATTTCGCCGTCGGTGATGATTTTCCGTTGGAAAAATTACCCGACGACGAAGGCCTAATCATCGCCGACGCCTTTCACGGCACTATCCACCGCCCGGCCACTGAACGGCAACCGCCGGCGCGCGCAATTGCTGAGGTTCGGTCGAACCGGGGCAGCCCGGTTGGAACAAATGCTGGACCCACGCATCCGCTAAGACGGGGTGGCCTCAGCCGTAAAAATGAAGCCCCTCGCCGTGCCGGCGCAGCCATTGCCGGCCGGCTTTCGCATGGCTTGTCAATTCATCAACCAAGCGCCAGAACGCCGGCCCGTGATGGGCTTCTCTGAGATGCGCAACCTCATGGGCGGCGACATATTCCAGGACATATTCAGGCGCCATGACCAAACGCCAGGAAAAGCTCAAATTTCCGTTGGCGGCGCACGACCCCCACCGCGAGCGAGTATCGCGGACAGTGATACGCCCCGCCGCCTTCCCTAAACGATCCGTCGCGTCCGTCACTGCCGTGTTGAGCCGCCGGCGGGCTTCGTCCCGCAGCCAATCGGTGAGACGCCGTGCTAGGTGTTCGGGTCGGCCGCTGACAAATATCTGACCGTCTTCGGCCCACACCCCGCGCCGCGCACCTTCCATGTGGCAAACCACATGCGGGGCGCCACCAAGCGGCACCACCGCGCCGTCCACAAACAGCTTGCGGACCGGTAAATTGCACAAATGCTTGGCAATCCAGGCGCGCTGGCCTTCGGCCCAGGCTAGGCCTTCCGATTCCGGCACCCGGTTTGGCAAAGTGACGACGACGCCTTCGCCGCGCCTATCAAGACGCAGGATAATCCGCTTCGCGCCGCCATGCCGGCGCAACCGCACCGGCACGGCCCGCCCATCAATGTCGAGGATGGCCGTCAGGCGGCCACCGGCAGGCTGTGGCCGATGGCGTCGAATTCGTTGAACAATTTCTGACGAGTGACATCATCCATATCGACGAACGGCGGGCGGGTATTCTTCCACGCGTCGTTACCGCTATGACGCGCGATCAACTGTTTCAACGCCGATGACAAGGGATAATTCTGAATAACACCGCGAATGGCACAAAGCGGATCGTTCGCGGCGCTGGCGTCGGTGCCGTTCTTGTAAGCCTGATAAACGTCCTGCGCCAACTGCGAGGAAACGTTCGAACACGCCGTAATGCACCCCGCGCCGCCAGCTTCCAGCAACGGCAGGAAACAATCTTCGGCGCCGCTCAGCACGTGGAAGCCCGGGAATTTTTGCGCTGCGCCGACCATGTTGTCGAGGACGCCGGAGCTGTCTTTCATGCCGGCGATAGTTTCAGGGTATTCCTTCAACAGCATCTCAATTAGATCATGGCTGACCGGCGTCGATGACATTTGCGGGAAGTGGTAGAGATAAATTTGCAGCCGCGCGTCACCAACCCTTTGGATCACCTCCGAGAAAAACCGGAACAAACCGGCATCCGACGGGTTCTTGTAATAGAACGGCGGCAGCATTAATACGCCGCCGCACCCGGCGTTCACGGCGACCCGGGTCAATTCCACTGCGTCAGTCAATGAACAGCTGCCGGTACCCGGCATCATCGTCGATGCAGGAATGCCGGCCTCGACCATATTCTCAATAATCCGGATCCGTTCCTTCAGAGAAAAACTGTTGGCTTCACCGGTTGTGCCCAAGATCGCCAAGCCGTCACAGCCGTTGTTCAAAAGCCACTGCGAATATTCCGCCATCAAGGCGTCATCGGGTGTCAGATCTGCGGTTAGCGGTGTCAAAACCGCAGCATTAACGCCAGTAAATCGTTCCATTGTCTTATTCTCCTTAAGCGGGCCAACTGACCACGTGGTTTTCCAGATCATCCGTCTCGCGTTCGGAAATGACCCGGCCGCGCACCGAAATGCCGGCCTCATGAACGGTTTCCGACGAACCGGAAACCAAAGGATGCCACCAATACAAATCCGTGCCCTCGGCGCGCAGCCGGTAAGCACAGGTGGATGGCAGCCAGGAATACTTCTTCAGGTTCTGCTGAGTGAGAATTTGGCATTCGGGGACAAAATGTTTGCGCTGCTCGTAACTGGTGCAACGGCAGGTTTCCAAATCCAACAGCCGACACGCAATGTCGGTGTGAAAAATCTCGCCGGTGGTTTCATGTTCCAGTTTGTTCAAACAGCATCGACCACAGCCGTCACAAAGCGATTCCCACTCGGCCTTCGACATTTCCTCCAGGCTTTTGGCCTTCCAGAACGGTACGTCTTCCACTTCCTTGGTCTTTTGGCGACCGAACACGCTGGGCTCTCCCGTTTTCGCCACGTCCCCACTCAGTCCACGTGGTACCCCGAAACCCCGCGCGTCGCAAGCCGGGGCCGTATTCCTGCCGGCGCCTAATCTTTCACCACGTGGTCGATCAAATGCGCGAAAGACCCGGAAACCCGACCTTGCACCAATCCCATATCGTCGAGCAAGGCACCGGCCGAATTGGCGGCGGCAAATAATGGCTGCGCACCGGATTCACGGACCACCGTCGCATAATGGAACTCATGACCGCGGTAACACGCGCCTACGTCCCCCAGGGCACATTCTGACTTTAGCTTTAGTTGCCGATAGCCAAGATGCAGGCGGCGATCCTGAAAGGACGTTTCCACCGGCAACAGACCCAGCATCCGGTGCACAGTCCCATCCGCATCCGTCAACGCCTCGCCCAACACCATGTAGCCGCCACATTCGCCGAATATTGCCGCGCCGCGTTCGGCCGCTCCCGCCATGCCGGCACGGAACGCGACGGCCTGGGCCAGTGTACCGGCATCAAGTTCCGGGTAGCCGCCGGGCAAATAAACCGCATCGGCATCCGCGTCGGGTGTCCCGTCATCAAGCGGTGAAAACGTCAAAATTTCAGCCCCGGCGCGGCGCCAACCATCGAGGATATGCGGATAGGCAAAGGCGAAGGCACGGTCCTGGGCGACGGCAATGCGTTGCCCAAGCGGCGGCAAAGGCGGTGCGAGTGCACCATCATTGTCGGCGGTATGGGCCGGTGTGAATAGGTTTTGCAGCCGGTCCAAGTCGAGATGCGCCGCCACCCAGTCGGCGGCACAATCCATAAACCCCGGCAAATCGGGATGCTCGATGGCCTGGACAAGACCGAGATGGCGTTCCGGCAAGTTCATGCCTTCGAGCCGGGGCAGGCAGCCAAGCACCGGCAAGTTGGGAAAGGCGGCGGCGGTGGCCTCGATCAAAATCGCCGCGTGGGCATCGCTGCCGACGCGATTGAATATAACCCCGGCGATGGGCACCTCCGCGTCATGGGTCGCAAATCCCCTGACCACGGCAGCAGCCGATGCGGCCTGCGCAGACGCATCAACGACCAACACCACCGGCCATCCGGTCAGGCGCGACAGCGCGGCGCTTGATCCATCAGCCTCGCCGCTAACACCGCGCGCGCCGTCGAACAAACCCATGACGCCCTCGCAAACAATCGGTCCGTCATCGGCCAGGGTTTCGATCGCGCTACTTAGCGTTGCCGGACGCATCGCCCAGGTATCCAGGTTCCGGCACGGCCGTCCGGTGGCGATGGCGTGGAAAGCGGGATCGATATAGTCGGGGCCGACCTTCGCGGACGATACGGCGACACCGGTTCGCGCGAACTGCCTCAGCAGTCCTAAGGTCACGACCGTTTTACCGCTTCCCGACGACGGTGCGGCAATAATCAAGCCGGCGGCATTGTCTGTCATTTGCCGATCATGAGAGGAGTTCACGTATCCGCTTGACCATGGCTTCGCCGTCAGTACCGTGGCTGAAATGCTGTTGGAACTTCCCATCCGGCCCCATCAGATAAATTACCGAGGAGTGGTCCATCAGGTAATCGTTGGG
>JABJBP010000113.1 GCA_018665815.1 Rhodospirillaceae bacterium
GCTCAACAATGATGTCATAGACATTGTCATCTCGCCAAAGCGCTTCATGGCCTCGTGCGAACGGCGTTTTGATTAATTGATTGTACGCCGGATCCGCAGGCGCATCGCACCAGCCGTCGTCCGGCGATAACGCCATGGTCTGTAGGGACGTATCGATGATCGAGATTTTATCCGGTCGATAGAAGACGCGGCGGAGCGGAAATTTGCCTACCGGCGTCGCGCCATCGCCTTCAGCCTTGAATTCGAGTATGCCGCCGCGACCAAGCGCGCAGCGAAAGACCTGACTTTGCCAAGTCAGGCGATCCGGCGCATCAACTATGATATCTGAAAATTTACCCAACCATGTCCTACCTAACAATCGGCCCGGCGTTTAAGGGAAGGAGATTAGTTCACGGCGCCGGCGCTGCGGTGCAGGCTACCACTGCTCAATACTTGGCGGTCATGTTTATTGAGCGCACCAAGCATGGCTTCGGAAAACCAGCCGCCGGCTGCGGCTGGGGCACCAACGCCGGCCGGCGATTTATTGGCCGTAGATTGTGCGAATGCCATTTTAGGTTTGACCGATCCGGTTGCGCGGTAAGCTGCTGCGGCGTGTTGTTGAGCAAGATTGATCTCGGATGGCGCCCGGTCCGTCACCGATGGCCGGTCAGTGGTGAGCGCCGCCAAGGCGGCGGGCGTTTCGCGAACGCCCAATGATTTTAGTAGCCGGCGGGCTTCTGCGACGTCCGATGAAGCGCTGCGGGACGGCGAAACGGAAGCTGGTTCAACGGCAGCTTGGCGGGGCTGCGCCATTTTTGGCGGCGCGGCCGGCAATGCCGCGACCTGTTCGGGTTGCGAAAGCGATCGCTGGTAAGCGGCCTCCGCTTGTGCCCATGTGGTGACAGGGTCGGCGTCGGCGCTATCCGTGCCGGCGGCGGAAGGCGTCGTCATCGATGCATGACGCGATGGAAGGCCTCGGTCGGCGGCCAATTTGTCACGAAAGGCAAGCTCGGCTCGGGCCCACGCAGAGACCGGATCATCGGCGTCGGTTCCCGTAGCGCCAGGCTGTGCCGTGGTTTTATTGGCGCTTTGGCTGAACGCGTTTTCGGCGGTTTGCGTGGTCCCATCACCGCCGCGCAGCATGGCCAGCATATGTGCACCGGCATCCTTGCCTGTGGCTTCCTCAAGGACGACATCGGCAACCGATAATCCGGCGCCCAGGGGTCCGAAGAAAAGCGTGCTGCCGGTAATCCGCGGCAATGGGTCGATGGTGTCGCCACTAAACTCCCGATACATCGGACCAATCAACGGAATATGATGCAAGGGATTGACGACATCGATCAGGTCGAAAAACGAAAACCCATCGTCGCCGAAAGGCTTGAAACTTTCGTCGGCATCGTCTTTCACCTCTTTTAAGGCCGTGTCATGGCCGGCTTTCGATTTGCCCTCTGGTGTTTGGCTGACAGCGGTTAAAGATTTGCTGTGCCAAGGCAGGACGCCTTCCGAAATGCTTGTCATGGTATTTTCCCGTTCCGTATCGTCGATTATTTTTGAATCTTACAACGCAAAGGGCATGCCAGCTTTGAATCTTTTAATTTCAATGCTTTACGGGAATATATCGCAGAAATTTTAGAGCTAAAGGCGGCAATAATTGCCCATACGGACAGCCGGTGACAATGCAAATCGTTTCGATTGGGGAATAGGTTTAAAAAAGATGTCCGCTGCGCGCGATCTTGGTCCGTAAATAATCTTCATTGTGTTTGTTTGACGGAAAAGTATGCGCGACGCGCTCGGCGACGCTTACGCCACAGGCGGCAAGCCCGTCGACTTTCAAGGGATTGTTGGTCATCAAATGGACCGTGTCGAAACCGAGTTCCTGTAAAATCCGTGCGGCAGGCAGGAAAACGCGTTCATCGGCGTCAAACCCCAGTTGTTCATTGGCATCGATGGTATCGAAACCCTGATCTTGGAGTGTATAGGCGCGCAATTTGTTGACGAGGCCGATACCCCGTCCTTCCTGGGCCAGGTACAGCAGCACACCGGCCCCGTTGGCGGCGATTTCGCTGATTGCGCCGCGCAATTGGTCACCGCAATCGCAGCGTAAACTGCCCAATAGGTCACCGGTGAAGCATTCCGAATGAATGCGCGTCAATACGGGTTCGGATGGATCCGGTGCGCCGATAAGGATGGCCAAGTGCTCAATGCCGCCATCGGCCGGCCGAAACGCGATGACTTTGGTGTCCTCGGCCCCGGCCAACGGAATTTGGGCTTCGCTGACGGCGCGCAGAGAGCGTGCAGCGGTGCGGTCATATTGGAAAATATCGCCCGAATCGATAAATAAAAGGTCGTGCCGCATGGACCAGCGCGCAAGATCGTCTGCTTCCTTGGCTTCAATCGGCGCAGTAATTGCTGCCGGCAACAAACGTGCTAACTTTGTCAGCGTCACTGCAGCGCTTTCGCTATCGTAGGTCTGCGCTTCGCGGGTCGTGATCTCAAGCGGATCCATTTGAAAATTGGCCAGTGGATCGGCAATTTCAATCGCCGCCACCGCCGTTAACGCAGGATCGGTGACGACTGTCACGATTTTTCCATCTGGTTCCGCCAATCCCAGAACGGCAGCGCGACGCGCGGTAATCGTCAATGCCGGCTCTGCGCCGGCAAGACCGGCTAATTGTTCAAGGCTTTCCTGAGTGAGGCCTTCAGCGGCTTGGGTCAGCGCGGCGGTTCCATTGTTACCGCGTACCGCGACCATACGTCCACGCCGCAGCTCGGAAATTGCACGATCCACGGCCAGCAAGGACACGGGCTCACGCGATGCCGGGACACGAACAAGACTAAGATGTGGATTTGGCCGTTTATCGTTCACGTTTCCGCCTATATGACGCGCGCACAGGGACTTTAATTATTTACCATCAGTACCATTATAATAGGATGGTGTTAATATAATAGGACGGTGTTAATGGGTGTCCATTCCTCGGTGGAATGGCATGTTAATATCTGAGGACGGAATAGCGAGCAAAACATGACCGTTGGAAAACAAATACTAATTGTCGATGACGATACAACGTTGGTCGATATGCTGTCCGAGCAGTTACAACTCCATGAAGAGTTCGCGACGATTGGCGCCGAGTCCGGTGCAGATGCACTCAGTCTGGTGAAAAAAGAATATTACGACGTCATCATTCTTGATGTCGGGCTGCCCGATATGGATGGCCGCGAAGTTTGCCGTCTGATGCGCCGCAACGGCGTTCGTTCGCCGATAATCATGCTGACCGGTGCGGACACGGACGCGGACACCATCCTTGGCCTCGACGCGGGCGCCAATGATTACATCACCAAGCCGTTCAGGCTTGGCGTATTGTTGGCACGTTTGCGTGCCCATATTCGCCAACACGAACGCAGCGATGATGCGGTCTTTACCATCGGGCCCTACACCTTTCAGCCTGCCAATAAGCTGTTGCTCAATACCGCCGACAACAAAAAGGTTCGTTTGACGGACAAGGAAACGGCAATTTTGAAATACCTGTACTGCGCTGGCGACCGGATTGTTGGCCGAGATGTGCTTCTTGACGAGGTCTGGGGATACAACGCCAATGTGACCACCCATACGCTGGAAACACATGTCTATCGGTTGCGGCAAAAAATTGAGCCCGATCCCTCAAGTGCCCAAATTCTTGTTACTGAGCCGGGCGGCTACCGGCTGGTGTCTTAGGCGCGATATATTATTTTAACGACAATATAACCGGGACGTGGTCGGACGGCGGCGTCCAATCGCGGGTTTCGCGAAATACCGTGATGCCATCGGCATGTTCAGCCAAATCATCAGATATCCAAATGTGGTCCAAGCGCCGGCCTTTGTTCACAAGTTCCCAATCAGCCGCGCGGTAACTCCACCACGTATAGACCGGCTCATCGGCGGGATGGAATAGCCGGATCGCATCAACCCAGTGGGCGGATTTTTGTAATGACGCCAAATGCGCAATTTCTATTTCTGTATGAGTAACGGTTCGTTTCAACCGTTCATGAGACCAGACGTCCGATTCCAATGGCGCGATATTAAAATCCCCGACCATGATCTGCCTTGTGCCGGCGCCCCGCGCTGCCCACCAATGGCTCAATTCGCTCAAAAACGAAAGTTTGTGTTCAAACTTGGGATTGACCAACGGATCGGGAATATCGCCACCCGCAGGCACGTAGACACTGTGCACTTCGATTTCGCCCAGGTAGGAACCGGTATCGATGATCGCGAAAATATGCCGCGCATCCTCGCGTTCACACCATGACCGGACTTCGATGTTTCGAAGTGGAAGGCGTGAAATGATGGCAACGCCATTATAGCCCTTCATGCCGACATGGGCTTGGAACGGATAACCATGTTTGCTGAGTGCGTCGCCTGGACACAGATCATCCGTGACCTTTGTTTCCTGCAGGCAAATGATGTCTGGCCCGGCTTCGTCACTTAGCCAGCCGATACTTTCAATGCGCCGCCGCAACGAATTGACGTTCCACGTTGCAATGGAAAGCCCTGCCGTGGTCATAGAGCCGGATTGAGCTGATGTCGGCGTGCTGGGGCGCGATCAAGCGGCCCCCAAAGTAAAGGCGCCCGGCAAGGGGGTAGCCGGGCGCCAGGACCCTCAGAAAGAGTCCAAGGATGGCGGGGGGACCATCCAAAGGAATCGAATTGCTGCGCAAGCCTCCGATCCCCTACACACAGATATGGTTCAACCGGAGATATAAATCCAGCCCCTTTTAGAAATAAGCTCAAAGAAAACGTCAAATTCGATGGAAAACTACAAAATTTCAGCGTTAATTCAAATCTTT
Organism: Rhodospirillaceae bacterium; assembly: GCA_018665815.1. Taxonomy (GTDB): domain Bacteria; phylum Pseudomonadota; class Alphaproteobacteria; order Rhodospirillales; family Casp-alpha2; genus UBA3470. The sequence continues at coordinate 4,801 of JABJBP010000113.1, forward strand.
GTCGAAGGCCGGCATTTCGAAATCGAAAAGATTGGGATCGAGCGGTTTGCCGAATTCCGGACCTAAAAGAGACACCGTAGTTTTGATTCCTTGCGAATCGACCACCACCCATTTGCGTAATTCCAACGGTTTGTCGCTAAAAATCAACATGATACGGCCTTCCAGTGGGTCATCGGTCTTGACGATCGAGAGCCGGATTACCCCGGCGGACCGTTCGAACCCCGTCACCAGAAGATCTTTCGAAGCGAACGATAGGGTGTCGCGTAGGATTAATTCGGCCGGTGTCAGGGATAAAAATATTGCCGTCGCCTGATCGAGCTCGCGGTCGATGTAAATCAAATTCGTGCCGTCTGCGATGACCATCGTCGGGTTTGGCGGATCGTATTCAAGGCGCATTCGGCCGGGCCGTTGAATATGAACCATGCCTTCGCTGTACTCACCGTTCGATGAGACCTGCAGGAACCGTGCGCTGACCGTCTTATTGGCGTTCAGATGCCGCTCAATACGGACAATGTCGGCAATGTCCTGTTTTGTCAGATTGAGAGTCCGGGCAATGGTCGCCGCCGCAGGCACTGGCACCGCCGCGCACCAAATTGCGGTGATCAGGCCGAGAGCAAAAATTAGGTGGGAAAGGGATTTCTTCATGGTCGCTGTTTGTAGCGAACGCCTGTGGTGGCGTAAAGCCATCGTCAGGCCAAAGTGTTTGGGTTTGGCGCGTCTGTGTCAGTGCGCGCCGATCAAAACCTCGCGCCGCCCGACCCGGTTGGCCTCACTGACGACACCTTGTTTTTCCATCTGTTCAATGATCCGCGCGGCCCGGTTATAACCGATTTGAAGATGGCGCTGAATGAAACTCGTCGAAGCCTTGCCTTCGCGGGCAACCAATGCGACGGCTTCGTCATAAAGTGCATCGGCGTTGGCGCCGCCTGCTGACGCACCGGCTAACGGGTCGGTATCGTCTTCGACGGTGATCTCATCAATGTAGGACGGCGCACCCTGTGATTTTAAAAAGCTGACAACCTGCTCGACCTCATCGTCGGAAACGAAGGGCCCATGGACCCGGCTGATCCGTCCACCACCGGCCATATAAAGCATGTCGCCCTGTCCCAATAGCTGTTCCGCGCCCTGTTCACCCAGGATCGTGCGGCTGTCGATCTTCGACGTCACTTGGAAGCTGATACGGGTCGGGAAGTTGGCCTTTATCGTACCTGTAATGACATCGACCGACGGGCGTTGTGTCGCCATAATCAAATGAATGCCGGCGGCCCGGGCCATTTGCGCCAGGCGCTGGATCACGGCCTCGACGTCCTTGCCGGCGACCAACATCAAATCGGCCATTTCATCAACGACGACGACAATCATCGGCAATGGCACCATCGATAGCGGTTGATCTTCAATCACTGGCTTGCCGGCTTCGTCAAAACCGGTCTGGACGCGTCGAGTCAGCTCTTCGCCTTTCTTTAAGGCTTCTTCAATTCGCGCGTTGTATCCCGCAATATTGCGTACGCTCAACTGCGACATGTTGCGGTAGCGATCTTCCATTTCGCGGACCGCCCATTTCAGTGCGACAACGGCTTTGGACGGATCGGTGACCACCGGCGTCAACAGGTGCGGAATGCCTTCGTAGACGGAAAGCTCCAGCATTTTCGGATCAATCATGATCAGCTTGCATTCGGCCGGGCCACGGCTGTAGAGCAGTGACAGGATCATCGTATTCATGGCGACCGACTTGCCCGACCCGGTGGTCCCGGCGATCAACAGGTGCGGCATCCGGGCCAGATCAACGGCGACAGCGGTACCGCCGATATCCTTGCCCAGTGCGAGGGGCAGCGTGGCCTTTGATTTTTCGAAATCTGTGGATGATAACAATTCACGAAGCAGAACCATTTCACGGCCAACATTCGGCAACTCAATACCAATGACATTGCGTCCAGGCACCACCGCGACGCGGACCGAAACAGCGCTCATGGACCGGGCGATATCATCCGATAACCCGATAACGCGCGAAGTCTTGGTGCCGGGCGCCGGCTCCAATTCATATAGTGTGACCACAGGCCCCGGGCGGACCTTGACGATCTCGCCCTTGATGCCGAAATCCTGCAAAACCGTTGCCAGAAAACGGGCGTTTTGTTCCAGAGTATCTTTGTTCAGGGCGTCGCCGCCCGGCTGGGTAATGGGGTTCTCCAGCAATTCCAACGGTGGCATTGTATAGGCGTTACTCGGCTCCAGATCGAGCTTGCCCTGACGCGCTTGCTTCGCCTTCTTGCCGGTCTTCGGTCTGGGCTTGCGGGGCATCACCAGCCCGGTTCGTTCCTGGGTCTCGGGTCCGTCGTCTGGGTCATCCTTTTCACCGACGGAAATTTGAATATCGATCGCGGTCGCATTGTCATCAAATTCTGTGGTGTTGATTTCAGCAGGTGTCTCGGGCGCATTGGCGGTGTCGATTAAGCGGCGGCCCCAGGCCGGCACGACGCCAAACGTATCGCGGCCCTTCCGAACACTGCGGCCCAGAAAAACGGCACCAGCACCAAGCGCCAATCCGGATGCATGCCAATCGCGCCAGGTCAGCCCCAATCCGAAAACCCATAAAACGAAAGCCGCAAATCCCGCTGGCACAGCCAAATAGGGCGTCGCTTTCCCCCATCCAATAGTTGCTATGAGGTCAGCAGTTCGGCCAATCACCAAATCACCGGCAACGCCGCCCATGCGTGTCGCTAAAGGCCAGTCTTGGGGCACCGGCAAGGCGCTCAGCGCTACACCTGCCGCAATGGCTGCCAAGATAAGCGCAAAACCGCGCCACACCGGGTGAGCGACGGGACGCTTTCGAATAAATCGCCAGGCCCACCCGGCAATGCCCAACAAGGGAAGAAGCGCCGCGTAGCCAAAGCCCTGCATCAAAATATCGGCAAGAATGGCGCCCGGCGAGCCCAGCAGGTTGAGCGCCGGACCGACGGTCGCGCTATTCAGCGATGCGTCGCTCGGTGCATAACTAAACAATGCCAGCAATGCAGCCGAGGAGATGATCGCAAGGCAAATACCGGCCAACTCCATGGCACGGTCATGAATGAACCGTTTGGCGCCCGCCGGCAGGATAGCGGTAACAGCTTGGCGGCCAGGCTCAGTGCTGTCAGCCGCGTCAAAAAATCTCAATGCAAATGCCATCTTTGCCTTGTAGGGGATGAAGATAAACAAGTGCTTAACGCGACGGACGTCGGGCTCGGGTTTGGTGCCAGAAAAAGGCCGAAGAACAAAGTTGCTCTCCGGCCTTAAAGCGGCCCCGCCGTGCAGGTTGAATACGGGGCCGCCGAGGGGAATTGATCGGTTAGAGGGTTTGTGATCCGCTGCCGAATTCCGGATACGCCTCCATGCCGCATTCGGCTTTGTCGAGACCCAATGCTTCGTCTTCTTCATTGACCCGAATGCCGATGGTGGCTTTAAGGGCAAGCCAGACGACCGTACTGGTGACAATCACGAAGGTGCCGATGGCAAGGATTCCAATGGCCTGTGTGGCAATGGTCCCGCTGCCGAAGATGCCGACACAAAGCGTGCCCCAGATACCGGCGACCAAATGTGCGGAGATGGCGCCGACCACATCATCGATCCTCAGCTTGTCGACCAAGGGCACGGCAAAGATTACCAATGCACCGCCGACACCGCCGACGACTAAGGCATGGGCATGATTTTGCAGATCAGGCCCGGCGGTGATCGCGACCAAGCCACCGATAGCGCCATTGAGTGCTAGCGACACGTCGACTTTCTTGTAGATCAACTGCGCCAGCAACATAGCAGCGACAACACCGGCAGCGGCGGCCAGGTTGGTGTTGACGTAAACAATCGACATGGCGGTTGCATCCGCGGCACTGCCGAGTGCCAGTTGCGAGCCGCCGTTGAAGCCAAACCAGCCGAACCACAGAATAAACGTGCCCAGCGTTGCCAATGGGATATTCGCACCCGGCAGCGCACGTACCCGGCCGTCCGGGCCGTATTTTCCCTTTCGCGCACCTAGGATGATGGCACCGGTCAGCGCTGCCCAGCCGCCCGTCGAGTGGACAAGTGTTGAGCCGGCGAAATCCGTGAAGCCCATCCCATTCAGCCAACCGCCACCCCAAACCCAGGAAGCCTGGACCGGGTAAATGAAGCCGCTGAGCACGACGACAAAGATCATGAACGGCCAAAACTTGATGCGTTCGGCGACCGTACCGGAAACGATGGATGCCGCAGTTGCGACAAAAACCATTTGGAAGAACCAGTCGGAAGGCACGGAATAACCGCTCTTGATGACTTTCTCGGCCATTTCCGGTGTCGCCTTATCACCGGCGCTGAGAAGAGCCAATTCATCGCCGGATGGATTATAGAAGAAATTGAACGTGCCCATGAACCCGCCCTTCGGCACATCGACATACATAAGGCTGTAGCCGATCAGATAGAACATGATGCCGGCGATAGAATAGAGCGCGATATTTTTTAAGCAGATTGTCGCGGTGTTTTTTGTCCGCACCAGGCCCGATTCCAGCATCGCGAAACCGGCTGCCATGAACATCACCAAAAATCCGTGAACCAGAAATGAAAACGTATTGAGGATATAGACCGTTTCACTGGCGACGCCTGCCCAGGCGGGCCCGGCAGCCATGGCGGTCATTGTCACAATCGTTGCGGCCAGGATGCCCGACCGGTTTTTAAATGTGTGGGAAAGCTTAGTCATTGTGGCCTCCTAGAGGGCGTCGTTATTGGATTCGCCGGTGCGGATTCTGACGGCCTTGTCGAGGCCGTAGACGAAGACTTTGCCGTCTCCGATTTTTCCGGTCTGGGCGGTTTCGGAAATCGCTTCAATAACGCCATCTACGGCATCGTCGCTGACGGCGATTTCGAGTTTTACCTTGGGCAGAAAATTGACTTCGTATTCGGCACCCCGGTAAATTTCGGCTTGGCCTTTTTGGCGCCCAAATCCTTTGACTTCACTCACGGTCATACCTTCGATGCCTAGCGGCAGAAGCGCTTGGCGAACTTCTTCAAGTTTGAACGGTTTGATAACTGCCATGATCAGCTTCATTACGCTTGATCCTCTCAGTGTTGGCGCCAATTCCGTGCCGCGTGTCGCTGTTTAAATATTTGGCGGAACTGACGCGATGATTGACGGACTGTGTCCGCGTTGTTGCCGTGCAATATTCAAATCGCGTGCCAACATGCTGATATTCAATAAAAGCGCTTTAAATCAACAGCTTGTATTAAAATGGTGTGGTAAGTTCGAAAGCGGCTAAAATTAATTATGACTAAATTATATACATAAATTTTATAGTGCCTATTATTTATACAAAATTATAGATCGAATTGTTCTGGACTTCGCTGGCCGCCTATCGGAACCATATCCGGATGAAGCATGGCGCGCGCAGTGATGACCGGATAGACGTTGATGTTTTAATCATTGGCGGTGGCTTCGTGGGCAGCACGCTTGCGGCGGCGTTGGCCGAGACGGCCATTCGCGTCGCTATGGTAGATACACAAGATCCCGCAGCGGCGATTGACGCAGAATTCGATGGCCGATCTTTTGCGGTGTCATTGTCAAATACGCGCTTGCTTGAGGGCATCGATATTTGGCCGCTGCTGGCGCCACGCGCCGCGCCGATCCTAGATATCCGGATCAGCGACGGACCATCGCTGTTCTTTCTGCATTATGACCACACTGAAACCGGCGATGACCCCATGGGGTTCATGGTCGAAAACCACAATTTGCGCCGCGCGCTCCATAGCCGGCTCAGCGATAGCGCGACGATGACATTTGCGCCTGACAAAGTCGAAAAATTAGAGCGCGGTCAAGGATTTGTGACGGCCCAGCTTCGCAGCGGACAAACCATCCGCGCGCGGTTGGCGGTTGGCGCAGATGGCCGGTTTTCACAAACCCGGACCGAGGCGGGTGTCGGTGTCACGCAATGGCCGTATAAGCAGTCGGGGATCGTCTGCACGCTGCGCCATGAGCGCCGCCACGACTGTGTCGCCCATGAAAGGTTTCTGCCTGCCGGACCCTTTGCGATCTTGCCGCTGCATGGCGAAGGCTTGGAAGATGCCAATCGGGCGTCGATTGTCTGGACCGAACCGGGCGACGTGGCCCAAGCGATGATGGATTTGGACGAGACTGAGTTTTGCGGGGAGTTACAAAACAGGATTGGCGGGTTCCTCGGTGAAATTGTGACCACCGGGCCGCGTTATATTTTCCCGCTTGGTTTGCAGTTCGCCGAAACCATGACGGCGCCACGGCTAGCGTTGGTCGGTGACGCGGCGCACGCCATGCACCCCATTGCCGGCCAGGGCCTGAATATGGGATTGCGCGACGTCGCTGCGTTGGCTGAAGTTTTGGTTGATGCGCGCCGGCTCGGCCAAGACCTCGGTTCTGCAGTGGTGCTCGAGCGTTTTTCGCGCTGGCGGCGCTTTGACAACACGGTCATGTTGGCCGCAACGGACGGCCTGAACCGCCTATTTTCCAATGACATCGCACCGGTCCGTTTAGCCCGTGATTTGGGTCTAGCGACAGTCAACAAACTCCCACCATTGAAACGGGTGTTCATGCGCCATGCCATGGGTGTCGTCGGTGAATTGCCGCGCCTGCTGCGCGGCGAGTCGTTATTATAACCCCTCAGGCGCCGGGCGGTTGCTCCGCAACCTTGGCTCACGCGCATATGCGCGGCGCGCGTCGCGCTTGCCCCGAGCAAAGCTCGTCGGTTCCATAAACAATTGACGATGGTGCAATTGCCGGTTCTCCATTGGTTGGAGGACAATGTTACCGACGGGCGCCCAGCCCGGAGGCAAGCGCAACGCGCGTCGGCGCTGATGCGCCGTAAGCCAAGCATCCTGGAGGGGTGCGCCCGGCGCTTGAGGGGCTATTAATTAAGGATCGCGGCTCAAACCCTGCTCGGCCAGGGCGGCGAGGTAGTTGGCCCACATTTGGTCCTGGTCGCGACCGTACTCGTAAAGCGTATCCCATGAATAAATACCGCTGTCGTGCATGTCATCGAATTTCAACGCGACGGCGTAATTGCCGACCGGCCTGACCTCCATAATGCCAACATGACGGCGCCCGGCGATCAATGTCTTTTGGCCTTGTCCGTGGCCCTGCACTTCCGCCGATGGGCTTTCGACGCGCAACAATTCGGCGGTGATGGCAAAACTCTCACCGTTGTCGAAGTCGACCTCGAGAATTTTCTCTTCGCGCTTTAGCCGAATTTCCGTCGGTTTGCGCTGCTGGGTGAAGTTGTCACTCATGATCGTTTGCGGGCCTCAGTTTTCTGTATTCGTTGAACCGGACAATTCCCGCGCTTCATCGGCCAGCATGATCGGAATACCATCTCGGATGGGGTAAGCTAGACCGGCCTTGCGGCTGATCAATTCCTGACTTTCGCGGTCGTACTCCAGTGGCCCTTTGGTCAGCGGGCAGACCAAAATCTCAAGCAATTTGGGATCCACGGCATGGGATTCGGTATTCATAGTATCCTCCGTTCAATGACGTGACATGTCGCCGGATTTATCATGCACTGCCATCTCCAGAATAACCTGAAGCTTTTCCGCCCTGACGGTCAAATCAGCAGCCTCCAATAGAAGCTGTTTTTCCTTTGGGCCGAACGGACATCCCATGGCGGCGGATGTCACCAGGACGGAATCGGGGGACTGTTCCAAGGCATCCCAATCAGCGTCAAGATTGTTGGATTTAAAAAACGCCCGCAAGGCATTGATCAAACCGGGTCGATCATTCAATCCTTCCGCTGGCGGCGACAGATCATCGATAAACCCGTCAAAATTCGGCTCGACACGCCGGTATCCATCAAGCAATTCAAATTCGCGCGTGATTTGAAATCGGCAAATTCCGCTAAGCGCTAGCGAAAACTGTCCGCCGGGCATCTCTGAAAATTGTGAAATTCGGCCGAGGCAGCCGGTCTCGAATACAGCCGCCTCATCACCGACGGTTTCACGGTCCGCCTCGCGCGGCTGCACCATGCCGATAAAGCGCCCATGCCCAAGGGCGCTCTCGACCATCGCCAGATAACGCGGCTCAAAAATGTTCAGAGGCAATTGGCCGCCCGGCAGCAACAGCGCACCGGTCAACGGAAAGATCGGAATTTCCGCAGGCAGGTCGGCGGCCATCATCGCAGCCTCCGGGAACTCAAGAAAATAGAATTGATGAAAGGCGTTTGCGCCCGCCAACCGTCAGCGGATCGGTCGGCCCAAGGGCATCGAATATTTTTAAAAGTTGAACTCGACCGGCTTCCTCATTCCACGCCCGGTCACGACGGATCAATTCAAGAAGCTCATCAAGGGCCAATTCGTTTTGTCCTGCACCATAAAGTGCCATGGCGTAATTATAGCGCGCCTGATGATCTGCAGGGTTGGCATCAACCGCATCCTTGAGCGGTGCGATATCGCCGGTATCTTCCGTTTGCTGGCTCAACTCGACAGCGGAAATGGCAGCTGCAATTTCCGACTTGGATTTAAGCTCATCGGGCAGAGCCGCTACAATCTCCATGGCGGCGGCGTGATCACCGCTCGCCAGCGTGGCGCGAATGACACCGGCCAGCGCGGCTTCATTGTCCGGAGCCTCGGCTTGAATTTGCTTGTATAACGCCAGAGCATCGGCTTCCTGGCCGTTATCAAGTAATTCCTTGGCGGACTCCAAGGCCTGTTCCAGCGGCGGCTTGGCGCCGCCAAGAAGCCGTTCAACGAACGATTTAATCTGGCTTTCCGGCACCGCGCCAGTGAATCCATCGACCGGCCGCCCGTCCTTGAAGGCGAACACCGCGGGGATCGACTGAACCCGTAATTGGCCGGCCAATTCCTGGTTTTCATCAACATTGACCTTGACCATGCGCACCAGACCGCCGGCCTGGGTGACGATCTTTTCCAAGGCCGGGCCCAGTGTTTTGCACGGCCCGCACCAGGGCGCCCAGAAATCAACGATCACCGGCACGTTCATGGACATCTCAATGACGTCTTGCACGAAGTCGGCGGAATTCGATTCCTTGATCAGTGGACCGCCCGGCACGCCCCCGTCCGGTGCCAGTGTGCCCCCGCCAAGTTGAACGCCGCCACCAGCTGCCGGTTGTCCCTGGGACTGTCCCTGGGGTTGCTGAGAACCCTGTTGAGTCTCTCCGGCGCCATCGGCGGGCACCATGGTGCCGTCCGGGTTCATTGTGAATTGCATCGTTTAGTTCCTGCCCTTCGGGGTGATTGCTTTACCATAGATGGCCCATCAATGGAGCCTGTTCAAGTCTCTCGAGTGAGGTCTGTAAAATCCAGAACCACCGGTTCGTGGCCGGTATCGCGGAGGAACGCGAGAAGATCCTCCGTCGAGATGCTGGTTGTTGCAGTATTAACCAGCGGATGAAAATTCAGCGGTTCCGAGGCCAGCAGGCCAGCATCCAATATGACCGAGACTTGGCCGCCCGTGTCGTTGATGACGGCGAAGGGGGTCACCGAGCCGGGGTCAATCCCCAAAACGTCTTTTAGAAGCTCGGGTTTACCGAAGGATAGCTGCGCCGCACCGATGGCCTTGCGCAGCGCCTTGGTATCGACGGCACGGTCTTCCAGTGTGACCACCAGCCACATCCGGCCTTTTTTATCTTTGAGAAACAGATTTTTGCTGTGACTGCCGGCCAGATCACCGCGGGCCGCCTTCGCTTCGTCAACCGTAAAGACGGTCGGATGCTCAACCGTCTCGGTGACAATACCGAGCGCGTCCAGCCGATTAAAAAGATCGTCTCTGGTGGCTACCATGGCGCGGATACTAACCAGACCTTCGCCGGCTCTCAAGCAAGCCGTGTACCGGGGCGCAAGATGACACTTGCATTGGGTTAAGCAATGCGTATGATCGGCGCGCTTTCCGGCCCTCATTGGGCCCGATGCGGGCGTAGCTCAGGGGTAGAGCGCAACCTTGCCAAGGTTGAAGTCGTGGGTTCGAATCCCATCGCCCGCTCCAATTTTCCTCTCCTTAGAACAGTGATTTTATGAGTGCTGGTAAGCTCCGGGGTTGCGATTAATTTGAATACCTCCGCAGTGTGTGGCTGAATGCTTCGTTGTTTGATCGAGGGGGCCTGGCGTGGCGCGTATTGTTGCCATTGATGATGAGGACTTAATCCGGATGCTGTTGACGCACGCCCTGCAGGGACAGGGCCATGACGTCATCGTGGCGGCGGATGGAGATGCCGGTCTCGCGGCGGTTGCAGACGCTACGCCCGATCTCATCATTACCGATTTAAATATGCCGGGCATGTCAGGCTGGGATGTGTTGGCCACCCTGAAAGCCGGCACAGACACGGTCGCCCTTTCGGTGATTGCGTTATCGGGAAATGCCAGTGATGAAGATCGCCAGAAGGGTGCCGCCGCCGGATTTTCCGGATTTGTTGGCAAGCCCTTGGATATGGCGCAGCTGCTGGCCGAAATCGCCAAGGTTCTCGGCACCGAATAAAATTCATATTCGAACGTTTTTCTCGTCGAGAGAACCGAACGACTATCAATTAACCTTTTGAATTAACGAGAAAATTCCGCTAGCTTTTTAAGGTCGGATTGCGGGTTCCGGCGATCTCAGTGTGGAGCATGAACATGCCTAGCGATGTTGGTAAACAAAAATCCGGCCTGATTAACAAAGTTGTCCGACATGCCCAATCGAAGTTGAAGGGCGCCAAGGCGAAAAAGCTGGAAGCTTTTACCCGGCAATATCTCGCCAATCTTCCGGCCTCGGACCTCGACGGCATGGCCGGCGCAGCCATTTTTAAC